>CAJTWX010000035.1 GCA_910580155.1 uncultured Alphaproteobacteria bacterium
CAAAACATACGAATTCTGTGTATCTGTTGTTGCCATACTTTGCGCTTCGGCAGCCGTAACAAGAGATGTCGCTTGTGCTGACGCCGATTCTTCTTCATTGTTTTTTTCAACAATATTTTCTTCCGGCGCAGAAATTTCAGAGACTACATCAACTGGCAGCTCCTGTTCTGTAGAAATTTCCGGCATAATTTTTTCCGGAGCCTGAGGAACATCAACTGAGGGACGAACTTTTGCTCTTTTAATTTTTTTTAATTTCGGACGCGACGCTGTTACTTGTGCCGCAACAGTGTTGTTTTCAGCAATATCTGTCTCTTGAGTATTGCCAGCTAAAAAACTGTCCAAAGAATCATCTTCCGCCATCGTTTACCCTCATTAAATTTTGTTTTTAATTTTCTCATCCGTTTTTAATAATCTGACCAACCGCGGAACAATATAAACAATTGTTTCAGTCCCTTCCACGGCAGGACCAAAAATCTCGCTTGGCAGGCCGATAATTAAAAAGTTTTCGCCTAATTTATTGCGTACTTTAAATTTGGTAATTTCTCCATCAGTCGTATCCAGCGTAATTTCCGAGAAGATTCGATTACTTTTTTCAATCTCTGCTTTTGCCAAAACCGACAACGGATATTCCATATTATCAAGTTTGCCGCAACGTCCGACATCAAATCGTGAGAACCATCGTGTCGGAACAACAAAACGTCCTTCGGAAATCTCCTGAATTTGCCCATATTTACTAACAAATTTTTGCAATTGCTCAATTGAAATATCATTGGTTACTGTCAAAATTCTACCGATAACGCCGGTTTGTGCTGTAGCTATACTACCGAATTTAAAGTCTTTCAATAAGTCTTTCCAGACAATTCCGCAAGGTTCGTTTGCCATCACTCTGAACACGCTGACATCATACATAATCATTGTCGGATTGTTTTCAAAGTCATTGATAAGCCCGTTGATTTTATCCATTGTTTCAAGATTGGTTTCAAATGTAATGCTGTAATCCCGCCAGTTTGTAACCATATCCGTAATACCCACGCCGCGCAAAACATCAAGAAAGCCCATCATTAATGTTCTTGAATTGGGAACATATAAGGTAAATGATGCTCTGCGGCTCAAAATGATCGAATTCATTTTTGCATCATATCGATAAAATAAATCAGCTGAGCGCGAAACCATCTCCAAAACTTCTTTAAAGCTGCCATTTAAATCTTTACCGTAAATATTCGGATAAGGTGCATCTTTGGCAACAAGGGTAATATTCGCTTCTTCTGTCAGTTTCAATAAAGCCTGCTCGGCAGGAATATTATCAAACGTAAAATGCCTTACCTCAAAATCCGGCAAAACATCATTTATATCATTGCGCTCTAATCTGAAAGACACATTATTATGTGGCAAAATCTGCACCATTTCTTGCGTTTTCCAATTAACATTGCAACGCAGCGGTGTTTCTAAATCCAAATCATTAGCTCTGAAGGTTGTTCTTAGCATATAGGGATTTTGCTGTGGTAAGACCAAAAAATTATCCGGCTCTTTTTCGCTGGTTACACTGTGTGTGATAATCGTTTCGTTGTCGTCTTGATAAGCATTGCAGGCAACGGTTAAAAACAGCGAAAATAACACAAATAATAATGTCTTTTGTTTTTTTAAGTTAAATTTATTCATCATCGTCATCTTTCTTTTGTGCCAGTTTTTCTTGCTCGGCCATCAGCTTGGCCACAACTTCGTCAATACTTTGTCCGGCACCGGCTGTCGGATTGTCTGCTTGGTCGGTAAAACCGCTAAACGCATCTTTGGCAGCACTCAGATCTTCATCTTGTTTTGCCGTCATTTCCACCGACGCATTTCTTTCTAACTCTTGCTTATAAAGGTTTAAATTATTTCTAAGCGCTTCAATTCCGCCCTTAATTTTTTTCTCAACATACGGATGTAGTTCTTTATGTTCAATGATGTAATCGCCAGTTTCGCAAAGCTCTTCCAACACATCAATAATATAAGGAAAAAAAGGATAATCCTCTACGGCAATATTTCCTTTGCGAATACATCTCGCAGCAATTCTTGAAACCGTACGGTCATAATAATCCCTTATCAAAACATAGTTATCTATGTACCAAAGCGATTCTTTTGTTGCGTTAATCTCGTCAAATTCTGCCATTTTCTTCTCCCGTATACTTCAAAACTAAAATATAGAATACGATTTGTAAATGCTTTATTTGTTGTTATTATCAGGCACGTTTTCTTGCCCGTCATCTTCAACATATTCCCATTCCCAATCTTCGCCTTCACCATCAGAGCCATCAATCGGGTTGCCATCTTCATCTACATATTCCCACTCCCACTCTTCCTCTTCAGGCAAAGTTTCTGCTGTAGCCGGCTGTGTATTTAAAACTGCATCCAAATTACTGCTAAAGTCAACAACTTCATCTTCTCCGACATTTTCATCATCACTGTAATCATCTATAGCAATGGGCTGGTCAAGTGAGGAAATATCAACATTATCACTGGTCAATGCCGCGCGGATTTTATCCAGTTCTTCACTATAACGACTGTGTTGCGGTTCTTGAGATTGTTGGGATGCGTCAAAATGTTGCTCTATCGGCGAAACGGGATTATCTTGCGCAATAAAATTATCTGATACGTCGGCCACTATGTTGTTATCGGGTTGCTGTGCTTCTTCAATAAAATCAGTTTCCGGTTCAAATGTTATTAAACTATCCAGTTCGTTAGCTCCGGCTGATTCGGAAACGGCTTCTTCAAACGCTGTATTTTGCTCGGGTAATGCAAAATCCAATCCGTCAGAGTTTGTTAAAGTATCCAGACTATCAATGCGAGTCGGTTCAAAAGTTGCTTCTTCATTGTCTGTATTTTGTTCAGGTAAAGCAAAATCTAAACCATCGCTGCTTATCAGACTGTCCAATCCGTTAAATTCGGCTTGTTCCTGCTCAGGTTCTTCAACCGTAGTACTTTGTTCGGGCAGCGCAAAATCAAGCCCATCACCGCTTATCAGGCTGTCCAGCCCTTCAAATGGCGAAACATCTTGTTCCGGCAACTGCTTCTGATGCATATTATTTTGTTTCGGCAGGGCATAGTCTAAGCCGTCACTATCCGGCAGGCGGTTTAATTCTTGCGTTTGAAAAGCTTGTTCCGGTTCTTGTGTCTGTTCATCAAAAGAAACGCCTTGCTCGGGTAATGCAAACTCTAACCCGTCACTACTCAGGAAATCATCGATTCCTTCAGCAGAAACAGATGGCTGTAACATTTCCGATTCAGGTATATTTTGTATGGCATCCGATTCTGTATCAGACGGTATAAAGTCAGCCTCGTTATCCATCAAATCATCAAATCTGCCGGCAGCATCCGTTTCTTTTATGGGATCCTTAATAAAAGTTTCCGACTCAGATGGAACAGAATTTATATCTTCAGCAGCTGCAATATTTTGTGGCCTGAAATCCGGTTGTACAGGGGTAGAAAACGTATCGTCATATTGAGTAAAAGGCATATCTTCAAAAGACGGCTCATCAAGCTGGACATTAGTAAAATCGTCATTATGTTTTGAGGCCACATTTCTGATAATACCGCTGAAAGCCGGTGCAATTTTCTCAGACTTAATAGCCATATCTGTTGCAGGATGTTGTAGCGGTTGCGCCGAAGTATTATTTTGCGCTGGTAATTCCTGCGGATTATTATGTTTTTTCTTCTTTTTTTTCTTTTTTATATTATCGCTTCCAGTTGAAATATTGGAGGTGTCTGATGTAATACTCTGCACTTGCGGCAAAACCGTATTTCTGTTGTTATCACGGTTAATATTTACAGCTTCAGGGTGTGACTGTGCATTTTCGTTTGTTTCTGCTTTTCTTTGTGGCATAACAGAAATATGGGCAGATTCGTTACAAAGTTTCTCTAAAAGTCGGGAAATTGCAAGTTGAGAAGAAATAACAGAGTCTGTAATTTGTCTTGTTTCTTTCAAAACTTCTAAAAGAGAACTGCGGGACATCTGAATTTCTTCGGCAATAAGTTGAAATGTGCGGTTTAAGTTTGTCAGAATAGTAGTGTCAGTCCCGCTTGCAGCGGTTTGAGTCGGCACTTGCTTAAAAGCCGAAGCCATAGAAGCCGCCAAAGCTTCTGCAAAAGAAGCATCCATTACCATATTACCGGCAGAAACATCGTTATTTTGAACCGCCGGAGTACTTAAACCATTGCTGTCCGTGAAATCTTCTTTGTTTGATTTTACAAAAGAAATTCCCCGTTCTGTCTTAACGTCTTCAATATGTTCAACAAGCAAACGTCCACCGGGCATACGTTTAAAAAAGTCAGTAATATTTTGTGGAAGAGCCAAAAGCTCGTCATCAAATTGTGTTCGTTTGTCCTTGTTAAAAATGTGTATCTGTCTGAAGATATTTAAATAGCGTTGCGCAACTAAAATCGGCGCTTCTTCAGTACTTTTGTCACTGCCAAATTCTACATCATTTAATTCTTCCACGAGCTTAACCTCTATACAAAATTACAATTAAACCTAAAAATATATCTTCAAAGATATTTTTTACAAAGCAATTTCAACAACTTTATGCAGTTTTTTGAAATCGTCATTGTCAAAATAGATCCTTTCTTCCGGATTCCACATCAAACCGTACATCTGCCCTGTTTCATCTTCGCGAACGCTGACAACAAAGGCGAGCTGTTCGGTCTTGTAATATAAAGCAATATCACCTGCACTGGCAATCTCAGACGGTGCAACAAACATCACGGCTCTGTTTGAAAGTGTTGAGCCGAGCCTTCTGGAGCATAAATTAACGCCGTAAACATCGCGCTTTTCCATTAAAGTTGCCGGCTTAATGGCATCTTTGGAAGGTGTGTCGCGGTTAATGATAATTGAACCATCTGTGCCGGACATTCCGTAAACCGGAACTTTCAACGCTTCCAAATCCAGATAATTAGCCCCATAGTCAGCAGTAGCGTGCGGCATATTGTTAATTTTATATTTTGTGTCATTATGAATGATAATCTCTTCCAATGCGCCGGCCTCATCCAAACGCTTGACTTCGGCTTTAAGTGCATCAACATCCATAGCCAAAGCCTGTGCAATATTTCTGTATTCTTTTTCGGAAACCTCACGTTGTCCCATCTCAATACGGTGGTAAACCGACAAAGTCATATCCGCATTTTCGGCAACCTCAATCAGTGTGAGGGATTTTTCGTTGCGGATATATCTTAATGCCGCGCCCAAAACTTTTAAGCCGCTTGTTTTGTTGATTTCCTGCCTGCGTTCCTGCTCTTTGCGCCACGCCATAACCACTTCGTGTTGGGAGTTCTGCTCGTTAACATATAAATCCTGCAAAGAACAGTTCAAAATTTCAGCAACCAATATCAGCTGTTCCTGATTAAGCCGTCTGTAGCCTTTCTCGATTTTGGAAATAGCCGATAAACTGATACCTAACCTGTCTGCCAGCTCTTGCATAGACACGCCGCGGGATTTGCGGTTAATTCTGATTTGATTCGGGAATACGATTTCTTCCATAACACTTACCTTTGAATTAAAACAATTTTAACTTATAATAATCGCACCCGAAAAATATGCAAGCCAAAAAAAATAAAAATTCCCAAAATTGTATAACTTTTGTCAAGGAGATAAAAGTGCATATATTTTCCGGCTTGGCTTATTTGTTTCTGCGCAGGGGCGTGTCTATTTTATATAGTTGCCAATCCGCTTTTCTTTGTGTGGCGGAATACTTCTTCTTTATTCTAGAAGAAACTGCCGCCTAAATTTGTTCTCAGCTTATTTGTTTTCCGCCGTCTTCCTTCGGCAAGGAAATTATTGACAACAAAATCAGACATATTTGTTCCGCCAATATTGGTAACACCAGCAATATTATCCATTCCATACAGCAAATTTAATGAGTTTGCCGTATTTGGGTCGTGGGCCAGTGTTGCGCCCAAATGGGAAGAAATTGTACCATTTCCAGATACTATCTGATTATTGTCTGTATAAGCCAATATATTATCGTGTCCGTTTTGTGCAGCAGCAGAGTACTTAAATCTCGTTTGTTCGCCGGTAATTGCACCTGTAGAGGCATCTCTCGCACCGGTCGTGTCAATGGAAACAACACCATTGTCAAAAAAGATTTCATATTCCTCCGTATAAGGGGTTCCTTCTACGCTTTTGTTGCTGATAGTCTGGCTTCCTAAATGTGTCCTGACGGTTTTTTGAGTGCCGTCAATTGTATATGTTTTCTTTTTCTTGGCACCCCAGAGCCAATATTTTTTTCTTTCTCTGGTATAATAAGCTTCACCGTTGGCATCAACGCCTACAGAGTATTTAACTAACCCGAGAGATAACACATTTAATACTTTGTGCGCTTCCACAACATTATTAATTTTAGTCTCGCGCCACGCCTGTTTTCGTGCCACATTTAAATTATGTGCTGCATTTTCAAACCGGTTTCTGTCACGCTGGCGGACAAAGCTTACGGCAGTTTGTCCGGTTTCCATATTGGTATCCATTGAAAATGTTGTTTTTTTGCCTGTGTTGTCCACTTGTTCGACAATAATTTTATTCGGGTTGTTCGGGTCAAAAGTTACATTGCGGGATTTATAATATTTCCCGATATCCTTGCCTTTCTTTTTAAGCGCCAAAACCGCCACTTGCTCCATAATGGCTTGCTTGTATGCCGGATTCTTGGCCAAAGGTGAATCTAAGAGTTTGTTTAAGCTTCCGACATTTACCGAACCATCAGCATTGAACAAATATTTTTCGGCAAATTCTTTTTTAAATGTGACCGTATTTTTGATTTGTGTGCCTGTTCCGCCCGTAGTTTCGGATTTAATAGTCATAAATTCGTCCGAGGCCATCGTGTGCTTTCTTCCCGTAAACGATGTAAATTCCCGTTGCAAATAGGTTGAACCGTCTGCATTTTTAAATTTGGTAAATTTAACCGGCCCTATATTTAAAACTGTATTGCCGTTAGCATCCTTTTTACCAAGTGCTGAAACAAAAGCATTTGCTCCGTGTCTGGAAGCGATATGCATCGCGGATTTTCCCATTGATTTACCTTTTTCCCACGCCATATCAGCGGTTTTTTCGGCAATTTTTCCTGTTTGTTTTTCCATCGCGTTGGTAATTTGTGCACCTGTTTGCTGTGCTGCAGAAAGTCCGGCGCCATCGGCAAACGATTCAGCCAGTTCTTTTGTCATCGGCATATAACACCACCCGATAACAAGCACAAAAATCAGCATAACCATATTTGGCCCGAAAAAGGCGATACCGGAATTGGCATCGGTAAACAAGACCTTCGGGTCAACAACGGTTGTCGAAGCTTGAAGCAAATTGGCAATATAATCCAAGATGCAAGTCATTAAAATAGCCATAAAGATAAAGACAAATAAAGAATGTAAAATCCAGCCGAAGACTTTGGGCAAATAAGACTTTGTTCCTCCGAAAGCATAACCGGCAACGGCAAAAGGCAGTAGAGCCATCGCAATTCCGAGCTGTAAGATAGCATCAGCCAATACCCACGGATACGCAACAAAAAAGAAAATGCCGCCCAAATAAAGGAATAATGCATCAATAATATAAACTGGATGAGGAATGATATGCAAAAGTCTGTGCGGACCGGTCCCCAAACACCAAGCCCATTTGCCATTTTCAAACAACAGATAAATTTTTGTTTCAATATTTTCCGCGGTGCAAACAATCATTTTGCCGATATCAGCCGGTAAACCGGCTGCTTCATTTGCGCCGGCTGTGGAGCTAAAGCCTAAAATTCCGCCGCCGGAAGTGCAATTTTCTATAGGATAGCCGATATTGACCAAATCCATCGCTGTATGTATAATTGGAACTAAAGTGATGTTCATCAGGTTATAATAGTCTTTGGTAACAATAATGAATATGGCAATGCACACAAAAGTTTTTTTCAAAATATCATTAATAATCGTTCCGGGGTCTTTGGCATTCATCGAAGCCAGATTCTTAAGAACAATTAAAGCCAGACACACCGCCAAAAAGATAATGATTACTCGTCCGATATCCGCGGCAAAAAAAGCGTGAGCCTTGCCCGCAACAAAACTTCCGGCGTTATATAATACTTTAAAGAGGGGACAAAACATACAGCTGTTATGTGATTGCGGTGGCGTACAGTTGTCTCTGGTGTCAATTCCCAGTGCAAAAGCAGCAGCTTCGCCGGCCTTGTCAACAGCCCAGTCAACAACGCCCGCAAAAGCAACAGTTGCCGAAAACAAAGCAATCATCCCGATAATCAGCGGTAAATATCTGAATAAATTTTTCTTAAGTCCTCTCATTGCTTTTCTCCCGACATTTTCTATGCGTTTTATCGGCGTGTTCTGGCCATATTTCTGCCAAACCGCCCTAGTGTGGCGCTAAGGAAATTGTTATGTTTACCGCTGTGATTCTCGATATAGCTTCCTGCTTGGTGCTTCATAATATCTTTGCCGAATTTTCCGGCTTTTTTGCCTTGTTTCATTAAAGATTGTGACATTTGCGTTAAGCGCTGCATAATCGGCGAGCCGCCAATGGCCGAACCAAAGAAATATTTGCAGAAATCCGCTGCCATCAAAGGAATAATCCGGACAGCCACCACATAACATAACAAAACTTTTAAAAATGGCATACAAAATATTCCCAGATTATCTTCAATCAAATCAGACTGGTCACTTTCGTAAGCAGACATAAAGCTGAATTCTGCAGTGTCTGCAAATGCTTCGCGAACCACGGTAAAAGCCAGCTCTTTAGCCATCAAAACCCCTAAAGGCAGAAAGATAAACAACCCGACATAATAAACAATCGAACCAATAATTATTTTTAATTTATCGCGTGTCCATCCAAAAGGCCATAAAGCCAGAGCCAAAGGCAGCAAGATAATTGATACGGCAAGGTTAAATGCTGCGTCAAACAGATAAAACGAGGTCATAACCAAAATTAAAAAGCCGAGAATATAAAGAATACTGCCGCTAAAAAAGATAGATGGCGCAAACAATTTAAAAGAGGCAATGCCTAATATGTCCACATCCGCAGCAGCTCCGTGCAGTGAGCTGCAAATAAGCATATCGCCAAATTTCATCATCTCAGCGGTAGAGTCGTTAATCATTTTTGTCAGTTTAACAATGTTGTTTGACAAATCATCTAATGGCGAATGGGCAAACAACCCGAGAATAAATTCGGTAACAACGCTCAAAAAACCGGCGTGGGCTTCTCTGGGTAAAAAGCTTAATATTAAAATGACAGGTAATATATGTAATATTTTTTTCATTGTTTTACTCCTATATCCCCTCAATACCGGAACCGCCCGCAAACTCCATCCCGACTTCAAATCCGATAGAAAGCAGCGGGTTGACAATATATTCCATAATAACATCCATCCCGCCGGCAATAATGGCATAAATCAGTGCCCATTTAAACATAAATGTCAATGCGCCGTCAATAACCTTTGCCGGATCTTGCGTAGCAAAGGAACCAAGCGATTTCATAAAGTACAGCGCGAGCCAGATAGCGCCGCCCAGTTGAAGAATGATAACGCATAATTCTTTTATTTCTTTATATAATTTTTCCGTTACCTCCATCATCGCCCTGATAAGTATTTTGATAATATCGCAAGACCAGCATTCCGCTTCTTTATATTTGTTCAAAAAAACATCCCCAACACAATATTCCAAAAACTCGCTGTCTACCGCAAATGCCGCATTGCAGCAGACAAAGCTTAAGGCCATAGCTAAGGCAATTCCGTAAAGCGCTGTTTTACGACTGCAGAAAATATAAGAGAATATATCAGTCAATTTAATCATCGTTATACCCCGCAAGTGAATTGGCCTTATTGCTGATTTTGCTTTGTATGTCTTTTATCGTATCCAAAGCTTCGCGTGATGCTTCATATTTTTCCATTGTATTGGTAATAGCTGTGGAAACATTGGAGGTAACCGCGCCAAGTGCTCCGGCTCCGATTTTTTTAGCTGTCTGGATAACAAATTTTGTGACTTTTTTCTGGAATTCGTCACCGCCGCCACCACCGATAAGCTTATCAGCAAGCGCCACGCCCATTCCCGGAATGTTAATCAATATAAAAGAGATAAACAAAATAGAAAGCAGCATCGGCCCGAGTCCTTCAATATATTTTTCACTAAAACTTCCCCCGATGGTCCCGACAATAGTCTCCAGTGCGCTGACCGCAATAACAACCAGCAATCCTAAAAACAACATAACTCCCGAAGAATTAAGGAACATCAAAAAACAGTGTTTACTCCATTTTCGCGTATAGTTAAAAGGAATGCCGATAATAAAAATTGGCAGGAGAAAGACCGCAAAATTTAAACGAAACAGACTGTCGACAATAAATAAAACAAAGAAAAATTTTGCCGCCGTAAAAATAAACATTACCAATATGCCGACAAGGATTGCCGATATTCGTAACGTGCATATCAGACTAAGGCCGATTTTAATTCCGGAATTAAGCCTGTCGCTGATAGCGCATACCAAACAATTTGCCATTGGCGTAACCGCTCCTTGAAGGTCAAGACTGCCCATATCCTTAACCTCGCACATTGAGTAGTTATATACATAAGTAATTGCCCCATATTCGCCTAAAGACTGTCCGCTGCTGGGCGTCGCTTCTTTTAAAACACGGACACCCAATTCCAAAATGGCATTATAAACAGGAATAACAAAAGTTTGTATTGCCCAGTTAACGTTTTGTTGATTATAAACCAAAAACATACAAAAAGCGCAAACAAAAAGTTTTTGCCCGATTTCAGTCCAAACCTCGCCTAAGTTTTCTTCCTTAAATGACGGTAGTATTTTTAAGATTTTAAAAGCCATCCAGATAGCAAAAGCAATGCAAATAACAGCGGCGCCCCCCGTAGACATAGCATCATATGTTACATAGCCAGACGAACGTTCATAAAGCACATTGATAGATTTTAATACAGCTGCAATGATTTTAGTCTGCCAACAGGAAGCCTGTACCTGATAATTCGTGTCTTCGCCGGCCGCTCCTTCGTCACAGCCACTTAAAAGCGCCGCTGTTGCAAACACACAAAAGCTTCGTAGATACTTGAAAGTTGATATTTTAGATAATAACATATTCAACATCACCGCCTCCTATCTGTGCCGCCACCAGGCTCTGTAGCCTTGCGAGCCGCCGCCGGTTAAGAAACCGCGCGTAGCGGCAATGCTGTTGCGAGTCCATTTATAAGCATAGTCCAAACGTGTCATACGCGCTAAGGCTGCTCCTTTTCTTTGCGCACTCGGTTTTATAACGCGCCCATAACTTTCGTTTGCAATTTTTTTGCCGGCATACATTGCGTGTCTTGATGTTTCTGCCGAAACTTTAGCGCCTGCGCCAGAAAGTGATGTTCCGCCCGAAATTTTAGAAGCAAGCTGTTTTGTCTGGGAAATCAACATCGTAATAACACTTAGGCAAATAACGGTTAAAAGTAAGTTTCCATTGCTCCACAAATCTTCAGACAAAGCTTTAATTTCATTGGAATCAACACGCTGCTGGTAGTTGGTCATAAAGTTTGCCAAAGCTCCACCGGTTGCAGCAATTGCACTCGGCGTGTCGGTAATTTCTTCAACTTGACGTCCCAAACACAGGTCAATAATCCTCATCGTAATTCCCAGAATAATGCCCAGCATCACGAAGTAGAAAAAGATATTAACGAACATTCCCCATATCTTTTGCGTATATTTTACAGTTTTTCCCGAAATAGCGCAGGCAACCCCGATAGGCAGCATAACAGCTGCAAACATCAAATCAATGAGAATATCAACAATATAAAAACCGATTCCCAAAGTCAGCAGCCATCCGAAAATAAATAAGATAAAGCCGTACGTCAGCATTAAGTAATACCAGCTTAAAGGATTATAAATATCGTCTAAGGCATTGCACATCATCGCCTGACCAATAGCAATAGGCTCGTATGTAATTGCATTAAATCCATAAATAGCCCGTTTAATCATTTCAAAAACAACACCCCAAGGTGACCTGAACATATCACCCAATGTACCGAGAATACTGTCAGAATAAAAATCGAAAGACAATCCGTTGCCGGATTTTACGGCAAGAGCCTGTCCGATTTCCAATCCGCTTTTTAAAAGCGGCGAAATGATTTGGTTAATCAAAAAGTTTTTGTTAGTGCCGTTGCCAATTCCCAAAACATCACCCAAAATGCCGCCAACAATACTTATGCCGTGTCCGGAGGCACCGGAAAGCAGAAAAATTATTACCGCCGCTTTAAACATTAACAAAGTAAGTCCTTTTTTATCTCCGGCCACATAGTCGGTCGCAGTTTGTTTTCCAAAAGAGCCGACAAGTTTTAGAGTATATATGGCAACATAAATAACAGTAACAATGCCGATAACCGGAATAAGAGCAGAGGCTAAAACATCCCAGGCTTTGGTAGCTGTTTCTTTTGAAATCTGTATAAGAACATCAAAAATAGGGCACAGCAAGCAGTCGCTTCCATCATCATTAGAACCGATACCCTCATTAAGATAATCTTGAATTGTCGGGCAGATATCTTCACAAGCGCAAAGCGGCAAAACAAGCATAAGCACGGCAAACGACTTAATGTTCGTTTTTAGTTGTTTAAATATGTTCCATAATTTAGCCATATGCTGCCTCCCTTTTATCTTTCATCCAGACGTAAAAAACGTCTGACATTGCGATAAGCTCTCGCAGCCCGACTGTTTGCAACAAATTGGTACGGTGCCGTAGCTCTTATGGAGCGCTGAATATTTCCTTTTATATCCTGATATTTATTGTTGGCGCGCGAGCCGATTTCCTGAGCGCCCGCACCAGCCAAGGCTCCAGCTTCCTGTAAAGGCTTTTTCGCCGCGTGCAAAGCAGCTTGAGAAACTTTAGCCCCTGTTTCCGCGCCAACTTTGCCCACAGACGACGCACCTGAAATTTTTTCTACTATCTGTCCGATTTGATTAAACAGTTGATAAGTAATCATACAACATAAAGAAGTAATAACAAAGGCTTTAAAACCGACATTTTCTGAAATCTGTTTAATATCAGCTTCATTAAATACCTTATCTTCCGGAATATCCAGCCCGATACACTCCTCAATCATTTTACTTGTAAACTCAATAACGATTCCCAGCATAATAAAATTGAAACAAACATTCATAAATAAGTTCCAGGTTTTTTCTGTATAAGTCGAGGTAAGTTTTGATAAGCCGCAGGCTATGGCAAATGGCAAAACAATACAGCCGACACCCAAACGGAATAAAACGTCAAGCATATAAAAAGAAATCCCGATAATCAAAAGCCAGCCGTAAACATATAAAGCTCCGCCCATTATTAAAATAATCCAGTAATAATTTAAAAAGCCGTCAGGTGAACACCCCCAACACAATAAAAGCTGCCCTGTTGCCACAATTTTATAAATAGAATCGTTAAATCTGATAATCTCTTTAATGACTAAAGCAAACAAGCTGCCTAAGTCGCCGGTCGCATTAAAGCTGTGCTGAATGGTATTTGAGTTAATCAGCGAGCCGATTTCCATACCCGTTGTAATTGCCATCCCTATAAGGTATTTATACAAAAATTCCTGATGCCCCAAAAGCCAGACAATCGCCGCCATTTTAACGGCAAGAGGAATGACGCCGGTTTTTTCATTGGATAAATAAGCAGAAGTGTCCTGCTGCGAAAATGAACCGATATTTTTTAATGTATACACGGCAATGTAAATAGCTGCCCCCAAAACAACAACAGCTTGTAACGGTTTGGCAAATGTCCCCCAAGAGAAATTGGCAACATTTGTGCAGGCATCCGCAATGAGTTTATACGCGCCTTTTAAAATGAAATTATCTCCGATGCCTTCAGCTCTGAATTCTCCAAGAGTAGGGCAGGGGTCATCAGCAACCGCATAGCCGCAACATAAAAGCAATGCAATAAATGAAAGCAGGACAATATTAGTCAAGGTGGATATTTTTTTCATCTTTCCCACCTCTCTTTCGTTTAAATGGAAGTCCAAACACGGCCGCGGCAATTCCTAGCATAATAGCAGCCGCACTTATTGAAACAATCAAAAACCATTTTTGCGCAAAGAAACCGAAGATATCGAAATATATAACGATATACAGCCCAATAAATACCACAATCATACCTAATACCGATTTCATTTGCGCCTCGGATAAAGTTCTTCAACTAACTTATTATAACATAAAAAAACTAAAAAAAATATTACAATATCGTTAAATTTTTCCATTTTTTATAAAATTAAAGGTTTTATTGAGAATCTCTTCATTTTCTAAAGTAAAAAACGTATTACCTTTGATGAAAATGGCATTTTTATGATGAAAACCCGATTCGCTTACCGGAAAATTATAGAACTTTAAGACAGATGCAAAAAAATGCGAAAGTTTTGATACTGAAAATATTTTCAGATAATTCAGATTCGGTGGCAGATTCGGTTGTCGTTTTATATTCTTTTCAGTCATATCAGCCAGTGATGTTTTGTTAAAATATTTAAAAAACTTAAATTGTGCCAAAAAATCACAAATTGTATCGCCGCAGATAACCGGATTGATTTCAACAATATTGCCGATTCGGATTCTATTCGCATACTCTTGCTGTGCATCAGGTGCGTTCAACGCTTTTTGTAAAACTAAATTTCCCATTCCTTTGGTTACAAAAGAAACTTCGGTTATGTTGTCAATATGATTTAGAAAAAATAATAATTGCTGTGCCGATTCGTCTGAGTTTCGAAACAATGATGGATAATTAAGCGCAGCAACCGTCGAGTCGGTCAAAATGAACTTTCGCCACAACTTCTTAAAAATATTTTTGCTGTCTGCAAAACCGTGCAGCAGAATAATCATTTTCCCTTGCTGTTTCAGAATTTCATAGCTGTTAATATATCTGATAAATGCTGCTTGGCATATTTCAAATGAGCCGCTTGCACGGCGAATGTCCCAAGAATCAAGGAGTCTGTATGTGTTGGTTAAACAATGCCGCTGGATTCTCCATCTTTGGTAAAAGAAGACATCCTCCCAAAAAACAGCCCCGCCCAAAGTGAAAAAGTCAAAATTCATATCGAGTCCTTGTCCTTAATTCGGAAGCAGCTTGACTGTTGCCTGATTCGGGACCGCCGTAATTGTAACAAAAGCGGAGTCGTCCCCCTCCATCTGTATCAAAATCTGAACGGCTCTGCCATCCTTAACGTATGTCATTTGTGAGATTTTCGCTCTGACAACGGCAATTTCAACCCAGCCTTTCTTTGGCATTTCAGATACATAAAAGTCAAAAACACGTCCGGCATTAAAAGTCGCAGTATAGCTGATACTGCCAATCCAATTCTCGCCGTTTCCCATCGTTTTAGAATCTTC
>CAJTWX010000036.1 GCA_910580155.1 uncultured Alphaproteobacteria bacterium
AACGAAACTTGCCCGCAAGGTTATACTCTCGGCAAAACTTCCTGCGATGCCGGATACTCCTTAACACAAACCAGCAGCACCATTACAAATACAAGAAACTACGGCTCCACTACAGAATGCCCAACATACACATCCTCCGCTGCCAACAGATGCGGTAAGTGTACACGGTCGTGTGATTACTACAGCGTCGAAGAGGTTAAAAATAACGATAGTCGTTATAAAGCAAATCCAACTTGGTATGATATCTTTAAAGATGCTAAAGGATGCTACAATGCAGTGTTGATGACTTGCTCTAAATACTTTGGTTGTCAGGAAATTGCTAACGCAGGATGTACCCTTGACCAAACTGAAGTCTGGCAAAATGCCCCTTGGGGAGGCGAAAGATGCTGCCCGAGATGTATAAGTAATAATCCGTCTGGTTCAAAATGTGCTGATAGTGGTTATTACGATGGAACGAGTTGCAGTGCATTTCACCAATACGGTACATCAATGGGATGCCAGGCTGAATATAACGATATGGGATTACGATGCGGTCCGACGATAAATTCTTGTTCGACGAATAACAAAGAATGTTTGGGAGCTTGTGATGTCGATTCGTGGAATAGATGTTGTATAATGTGTAACGGAGGAATTTAATAATAGCAGGTGAAGATTAAAATTGTATACTCAACAGCATCATTATACTTAGAGCAAAAACATAAGCAACCAATGTTAACTTCTAAAGATTAAGATGGAGAATATTTGAAACAATGAATAGATGAGCATTGTTTAAACGAGAAAATATCAAGGTTGTTGTTTTGTGTTACACATAATTATCTAAAACAAGCTAAATATAGGTATAATAAACAAAAAGCGCTTTGTACAAAATTACAAAGCGCTTTTTTTAGCTTAACAGTTGTTATCGGCCTGCTACTAACGACACTGAAGAAATAGTATCACCCATACCTACAAGTGTTTTGGGGCGGTCAATCAAAATTGTCGGAACCGCACTAATCTGATATCCGTCGACTTCGCATAAACCATTTATTAAAAGTTCCGGTTTGTTTAACATTGAGGCAAATGATAACAATTCAACAATTCCCTGACTTGATACAGGTCTGCCCAATGTGCGGGAAACATCTTTATATTTAACAATTTCACCGTGCATTGCCTTGCTTGAGGAAACAACAGCGGCGGTCATCATTCCTTTAAGATTTTGTTCTGCCGTATAAGGAAAACGGGAATCCTGAATTGTTAAATATAATCCAAACATATGCAGCTGAATCCGTTTAACTTTGAGTCTTTTCATCAGGAACATAATTGCCTTAAACAAGTTGCAGCTGTTGGTTTCCTGTTCGGTTTGTCTGGCGAGTTCTTCCTGACCGGTAATTTCAAGTAAGTCAATAGTTTCTCTTTCATTCAGTCCAATCGAATCGGCAAGAGGAGCGATTTTTTCAATAATAGCTTTACGAACAGCTTTATCTTGCGTAGAAGCCACTTCCAAGTGGAGAATCAATTCGGGATTTGCTTTTTTCCACTTTTCGATTACCGGAACAGCATTTTCAATCAGCTGCAATCCACCCAAATGGGATAACAACGGATGAAAACCGGACATCAGCAAATAATCTACCTTGTTGTTATTCATATAAGATACAAACCCGTCGTTCATCACCAGTTTCATATTCAGCGGGTCATACGTTGCGATAAACCGGTTAGATTTTGGACAGGTAAAAGTTTCGCCGTCTAATGTAAATGAATCGCCCCTGTCAAACTCAATAATCCAGTGGATGAGCGGAATATCTTGCTCTCGGGAAATTTCAGCAGCTTTTTGCGGTTCACCATTATTATCTATACCATATAAGTTCGGCAGGTCTAAAAACTGCTCAGCTTGAAGACGCGGGTGTGAGTTTGTGTGGGCTATAACTTTATTTACGCCCAGAAGAGCAAGAGCATTAGCAATAATGCCACCTTGTCCGCCCATTTGCAGACGGTCATAACCAAGGTTTTGCTCCATCCAGTTATAAATATTGATATCTTCGGTCACCCATTCTTCAGCAATACCGCGGCTGAAGCACTTAACAATGCCGATTAACACATCTGCTGGCTTTTTAAAACAAGAAAGTTGAATGTCTTTTAAATCTGATACAGGGATATTGTTGTCAATTATCAATTTTTTCAGAGTTTCGCCGCTGATTTTTAAAATCGCGTCTATATTTGCATTGAAAGCCGTTGCTGCAGCAGGAATTTGTTTCAGTTTCTCCAGTTGTTCGGAAACGACATTGTATTTTTTGGTCCATTCTGTTTTTAAGTCTTCACAGTTCATTACAGCTCTCCTATAATAAGTTTAATAGAAGAACGTTAGCTTATTTTCAGATTTCCTCAACTGCTGTTGTATCGTTATCAACATAAAGATGCCAATAGCTGCGTCCGATTTCGCCGCAGTCAGGGCATATTGGTGTCCATACGTCTTCAACGTGACCGCAGTTTGCGCAAACCCATTGAAAATCCTTGGGAAAATCCTCCAAACTCTCGTTCTTTCCTATTTCATTGAGACGTTTTTTTATGGTGTTGAATAAATTATTGGGTTTAACCGCTCCGTTTTTATGCGGCTTGTTATCCATTTGCTTATACATATCGGCAATTTTTTGTGTTGCCGGATTCTTTAATAAGAAAATTTTACATTCTGTTTTTGCTTTGGCATATTTTTTAGCTTTAATATACAGCTCAGCCAAAATAAGATTATTCAAAGACGGACGTTTATTATTTGCCAATGCCAGTTTTTCCATACGTTGTATTTTCTCAGCCTTGCCGTCTTTAGAAAATAAATTCAGATATGCTTCAGCCACTTCGTATGACGGATTTTCTACCCACATCCGGTAAAGCACATTTTCAGCCTTGCGGGTTTGTTTATCGTTTTTGATATAATAATCAGCCAGCTCTAATGCCGCAGGAATAAGTTTGTTATTCTCATTTAAGGCTTGGGTGATAAATTTAAAGTATTTGGTTTTATCTTTATCCGCCTTTGCCTGCTTAGCCAGCTCATATAAAGCGACAG
Source organism: uncultured Alphaproteobacteria bacterium (assembly GCA_910580155.1). Classification (GTDB taxonomy): domain Bacteria; phylum Pseudomonadota; class Alphaproteobacteria; order RF32; family CAG-239; genus CAG-267. Next base: position 3,035 of record CAJTWX010000036.1, read on the forward strand.
CTTTAAGGCGGCAAGCCTTTTGCGGCGGGGTTATTTCCTTTTCTATGCCGGCTTCCAAAACTTCTAAAGCTCCGAGCCAGTCGTTATTTTGCGCCCGCAGTAAAAAAGCGCTTCCGATAACCCAATACAAGTCTTGCCGGACTTCAAAAGCTTGGTTAACAGTTTTTAATGCTTCGGTAAATTCTTTCTTTTGCATCTGTGCTTCAAGTGCGGCTTTCATTCCAACCAGTTGAATATCCTCATTTTCCATTAGTTTTTGGGAAAGCTGTTCCATCTTATCAAAGTTTTTTTCGCCTTTATAAATTTTGAGCATCAAAACATCAATAATTGCATCTTCGCCAATAATCTCTTTTAAACATCCCAGATGGCGGCGGGCATCTTCCATCAATCCGGCCGTGATGGCGCTCATTGTCTTGACAATCAAAATGGCGGCTTCATCAAACTGATTGCGGCTCAAAACAATTTTGTTGCTGTTGCCGTTTTGGATAAGCTCAATATTCTCATTATCTCCGGCAAAGGAATGATTAGAAATCAAAACATCGTTCTTAAGCAGATGGTTTACGGCTTTTATACCTTGTAAAAAGAGTTCTGTCATTGCCAAAAAAGCAAATATAAAAATCAGAATTTCATAAACTGAAAAAGCGTAAATGTTGCTGGAAATTTGAATAACCGCTTTGCTGTTTGGAGCGGTAATCCTGAAAAGCAACGCTGCCAGAGCAAAAACACAAGCCAGCTTAAAAAGATATTTAATCATCCGGTTAGTCCTCTGACGGAGTTTGAGGTACAACTTTCGCGGCAAAATCTTGGCGAATGGCAGACAATTCTGCGGCAATAATTTGCGAGATGGCTTTATCAAACATTACTTTTTGCTTGATTTTTTCAGCCCACGCCGCAAATTCAGGGTTTAATTCCTCGTGGAAGGCCGCACGGTTTTGGTCAATAAATTCCTGTGCATCATTAAAATTATGTGTTTCCACAAGTTCTGTTAAAGTATTGATTAAAAGTTGCTGTTCGTTGGTTTTCTTTTCTTTCTTCAACACGACGACTTTGTCAAAGTTTATTCCGGCAACGGTGTCTTTAATCATTTCAATACTTTTGGCAACTGCACTGCGATTCTCTTTTTCTTCGGTAGCATTTTCTTCTGTGGGTACGGCAAAATCCAGATTTTCCGCTACTTTTCTGTATTGTTCAATCAACTGGCGGTCATTTAATATTGTTATCCCTTTTAGAGCGGTGATATCTTGGACATAAGCCTCGATTTCCGTTTGCCCGCGGGCAATCTCGGCTAAAATATCAGCCTCCTGTGCATAGCTGCGGTTATAAAGTACATTTTCTTTAATCATCAGCGCAAGGCTTAAAACCAACGCTTCCTGACTTTTGCTTTCTTCAACGGTTTCCATTCGGTGGCTGAGTTTGGACATCTGCATATTAAGCACTTCCAGCTTTTTGTTGCCGACTTCGTCTTTTAAGGCGCTCAGCCCTTCTGCCAACAGATTAACCATTCCGGCATTTGCCGCAATTTTTTCGGCATTAGTTGAAATGGCAGATGGTAGATTTTCCAGATTGCTGATTTGCGAATCCTGTTTTTGCAGTTGTTGTAAAACAGATTGAAATTGATTTGCCGTATCCATATTCCGCGATTCAGTAATTTTGACGGCTGCAACAATGCCTGCACACTCTAAAATGGCAATTCCCAAGATTGCCGCGCTCCATTTCAAAGCCTTGGAAAAGCCTTTTTTTGATTCCGGCTGCGCTGCTTTTTCTGACATTTTTAAAGCTCCTTATGTAATAGTTGTTTGCATTCTATAAAATATAGTTTATAAAATAAAAAAATAAACTTCAATCTTTATTGGAAATGAATATGATAGTTTTAGGGATAGAAAGCAGCTGTGATGAAACTGCAGCAGCGATTGTAAACGATAAAAAGGAAATATTAGGCGAAGCGCTGCTTTCGCAGGAAGAACATAAAGCATTTGGCGGAGTTGTTCCCGAAATCGCCGCCCGTTCGCATCTGGAACATATTGACAATATTTTAGAACAGTGTTGTTCACGGGCAAACGTCAGATTACAGGATATTGATGCCATTGCCGCAGCTTCCGGACCGGGACTTATTGGCGGCGTTATTGTCGGTGTGATGACGGCAAAAGCTTTGTCCATAGCGTTAAACAAGCCGTTTGTAGCTGTAAACCATCTGGAAGGGCACGCCCTTGCCGCCCGCATTACCAACGATGTGGAATTTCCGTATTTGCTGTTGCTTGTTTCCGGCGGACATTGCCAGATTTTGGTTGTAAAAGATGTTGATAAGTACGAACGTTTGGGGACAACCATTGATGATGCAGCCGGCGAAGCATACGATAAAGTTGCAAAAATGCTGGGACTCGGATATCCGGGCGGTCCGGCTGTGGAAAAAATGGCGGCAGCCGGCAACGAAACACGTTTTTCTCTGCCGCGTCCGCTTATTGGCTCTTCTGATTGCAATTTGTCTTTTTCCGGTCTTAAAACAGCTGTACGTAAAATTGTGGAAACCTATTCACCGGACGGAGATATTGCTCACGCGGATATTCCGGCACACGATGTGGCAGATATTTGTGCCTGTTTTCAATATACGGCAACAGACTGTCTTTGCCGCAAGCTTGGCAAAGCTATTGCCTATTTTAAACAGCAATATCCTGAAGGTCGTCATCTGGTTGTTTCCGGCGGTGTTGCGTCTAATACATATCTGCGGGAAAAACTGCAATCTCTGGCTCAAAAGAACGAGCTTGTTTTTGCGGCTCCGCCCATCCGCTTTTGCACCGACAACGGCGTTATGATTGCCTGGGCAGGATTGGAACGTTTTCGCAAAGGTTATACAAGCCCGCTTGATTTTAAGCCGCGTCCGCGCTGGCCGCTGGATACAGACGCTCCTAAAGCCGCAGGAGCCGGCGGGGTTAAAGCTTAAAGGAGAATCAAATGCGCAGCCAAAATGAAATATTGAAAATTATGGAGGTTTTCGCTAAAGAAAATCCTAATCCGCAATGCGAACTTAATTTTCATAATGCGTACACTCTGCTTGTGGCTGTAGTTCTTTCTGCCCAAACAACCGACAAAGGGGTAAACAAAGCAACCCGAGAGCTTTTTAAGATTGCCGATTCGCCACAAAAAATGCTGGAGCTGGGTGAGGAAAAACTGATTTCTTATATTCGCACAATCGGGTTATTTAATAATAAAGCTAAAAATATTATGTCGTTAAGCCGCGATTTGGTTGAGAAATATGACGGAATTGTTCCTGAAAAGCGGGAAGATTTAGAGAAACTGGCCGGCGTGGGACGCAAAACGGCAAATGTAGTGTTAAATGTTTGGTTTAAAAAACCGACACTTGCTGTTGATACGCACGTTTTGCGGATTTCTCACCGTCTTGATTTCAGTCAGGGCAAAACGCCTCTTGCGGTTGAGCAGGATTTATTAAAAGTTTTACCAGATGAATATATCATCAACGCTAACCATTGGCTTGTTTTATTCGGACGCTACATCTGTAAGGCTCAGCGTCCGGATTGTTCAAAATGCCCGATAGCTTCATTTTGTTATTGTGCGGATAAAAAACTTTGATTTTGTAGACTTTTTATTTTTTAACCAGTAATCTCTTTATGGAAATATGTTTAAGAGAGCGCAAATGACGAAAGTTGAAAAAAATAGCAAAACAATATTATTAAAATATATCGCTGAAACAATAATATGGTTGTTATTGGCGTATGCGTTTTACTTTGCCGGATGGACTGTCTTTTTTACGGAAACCGGTAATGGCGATAATGTCGAACATATTCATTCAACCTGGCTGGTCGCACAGGGTAAAATTCCGTATCGGGATTTTTTTCAGCACCATAATCCACTATTATGGTATATGTTTGCACCGTTTATAGGTTTTGGGAGCAATGCGCTCGCATTATTGGATATGGCGCACGCCGTTGGGATTATAGTCGGTATCTTGACTTTTTATGTTGTATATAGAATATCTGTCCGTTTTTTTGCCGCATCAAAATTTTCGGCATTATTGAGCCTGTTGGTGTTATGTCCGCCATATTTTTATATTTATTGTTTTAACTTCAATCCCGATACTTTTATGGCTTTATTTTATTCTGTCGGGCTTTATTATCTGTTTTACTATTGGGAAAAATCGGGGATTTTCTCTTTGTGTGTGGCATTTACAGCATTCTTTGCAGCATTTTTGTTTACACAAAAGATTTTAATGATTTATGCCGTATTGGGAATTCTAAGCGTTATAATTTTTTATAAGCAAAAAGCGCCTTTATCAGATATCGGGTATGCTCTGTTATTGCCTTTGTGCGGTGTTTTGTTATTTGCAGCTTTTTTGTATTCACACGATACATTAGGAGTTTATTGGCAGTCAAATTATCCCTTTAATATCCGAATGCAGGATTTTTACGGCGATAGGAAAATAGATGTTATAGATTACCGGTGTTTAATCCCATCTGCAATATTAGCAACAATAAGTCTCATATACTTTTTTAAATCCGCAAATAAATATTTCAAAATTATTGCGGTATTGTTTGCGATTGAGCTGCCGTTACGTTGTTTTTATTTTGCAATTTCACCATATTATATGCTGCCTTTAATGATATATATAGCGTGTTTAAACAGCGTGTTATTTGAAAAAATAATGCAAAAATGCTATCCTGTCATATATATCTTTCTTTGCGGCTGTGTTTATTATGCAGTTATATCCGTGCCCTCTTATGTATCTGCCCGCGGGCAAGACCGAACATTCGCAACATACATTTCCCAAAATGTCACGCCTTGTGATTATATATTAAGCAGCTATTTCGGCAATCAGGCTATCAGATCTAAAGATATACATTATTATTGGTCAATGCTCGGGCATATTGATATTGTCGGTGCTGAGTTAGGCATAAAACCGATACCCAACCTGACTGAATTGGTTATAAGATATAAACCGAAATTTATCTATGGCGGTCCGTATTGGAACAGTTATTATCAACACCGCGGGCAAAATATATTTGTACAAGCGGTTGCACCGGAGGTTCTTGAGCAATATTATTTGCCAACCCCGTTTCCCGATTTTTATATTTTAAGATATGAATATCAGGGAAGAAATTGCCATTTTAATACTCTGACAAAGGAATGGGAATATGCAAATTAAAAATTTGAAGCTTTTTTTATGGATGTTTATGGCCGCAATGGTGCTAAGCGGTGTCTACATTTACGGGATAACACTCAAGGCTAACGGCGATAATGTGGAACATCTGCACACGTCTTGGCTTATCTGGCAGGGGTATATTCCTTATAAAGATTTTTTTCAACACCATAACCCGCTGACTTGGTATTTATCTGCGCCTCTGGTGGCTGATTTAATTGATGATATCCATATTTTTGAGGTGTTTAATATTATTGGTGTTATGACACTGTGTCTTATTGCCTATTATCTGGGAAAAATTATCTGCTTAAACGGTACGGGATATTTTGCCGCGTTGTTTACGGCGGCAATTACAATATCGGCATATTCACTGTTATGGTCAACCGACTACCGGCCGGATACATTTATGTATCTGTTTTTCTTTATCGGATTGTATTATCTGCTTTTACATATTAAAGAAAATTCTCTGCGTTCGCTGGTTATAAGCTTTTTATGTTTCTTTTTAAGCTTTATGTTTACACAGAAAGTGCTGCTTAATATGTTAGTTCCTGCCGGAGCGGTAATGTATTGGCTTTGCACCAGACAGATAAAAATAAAGAATTGTCTGTTTGCCCTTATTTTGCCGGTGTGTTTGCTGACACTCTTTGCAGGTTATTTATATTCTAATGACGCGCTGGATATATATTGGCGGTCAAACTTTTTGTTTAATATGCATATTCCTGATATTTTCGGCAAACATCGCATTATTTTTCCGCCGTTTGAATATATCGACTTTTATATCTTCATTCCTATAGGCGGTATGGCTGCTATTTATTTTTTATACCGTGGAAATTACATTGAAGTTATCTTCAGCCTGATGTTTATTGAAGAAACTTTTTTACGGATGTTTTATTTTTCGGCCTTTTTGCATTATGTAATTTTCTGGCTGTTTACCGGAATTGTTTTGAGCGTGATGTTTATCGGAAAATTTCTACCGTTAAAACGGCCGGCAAGCCTTATCGGCGTGATTTATTTGTTGTTTATGCTGTTTTATAATTATCAGATGACATATAAAAGAGAAATCGGCAAACGTGACCTTATGCACGGGCACGAATATGCGTTTCAGACCCTGACGCCGTGCGATTACGCCATTAACGGCTATTATTCAGTTTACAACTTAAAAGCCAAAGACGCCGGATATTATGCTATTTTGCTTGGACAGATAGATGTGTTAGGTGAAAAAACAGGCATTGCCCCGCGTGATGATTTAAATGAACTTATTAGAACCCAAAAGCCCAAATTGGTTTCCGCTGGAATATATTGGGATACTTACGAAGAAGAACGGGGAAGAAAAATTGCCGCTCACCAAATAAGTGATTATTTGTTAGACACATACTATGAATATACCGGCATAGGCGATATATTTGTTTTAAAACAGCAATACCAAAAACGCCACTGCGTATATAATGGCAAAGCTTGGGAATTTATGGATTAGAAATGTTTGATATTAAGCTCGGACTAAGCATATTGTGTGAGAATGTCAAGGTTGCGCCCGAAGCTCCGGGGGTTTACCGTATGCTTAATGAAAACGGCGAAGTCTTATATGTCGGCAAAGCAAAAAATATAAAAAAACGCATTGTTGCTTATACACGTATAGAGAAATTGACTATCCGTCTGCAAAGAATGGTTGCCGAAGTCCGTAAGATGGAATTTATTATTGTTGAAAATGAAAACCGTGCTTTGGTGGTTGAAAATGAGCTGATAAAAAAACTTCATCCTAAATATAATATCTTACTTAAAGATGATAAATCCTACCCCCACCTGATGCTCAATCTGCGGGATGACTATCCGGCTTTGCGCAAATTCAGAGGAAACCGCGGCAGCAGCTGTAAATATTTCGGGCCATATGCCAGTGCTACAGATGTTAATAATGTGATGGATATTATTCAAAAAATTTTTATGCTTCGCAGTTGTCGCGACAATGTTTTTCATAACCGCGAACGCCCGTGTCTTTTATATCAGATAAAACGGTGCACGGCTCCCTGTGTCGGTAAAATCAGCCAAGAAGAGTATCAACAGCTTGTAAAAGAGGTTGTAGCATTTCTGGAGGGTAAAAATGTTTCTATACAGGAAGAATTGTCGCAAAAAATGCAAAAAGCAAGTGAAGAGCAAAATTTTGAACAGGCGATTATTTTTAGAGAGCGCATCAAAGCTCTGACCGGCATCCAAAATCACGCCAATCTGGAATATGGCGGTTTAAAATCCGTTGATATTATAGCCATAGCACAAAAAGACGACTGGTATTGTATTGAAATCTTTTTTATCCGCGGCGGGCAAAATTGTGGCAATGCGCCATATTTTATTAGAAAAACCGAAGAAGCAACAGCAGCAGAAGTTCTGGAAGCCTTTATAAGTACGTTTTATACCAGCCATCTTACCCCTAAAGAAATATATGTGTCTGAACAGTTGGAAAATAAAGATTTTTTGGAAGACGCGCTGGCTGTAAAAATTGACACTTTTTCCAAAGGAAACAAATTTAAACTGATTGAAAATGCCAAGAAAAACGCTCTGGCGGCCATTGAGCGGCGATTGGCTGAAAATAAAAGTATTCTTTCTAATTTGAAAGAAATGAAAACCTGTTTTGACCTGCAGCGATTACCGGAGCGCATCGAGATTTATGATAACTCCCATAATCAGGGAACATACGCCGTCGGCGCAATGGTGGTTGCTACACCAGAAGGATTTGATAAAAAATCGTATCGGACATTTAATATCAAGAACCCCAAAATTACCAACGACGACTTTGCAATGATGAAAGAGGTGCTTAAACGCCGTTTTGACCGTATGACGCCGGAAAATAAGCCTGATGTGATTTTGCTTGATGGCGGGCTGGGGCAACTTCACGCTGTGCACGAAAGCCTAAAGGATTATGACTTGGGCGGAATCAGCATTATTGCCATTTCCAAAGGTGTTGACCGCAATGCTGGAAAAGAGTTTTATCATCAAATCGGCAAAGAGAGCTTTGCATTGCCATATCGCTCGGCAATAGCGTTTTATTTGCAAAACCTTCGCGATGAAGCACACCGCTTTGCTATTGGCACACACCGTAAAAAACGTGGTAAATCAATGAGTAAATCTGGACTTGATGATATTGAAGGTATCGGCGCAAAGCGCAAGCGTGATTTACTGAATCATTTTGGCTCAGTGGAAATAATAAAAGATGCGTCGGTTGAAGACATTGCTAAAGTTTCCGGAATCAATAAAAAAACGGCTGAAAACATTTATAATTACTTCCATAAATAAAAAAACGAATTATAATCAAAAATAAATTGTACTCAGGTTATTAGAAAGGAAAGTGTCGTGTATAATCTGCCGAACATGTTGACTATTTCAAGAATTGCGGTTATTCCGCTCGTCTTTTTGTCGGTTTACTTTGATTGTCGTTTTTATACCTATTTTGCCGGTATTCTGTTTATATCAGCCTCTATCACAGACTATTACGATGGTAAACTGGCACGTGCCCGCGGTGAGGTTTCCGCGTTTGGGCGCTTGCTTGACCCCATTGCAGATAAGCTTTTGGTGGCAGCAGCCTTAGTCGTTTTTCTGGCAAAACCAAATATGCTTCACCCGATATCATATATTCCGGTTTTCGTGATTTTATGCCGTGAATTATTAGTTTCCGGTTTACGCGAATTTTTGCGTGAGGTTAATGTCGGGCTGCCGGTAACGCGTTTGGCAAAATGGAAAACAGGTTTTCAGATGACGGCATTGGCAATGATCTTCTTTAAAGGCTGGCTGTTTTGGGGAACGTTAGGCGAGGTTTTGCTTTGGGTTGCCGGCGTTTTGACATTTATTACCGGATATCAATATTTTGCAAAAACATTAGATTATATCAGAGCAGAAAATCAACAGCAAACAACAAAGAAATCTGCTGAAAAAGCAAAAAAATAAAGGTTTCTCATAATGCAAGAGGCGCAAAAGCATATTTTGGTCGTTGATGACGATACGCGTTTAAGGAGCCTCCTTCAACGATATTTAAGAGAACAGGGTTTTCTTGTTTCAGCAGCAAAAGATGCCGCTGATGCTGAAGCCCTGTTGGTTGTTTATAAATTTGATATCCTAATTGTTGATATTATGATGCCTAAAGTGACCGGAACAGAGTTTTTGCGCCAATTAAGAGCGGCAAACAATACAACGCCGGTTATATTGCTGACGGCAATGGGAGAAGCGCAAGACCGGATTAACGGTCTGGAAACCGGAGCAGATGACTATGTGCCGAAACCCTTTGAACCCAAAGAGCTTGTTTTGCGTATCAATAATATTCTGCGGCGGACTGTTCAGGCAAAGGAACAGTCGTCCAAATTGTTGTTTAATGGTATCACATATGATTTGGACAAAGGCGAATTGCGAGATATTGATGGAAACATTATTCATATAACGCCGGTAGAGCGTACTTTACTGACCTTATTCGGGCGTAAAGCCGGCGATGTACATACACGAGAAGAACTTGCGGATATTCTTGGTGTTGGCGAAAATTTGCGCACGGTTGATGTTCAAATTACCCGATTGCGCAAAAAAATTGAAACAGATACCAAAAATCCGCGTTATCTGCAAACAGTGCGCGGTAAAGGGTATATGTTAATTTCTGAATAAAGGAGAGTAAAATGCATATTAAATTCCCAGAAAAAACGGAAAAATTTTTGCAGTACTTAAAGCTTAAGCTGCTGCCGAATACCTTGTTTTTCCGTACAATGTTATTGATTTTTGTTCCATTGATTATGGTTCAGGTTGTGTCGGTTTATGCCTTTTTTAATGGTAATTGGGAAAAGGTTGGCAAAAGACTGTCAGATAATCTCTCCAATAATATCGCCGTCGCAATAGAAATGACCAGTAAAAATCCGTCTTTATTGCCCGAAATTCAAGCTTTGTATGAAAATGAGTACAATATGAAATTTGAGCTGATAACCGGTGATAAACAATTAGCTGTAAAAACCGACACACATTACGGAGCAGAATATAAAATTGTAACTGGATTTTTGGAAGAGTCGCTGCATAAGAAATTTCCGCAGGCTATAACTAATGTATATTTGATGAATGGTCGTGATGATGTGGTTGTTTTGGTGGAAACACCAATGGGGTTGTACCGTTTTATAACCTTAACGAAAAAGATTTTCAGCACCTCAATTTTCGGTTTTGTTGCGTGGATGATCGGCACCTCGCTACTGCTTTTTTTGGTAGCAACATTGTTTTTGCGCATTCAAGTCCGTTCAATTGCCACATTGGCGCAGGTTGCGGAAGATTTCGGTAAAGGCATCAACACACCGTTTAAGCCTTATGGCTCTTCAGAAGTCAGAAAAGCAGGTATTGCATTTATTAAGATGAAAGAACGTATTCAAAAACAAATTTCTGAACGAACACAAATGCTCGCCGGCGTATCGCACGACCTGCGTACACCGCTAACACGTATGCGTCTGCAACTGGCAATGTTGCCCGAGACTCCTGATAACAAAGAATTTGTTGAAGATATCGGCGAGATGGAAAAAATGTTGGATGGCTATCTGGCTTTTGTTTCCGGCGAAGGCGGAGAGAAAAATACTTTTGTGGATATGAATGAGCTGATTTTAAGCATTATTAACAAATTTCGTAACACCAAAGCAATGATTCGCTATTCTACCAATGACCAAGTCAGTGCTATTCAAGGGCGCGAACAAGCTCTTAAACGTGCAGTTACAAACATTATCTCCAACGCTTTTAATTATGGTAATACCGTCGCTGTTGCACTGGAAAGCAATAATAACAAGCTGGAGATAACGGTTGATGATGACGGGCCGGGGATTCCGCCCGAGAAACGAGAGGAAGTATTTAAAGCTTTTTACCGGCTGGACGAGTCGCGCAATAAAGAAACCGGCGGTGTTGGCTTAGGGCTTTCTATTGCCCGTGATATCATTACTTCTCACGGCGGAAAAATTGAGTTAACCGATAGCGAATTAGGAGGCTTGAGGGTACTCATTTCTATTCCCTTATAACTCTCACATACGAAAATATGTGTTCCGCAGTAAACAAATTTAATTGCGGAAAAGAAGGAGGCCAAAGCCTCCTTCTTGCATTTTGAGATATAAAACAGATTATTAAAACTTAGAAAATATAAAAAAACATTGTAGTCATTCCAAATAAAAAAGCACACCACCAGCTTAGACGGTTGTTTTCGAAATATAATAAGCCTCCCTTTTTTATAAGGGGAGGCTTTTTTAAGAGGTAAACAAGTTAACAATCTTAATATAAATCACTTTATACCTGTCAACCAATGCAAGATATTTTACATCATATTTATTATATTAATACGAACAAGTATTAGACAGCTCATATGCTACTCCATATTTATACGAGCTTGTATGGCCTTGCGCATCTATTTGATATGTATGAGTAAATGTACCGTGATCACCTACTATAGCAAATGGGGTGACATAAGGAGACTTGTCGTAAAATCCGACTTGGGCAGACATTGGGTTGGAGTACTTGTTGCTACACTGGAGTGATAGACCGTCACCATTTACACCATAACCGATAACAGAACATCCACTAGGCGGATTATTCAGAACAAGTTTTAAGCCTGATGCTCCGCCGCCAAGCGTACAATAACTCTTGCTGCCAACCCAAGCCACACCACCACCATTGTTTTGGCAACTAAATGTAATTTTATATATACCTGATAGATGATCTGGATTTGAATGACAAGTATATCCATTTGCTGTTACCGTTGGAAGCCCCCATCCACAGGTGTCTTTTATTCTGCAACCATTAACAGTTTTTTTAGTACAGGTTAATCCAGTTGCAATTTCTTTACTGCTAGAGGTGTATGTAAAAATGTTACCATCTACATCATTAGAGCTTTGGCACGCCATCTGTATACAATTTCTGTTGCCAAATGTTATGTTCATTCCTATGCCCACATATTTAGTTAATTCATCAGAGCTAATCTTTATTGTTGATCTATCATAACTGCCTTTACATCCTTCAGATTTGTAGCAAGTAAGGCTATCAGAAACTTTTATTTCTTTTATATTATGGAGTTCTTGTGTTATACGCCAATCGCTAGAAT
>CAJTWX010000037.1 GCA_910580155.1 uncultured Alphaproteobacteria bacterium
GCCCACACCCTGCGCTCCGCCTTTTTATTATTTCAATGATGGGGTGTTACAACGGTTATAAATCAAAAGGCGGAGCGCAGGGTGTGGGCAATGCAACTACAAATGCCGTTGTTTCTTCTTCCATTTTAATCCTTATTTTTAACTATCTTATTACTGAAATGTTCTTTTCCAGATAAGCGAGGGAAATATGTCTGACAATAAAATTAAAATAAAAATACGAAATCTGCATAAAGCCTTTGGAAAAAAACAAGTTCTGAACGGGGTTGACCTTGATTTGTACAAAGGCGAATCGCTTGTGGTTATTGGCGGTTCAGGTACAGGAAAATCGGTTTTGATTAAGTGTATTCAAGGACTTCTTGTTCCGGACAGCGGGTCAATTAAAATTGATGATATTGAGATTGTTAATGAAAACCCTGAAGTTATAGACAGTATGCATAGCAAAATGGGAATGTTGTTTCAGGGCGGCGCATTATTTGACAGCTTAACCGTTTGGGAAAATGTGGCGTTTGACTTGATTCAAAATCGAGGATGCAGCAGAAAAAAAGCCAAAATTGTCGCCATAAAAGTTTTACGGCAGGTCGGGTTGGGAGAAGATATTGCTGATTTATATCCTTCTGAACTTTCCGGCGGTATGCAAAAGCGTGTCGGGCTGGCAAGAGCTGTTGTTACCCGTCCGGAGATTATCTTTTTTGATGAGCCGACAACCGGACTTGACCCGATTATGGCAGATGTTATCAACGACTTGATTATCGAATCAGCAAAAGATTTAGGGGCAACAACCCTGACTATTACGCACGATATGGCATCAGCGAGAAAAATTGCCGATAAAATCGCAATGCTTTATCAGGGAAAAATTATTTGGTATGGCACGGTTAAAGAACTGGATAAGACTGATAATCCATACGTTCGCCAATTTATCAGAGGGTCTTCAAAAGGTCCAATTAAGGTGGAGAAATAAAGATGGCAAAAAAATCAGCAACAGATTATGTCTGCCAAGCCTGCGGTGCTGTTTACCCCAAATGGCAGGGAAAGTGTGATGCCTGCGGCGAGTGGAATACTATTGTTGAAGAAAAAAAGCCGACAGACGAATTTTCAAATATTTCAGCTAAGAAAAAAGGCAATCAGATTGATTTTGTTTCTTTAAACGGAGAAAGCCAAACATATAAGCGTCTTGTTACGAATTTATCTGAAATTAACCGTGTTTCAGGCGGCGGACTTGTTCCCGGTTCCGTTATTTTGGTTGGAGGTGACCCCGGAATTGGTAAATCGACATTACTTTTGCAAATTTGCGCAGGTATGGCTAACCAATTACAAAATGACAGCTGTTTTTATATCTCCGGCGAAGAGGCTATCGACCAAGTGCGAATCCGCGCAAAAAGGCTGGGGCTTGCCGATGCTCCAGTTAGATTAGCAAGCACAACCAGTGTCAAAGATATTATTGCGACACTGGAAAAAGAAAATCCGGCACTGGTAATTATCGATTCCATCCAAACGATGTATATTGATGAGGTTGAATCGACTCCGGGTAGTGTTGCGCAAGTTCGGGCGGCAGCATACGAGCTTATTAAAATTGCAAAGAAAAAAGGATTTACCCTGTTTTTGGTTGGACACGTTACCAAGCAGGGGGCTATTGCCGGTCCACGCGTTTTGGAACATATGGTTGATACAGTGCTTTATTTTGAGGGTGACAGAGGACATCATTTCCGTATTTTACGCGCCGTTAAAAACCGTTATGGCGCAACTGATGAAATCGGTGTTTTTGAAATGCAGGATAACGGATTGGTTGAAGTTGAGAACCCATCGGCACTGTTTTTGGCCGAACGTCAGGGATGTGTTTCCGGTTCTTGTGTTTTTGCAGGAATTGAGGGGTCACGCCCATTGCTTGTAGAAATTCAGGCGCTTGTCGGTAACAGTAGTTATGGCGGGGCAAAGCGCGCCGTTGTAGGGTGGGATTCAAATCGTCTGGCGATGGTTTTAGCGGTTTTGGAAGCCCGTTGCGGTATGAATTTCAGCACTCACGATGTTTACTTAAATATTGCCGGCGGTGTAAAAATATCTGAACCGGCAGCTGATTTGGCTGTTGCAATGGCTGTCATTTCATCAATGACAAACAAACCTTTGCCCGCAGATATGGTTGTTTTCGGCGAGATTGGCTTATCGGGTGAAATCCGCGCTGTCAGCCAGCCGAATCTAAGGCTTAAAGAGGCACAGAAACTCGGATTTACAAACGCCATTATCCCAAACTCATTTAACAAAGACAAAAAACAAAAGCTGATTACAAATATGTCGTATCACGAAATCGGCAATGTACAGCGCTTAATTTCCAGATTTAGTTGAGGGAGAAAACTATGGAACCGTTAAATAATGTGGACGTCATCATTTTAATTGGCATTGCCTTATCAATGCTCGTGGCATTCATCCGCGGTTTTGTAAAAGAGGTGCTTTCCATTTTAGGGTTAGTTTTATTTATTGCTATATCTGCCTATTTATCGCCGGTTTTATTGCCGTGGATGAATCAGTATATTGAAAGCAAGACGTTGTCATACGTTGTGATTGTTTTGCTGATTATGGCATTTTTTTATGCTATTTGGATTATCAGCACGGATAAGCTTATTGCCAAAATCCGCACCAGTACTTTGAGCTTTATGGACAGGCTGTTTGGCTTGTTGTTTGGTTTTTTGCGTGCCGTGCTTATTTTAGGATTTTGTTTCTTGGTTGTCAAAATTACATTGCCGGAAGAGCTTAAAGATGGTCCGCTTAAAGAATCGAGATACTTTATTATGGCTAAAAGCTGTTCGGATTTAATTGAAAAAATGCTGCCGGAAGAGTTTATTAAAAACACTGTAAAATCTGTTGAAGATTTAAATAAAGCCGAAAAGAAGAAAGATGCAGCAAAAGACAAAACAGATGAAAAAAAGGAGAAGACTGATAAAAAAGCCACAGACAAAGGGTTGCCTTCCGAGCTTGACCAAAAACAAATGAATGAAATGTTTGAAAAACTTGTTAATCCGGAGGTTAAGAGCAATAAAAAAGTTATTGGAAAAAAAACTGCGACTCCTAAAGAAAATAAAGGATATAACAAAAAAGAAACAAACAGTCTGGACAGACTGATTGATTTGACGGCGGAATGACAAAAATGTTTTTCTTTTTACTTAGCGGATATTTTTAAAAAATACTGTTTTTCTATTTCATAACTTATATCATTTTTTATTGCATATTGCATTCTAATAGTTTAGGTTTGATGCAGCTAAATATTATTAACTTAAAAATATCATTATGGAAAAACTATGTATTATTACACAAGATGTTCATTGCTCAAGCAAAGGAGTTGGAGTTTCAGGAAAGATTTATTCCGGTACTCTTAATGTTGGAGATAAGTTAGTTTTGCCCGAAGGAAGCGGGGTTGTATTAACACGTTGTCGCGGAATCGTCTATGAAAAAACAAAAACTTTTACTGCTCAAGCCACTGTAGGAGATAATGTTATTGTGATTTTGCCGGCGAATGTAATTTTTTCTGCGGCGAATCTGCCTTTTATTTGGGGAGAAAACACTCCCAGACATTCAAAGCTGCGTATTTCTGTTAATGCAGATGCCGAACAACAAAAGGAATTGTCTGAAAAGTTAAAGAAACTCAACTTCGGAAAAGTTTTATTTCCTGATTTTGGCAAAGAATTGTATGGAGCCGGAAAGGTGATAGGATTTTTTGAAAAACATTGTGAAGTTCTTATTGAATTGCTTTATCCGCTGTGGATATTTCCCAATCAAATTGTTGAATTATCTAAAGACGGAGAAAAACTTTTGCAGGGAACAATTATTAAGTTGTTATAACTTAGTTGTTTTATGTTAACTAAAAAAGCCGCTAAAAAGCGGCTTTTTATTAAAATGGTAAAATAGTTTTACTTCCGGAACTTTCAAGTTTTCCAGTTTTCTTGTTAAAAACAATTCCACTTTCTGTTCTCGGGTAATATTCAGGGTGTTTTGCGGCTTTTTTCAAAGTTGCGATATTGATAATACGTTTTATCAAGCTAACAACCAGCCTCACGATTATTACCCCCAGAGCTGTTATTAACAGCAATCCAACTCCCATTTTCATAGCTAAATTATATTATAATTGTTTACAAAATTATTTTCTTTTCATCCATAAAATAAAACTGCTGCTTAAAAAAAGCAACAGTTTTATCAGCGTAAGACATTGTTATTTCAAAATCAATAGGCCGTGTTTCTTTTTGCCTTGAGAGAGTTTGATATTGCCCTCTATTTGGTCTTTTTCGGTGATAACATAATTTTCATCAGTTATGACTCTATCATTTAATTTAAGACCGGCTTGTTTGATTAAGCGGCGAGCCTCGCCTTTGCTGGCAACAAAGCCTAATGCTAAAAACGCATCCAAGACCCCTACCCCGTTTTTTGAACCGTTTGCTGTTGGCAAATCATCACCTATTGCACCTTTTTCAAAGGTTTTGGTAGCGGTTTCAAGCGCGGCTTTAGCTTCTTCTTCCCCGCGGCAGATTTTGGTTGCTTCAAACGCCAAAATCTTCTTCGCTTCGTTGATTTCTTTATCTTGCAAAGCTTCTAAACGGCAAACTTCATCCATCGGTAAATCGGTAAAAATACGCAAGCATTTGCCAACTTCAGCATCACCGATATTGCGGAAATATTGGAAGTAATTATATGATGGAAGTTTTTCTTCATTTATCCAAACAGCATTCCCTTCGGATTTACCCATTTTTTTACCTGCTGAATCGGTAATAATCGGGCTTGTAAAACCAAACAGCTCTGTATCATAACGGCGACGCCCCAGTTCTGTTCCCGAAACAATATTGCCCCATTGGTCGGCTCCGGCTATTTGCGCACGGCAGCCGTATTTTTGCAGCAATACGCAAAAATCATATCCTTGCAGCAGCATATAGTTAAACTCAAGAAAAGACATCGGCTGTTCGCGTTCCAATCGGCTTTTAACACTGTCCATCGTTAACATACGATTAACAGAATAACAAGTACCGATATCGCGCAAAAATTCAAGATAATTGATGTTTTTAAACCAGTCATAATTATCAACCATCAGAGCATCTGTTTTGCCATCGCCAAACTTAAGAAACTTCATAAATGATTTTTTTAAGCCCTGTACGTTATGCTGAAGTGTTGTCTCATCCAAAAAAGGACGAAGTTTATCTTTTCCGGACGGATCACCGATGCGTGCTGTTGCGCCCCCAACCAGTGTTAACGGTTTATGGCCGCATTTTTGAAACCAACGCAACATCATCAGGGGTACAATATGCCCAACGTGCAAACTGTCACCCGTCGGGTCTGACCCCAAATAGCCGACAGCAGGCTTTCCTGTTTTCTCGCAATCAGCAAGATATTCGTCGAAGCCTTGTTCGTTGGTGCATTGGTTGTAAAAACCGCGCTCAAACATTATGTTTAAAAATTCTGATTTAAAACTTGTCATTTTTACTTCCTTATTCCTAAAACTTATGGCATATTAGCATAATAATTTGATATTGCAATTATAAAAGAGGTGTTTTTTTATGATTATTAAAGGGCTAAACTGTCTGGGACTTATGGGAACATCAACCTTCGGCGGGGTTGAGCTGGCTCTTATCCGGACCGACGGATTAGATATTTTAGAACGTAAAAAAGCATATGTCATACCCTATCCTGATGATTTAAAGGAAAAGATTCGCAACGTTTTGGGACTTAATCGAGAGTTTGATAAAAATGAAGAAAAACTTCAAGCTGTTGATTTGGAAATATCGGATTTTTATATTCAGCTTATTCAAGACTTTATCAGCGATTGTGACGATGAGGTTGATGTGGTGGGAATTGAGGGAATCACTATTCTTCATAATCCGAACATTCAATACACATATCAGCTGGGAAACGGACGTTATATTGCACAAAAAACCGGCATTAAGACCGTTACCCATTTTCGTAATGCCGATATTGCCGCCGGCGGACAGGGAACGCCAATTTCTTCGATATATTTCAATACGCTTGCTACAGATGAAATAAAACCAGTAGCATACGTTAATATCAGTGGAAAATCCAGTTTAACCTGGATTGGCTCTTTTGGAGAAATGATAGGGTTTGACTGCGGACCGGGAGATAATTTTATTAATAACTGGACATCCAAACACGCACATATGGATTATGACTATAACGGCAGGCTCGCTGCTTTGGGCAATGTACACGAAAAAATCGTTAATTCCCTAATGCATCATAAATTTTTTGCTAAATATCCACCCAAATCGGCCTATACTGGCATATTTTCTGATAAAGCAGAACATCTTGAAGGACTTTCACTGGAAGACGGAGCGGCCACGGCAACAGCTTTTGTCGCGGAGGCCATATGTTATTCTATCTGCTTATATTTGCCGGAAATGCCACAAAAAGTAATTATTTGCGGAAAAGGAGCAAATAATCCGACGCTGGTTCGCTTTATCCGGCAGCGCATTCCAAGCATTGAGGTTATTGTCAGCAAAGAAGTTGGTATTCCGATTGAAACGGTGAACGCGGATGTTAATGCTTTCTTATGTGCAAGAGCACTTTATTCCCTGCCTATAACTTTTCCGACAACAACCGGTGTTGTTGTTCCTATGACCGGAGGCGAAATCTATGACGCAAACTGAAAACAAGCACTCCCCTGCCCTTTTTTTGCAAAATGTTATTAAGCAATTTGATAAAATTACGGCCGTCAGCAATATTTCTTTTTCTGCTCATAAAGGAGAGATTATTGCGTTGCTTGGCCCTAACGGCGCCGGAAAATCTACACTAATGAATATGATTGCCGGTTTTTTATCACCAACAAGCGGAACAATTTTGGTTAAAGGGAACGATGTTGCTTCCAATGATTTAGTTACTAAAAAAGATATCGGTTTTTTGCCTGAAGGCGCACCAATGTATGCCGATATGAGTGTTAAGTTGTTTTTGAAATATATTATTGAGCTAAAACTAAAAACACCGGATGTTCATTGCAGAGAGCCTAAAAAATTTTATAAAAAAGAGCTTGAACGTATTATGAATATTGCGAAAATCAACGATGTTGCAGAGCAGAAAATAGAAACATTGTCAAAAGGTTATTTGCGTCGGGTCGGATTTGCACAGAGCATTATCGGGAATCCTCCGATTTTATTACTAGACGAACCAACTGATGGGCTTGATCCTAATCAAAAAGAACATATACGCGATCTTATTGCCGAGATGGGGAAAGACAAAACGATTGTTATTTCAACACATCTTTTGGATGAAGCCGAAACAATGGCAACAAGGATTATTTTAGTCAATCACGGCAAGATAGTGGTTGACGGTACCTTAAAAGATATTCTGGCGCAAACTCGAAAAAACACTCTTGAAGAGGCGTTTAAAACGCTTACTCAAGCACGGGAGAACACTGATGAATAGCCTTAAAACTGTTATTAAATATGAGCTTATCAGATATTTTTTATCACCGTTAGCATACGTTTATTTAGTCGGTTTTTTAATTTTAAGCGGTTCACTGGCTATTTACTTCGGAAATTTTTTTATGGATGGCAATGCCACCTTATGGGGATTGTTTGATTATCAGCCGTGGATATATTTACTCTTTATTCCGGGAATTTCTATGCGTTCGTGGGCTGAAGAGTTTCATTCCAAAAGTATTGTACAGACATTGACGGCTCCTATATCAATAACAGATTTAGTATGGGGAAAATTTTTTGCTGCCTGGCTTTTTGCCATTATTGCCATATTCCTTACATTTCCTTTTTGGATTACGGTTAATATTTTGGGAAGTCCTGATAATGGTGTTATTGTTATCAGCTATCTGGGGTGTTTTATATTAGCCGGTGCGATGCTTGCTATTTCGCAAACAATGTCTTCTTTAACCAAAAATCCGATTATTGCCTTAGTTGCCGCAGTATTTGTTAATTTGCTGTTTTTTTGGAGCGGATTTGAATATGTTTTGTTTTGGGCGCGCTCATTATTCAGTGATGTAATTGTAGATACGATTATTTCTTTCAGTTTTCTTACGCACTTTGCTTCTTTAAGCCGCGGGCTTGTTGAATTGCGTGATATTATCTTTTTCGGTTCTCTTATTATCTTTTTCAATCTTTTGACAATCATTATTATCAGCCTAAGAACAAAAGGCACCGCTGGCCTCATTTCCTCTTCAAATGTTAAACACAGTATTGTTGTGATTGTGTTATTATTTATCGGATTTTTCAGCTTAAATATTATTGCAAACAATATCTTCCGCCAATTTAATTATGATTTTACCGAAGAAAAGTATTTAAGCCTAACGAAAAATACTAAAAATATTTTGCGGAAAATCGAACATCCGATTATTGCCAGACTTTATTATTCACCGATTTTAGAAAGAAGAAATCCGCAAATCAGACAAGCATACGAACAGGTTAAGCTGCTTTTAAAACAATATAAAGCCTACAGCCACGGCAAATTTGATTATCGTGTTTATAATCCGCAATTTTTAGATAAAACCGAAGATAAAGCTCTGGCTGATGGTATTCAGCCCATCCCTTTGATTGATATTAACCAAAATGCTTTGTTTGGTATAAGTTTTTCGAACACATTAACGCAAAAAGAAATTATTCCTTTTATTTCTATAGAGCGCCTGCCCTATTTAGAGCAAGACTTAACAACCAGCATTTACAAGATGGAGCATAAGAAAAAAACACTGGGGCTGATGAGCTCTTTGCCGGTTTTAGGCGGAAGGCTGAATGATGTTTCAATTAAAAAATGGGAAATTATCAATCAAATAAGCCAATTATACGATATTCATCTGATTAAAGAACCTAAAGATTTGGATATTGTATACGATGTTTTTATGTTAATTCATCCGCAAAAATTAGAAATTGATGTTATTGAAAAAATAAAGAAACAACAAAAGGTTTTATTATTACTGGATGTTTTTGACGATGCTGCACGCTTGTATTCGCCTGAAGGCAGCAGTGGAAAATCTTCAGCCCTCTTCGAACTTGCCGATTACTGGGGAATTGACTTTTTTAATGGCAATGTTGCAGCAGACTTTGACAATTCTATTACAGTTGATGAAACAATAAACTACAAAAATAATCCTTCTTTTACCCAAGATTTACTGCAATTTAAAGTTACAAAAAATGAACTGAATGCAAATCACCGCATTACTTATAAACTGGATAATATACTCTTTTCTTCGGCCTCAATGGTTATGCCGAAAAAAGGTGCTAATGTTTTGTATTCTCCCCTTATTGAAACGAGCGCGAATTCACAGCTGATGGATGTGGAACTTGCAAAAAAGAACGCAACGCCACGGGAAATTTTAGAAAAGTTTTCTTCACAAAATTATACCATTTTTGTTGCCGCAGAGTTTTTGAGCAATAATCCTTTGCAGCCGTTTGATGTAATTGCCGTGGCAGATACAGACTTTATATATGATGACTTTTGGGCAAGAAAACAACATTTCTTAGACTCGACATCATATATCCCGATTTTTGATAATGCCAATTTTATCTTAAACGCACTTGATTACTTGACTGAAAATGATGACCTTATCAGTTTGCGCGGAAAAAGCATTAAGCGTCGTCCTTTATACAAAATAGAGAATATGCGTAAAACAAATACCTATCGCTATAAACTGAAAGAAAATGATATTTTTCACGCTATAAACGGTGCTAAAGAATCGATAAATGAAATTATTGCTAAGAAAAACTTTGAAGAACGCAGCTCTTTTAGTTCCGATGAGCTAGCAATTATCGGAAAGATACGGGCTGAAATTAACAGTTTACGGCAAAGTTTAAGTGATTTGCGCACAAATGCCAATGATAATATTACAAAACTGGAAATTAAAGTTAAGTTTTTCAATATTTATTTTATCGCTCTGCTGCTGGTTCTTTTAGCTTTAATCTGGTATTTTCACCAAAAGAAATGGCACTTGCTTTCTGTGAAAAATTCATTTGTTTTTGATAAAAAACTACTCAATTTATTTGTTGGAATTCTGGTGCTTGCAGGTATTGCCGGTGCCAGTGTTTACCTTGACAATAAAAACACAATTTCTGAATATGAAGATATTCCGGTTTTAAAAAACTTTAAAAACACTGTTAAACAAATTCAATCCATTCAACTTAAAAACAGTATGGAAACACTGACATTTGCTCTTAAAGACGATATTTGGGTATTGGAGGAATATCCGGATTTGCCTGTTTATCAGGAACGTATTCGCAGCTTTTTAGTTTCTCTTAATAATATGACATATTACGAGAAAAAATCTGATAAAGCCGAAGATTTGAAATATTTTGGATTTTCACCACTTACAAATAAAAATTCGCCCACAATTCAGGTTACTCTAAGCGATAGTCAAAATAAGGTTTTAGAGCAGTTTGATATCGGCTGGTTTAATCTTGATTTGGGAAGAGGAGCAAAAGCAGCTTATTTGAAATTCAGCAATCAATTTCAAGTATGGCTTGTAGATGTTGATTTTTATGACTTATCTATTAACAAAGACGATTGGACTTATAGTTCATTATGGAATCTTCGTTTTGGCAGATTTATTGAATATAATGGTATTCGCGAGGATGTAAACGTTATGACTTTAGTTAAAAATCTGCTTAATACAAAAATTCTTGCGGTTTTTTCGGATATTACTGCTGAAAAAGTATTTTCCATAACAGCCCAAATAGAAAATAATAACGAAATTGAGTTGGAATTTTATAAAAATTCTGATAATAAATATTTTGCAAAGTATTATTTCATAAAAAAACCTAAGGGAAAACACTTAGAATTTTTTGAACAATATATTAAAGGAAAATATTTGGAAATATCGAAAGAAAATTGGGAAAAAATAAAAGATGACATTAACCGAAAAAAATAACCGCTTAAAAAAATATGCAGCTATTGCGAGCGTATTTCTTGCTTGTTTGCTGATTATTTTAAAATTGGCTGCTTTCTTTAAGACCGATTCTCTTGCTGTCTTTTCATCTTTGGTGGACAGTTTGACAGATTTGTTTGCTTCTGCTGTATCTTTTGCGGCAATTTATTTTGCCACAAAACCTGCTTCACAAAGCCATCGGTACGGTTATGGGAAATCAGAAGCTCTTAGCGCCTTATTACAGGCTGTTTTTGTAGCGGCATCTGGTGTTTTTGTTATTTTTGACGGAATTAAAAGGGTTATTCACCCTGTAGAAATTACACAAACATCTCTTGGTATTTGGATTATGTTGTTTAGTATTTTTGCTACGGCTTTGTTAGTTTCTTATCAGTCTTATGTTGCAAAAAAGACCAACTCACTGGCTATTAAAGCCGATATGGCGCATTATACTGTCGATTTTCTAACTAATTCTTCTGTTGTTATATCGCTGTTTATGATACATTTTTTCGGGTTTGTTTATTTTGATATTCTTACGGCTTTGTTTATTTCCTGCTATTTGCTTTATAATGCTTATCAACTGGCAAAAGAATCTATTGAGCAGATTACTGATAAAGAACTGGGTACGGAAATTCGGGAGCAGATAAAAGATATTGTAAAAAGCAGTAAAGGAATACACGGAATGCACGATTTTCGTACGCGCAGCTTAGGTGATATTTACTACTTTGAGTTTCACATTGAACTTGATGGAACTATTTCATTAAGTAAAGCACACGAGCTGACTGAAGGAGTGGAACAAAAGATCCTTGAAGTCTACCCAAACAGTCAAATTCTTATCCATCAAGATCCGCTCGGCGTGCGGGAAAACCGGCTGGACTATATGCTAGACGGTGCGTGCAAACTGGACTAAGCTTGAGTTTTTTTAGATTTTAATTGTCCGCAAGCAGCTAAAATATCCTGTCCACGGGCAACCCTGACCGGTGCTGCGAATCCGGCTTCATCCAGCGCTTTAGAAAAAGCCTCTACAGTTTTTTTATCACTTGGAGCAAACCCACACCCCGGCCACGGATTAAACGGTATTAAATTAAATAATGCTCTTAATCTATATTTTTTGAGCAGATTAATCAGTTCTTTTGCGTGGTCAAGACTGTCGTTAATTCCTTTAAGAAGCAAATATTCAAAAGTAATATACCTACTGTGTTCGCCTTTTTGATATTCAGCGCAGGCTTTCATTATTTCTTCAATACGAAATTTATCATTTATAGGCATTATCTGTGAGCGAATCGCATTATTCGGAGCGTGTAAAGATACGGCTAAACGAACACCTGTGCGCTGCATTGCTTCCACAATTCGCGGTGCAATACCGGAAGTGGACATTGTTACCCTGCGGCGCGAAAGGGCTATTCCCTCGTTGTCGGTAATGATATTTAAGGCTTTTACAACATTATCCAGATTATTTAGCGGTTCCCCCATTCCCATTACAACAATATTGGAAAGATAACGGATCTCATCAGTCGGACTGGGCCATTCGCCATACGCATCACGAGCAACCATAAACTGCCCGATGATTTCTCCGACAGTTAAATTACGCGTAAATTTCTGGCTTCCGGTGTGGCAAAAGCGACATCCCATTGCACAGCCTACCTGAGTGGAAATACAAACGGCACCCCTGTCTTTTTCGGGAATATAAACCATTTCTACACGTTCGCCATCTTTGAACTCAAGAAGCCATTTGTGTGTTTTATCTATTGAAATTTGCTCGGCAACAATTTTCGGGCGCGTGATTGTAAATGTTTCTTGTAATTTTTGCCGTAAAGACAATGATAAATTACTCATTTCATTAAAATCCGTTACGCCGCGGAAATATATCCATTGCCATAATTGTTTGGCGCGAAAAGACTTTTCTCCGATTTTTAAAATTTCGGCTGTAAGTTCGTCTTTGCTTAAATCTGTAAGTTCTATTTTTTCTGTCATTTTATTTACATTTTGCGCTGATTGCCCGATATGCACCGCTGAAACCGGCCAGAGAATATGTGTCTTTAGTTTTTGTACCGCGAGATGATGTTCCTTCCACAATCATACGCTGCCCTCTTTTCATTGCTTCAACAAGTTTTTTATCTGTTGTACTGTCTGGTGCCCACGCATTATCGCCGCTTGTAAACAAATTATTGAATGTAGTCGTACCTATTTTAACAACAACATTGGAATTGCTCTTGTAGTTATAGCCAGCGACAAAATTAACAACATTATAGCTTTTATCAGCCGGACGATGGGTCACTACGGCATAAATTTCACCACGAACTTTATATTTTCCCTCGTCTTTTTTAGGGGTGGATGCCATATAACATACGGTATTTTTACCATCTTTATAAGAATAAGCAGTCCAATCGCCATACTCCCCTATTTCTGTTGGCATACCTGCCGCGTATATGGGGGAAGCTATTAAGGCTGTTAACAAGAAACTTACATACTTAATCATCATATCAATCCTAAAATATTTCATTTTGTTATAGTATAATTAAGACATTTATAATAAACCATTAACAAGTTTGATAAATCACAAGAAAATGAGGAAAAAATGTTTCATCCCGATTATATTACTCCGCAAAAACTTATTAACAGCAACAACGATATTCTTCAACTTTTCAGGCTTGTTGAAAAACACGGCGGCGTATTGCGCTTTGTTGGAGGTGCAGTTCGTGATGCTATTGCCGGTTTTAATCGCAAAGATATTGACTTGGTAACAGATTTATCTCCTTCGGAGTTTTCTGATATGTGTGATGATGAAGGATTAAGATGTGTTCCTATCGGAATCCAATTTTTTACAATGGGTGTGATGATTAACAGCAGTTTTTTTAAGGTTACATCTCTTTCGACAGAGGAAGAAAACAATAAAGACGAATGGAAAGCTGATGCGGCAAGACGAGATTTGACCATCAATGCCGTATATGCAGATGAAAAAGGAAATGTTTTTGACTATTATAATGGCATCAGCGACTTAGAAAACGGCATTATTAAATTTATCGGAACACCACAGGAGACGATTGAAGCTGACTATATCCGAATTATGCGCTTTTTTAGATTCTGTGCCTTATTCGGCCAAAAAATTGATAAAAAATCGCTTAACGCCTGTATAGAAAATAAAACATTACTACGTAAAATTTCTGTCGATAAAATTAAAGAAGAGTTATTTAAAATTCTTATGGCGCCGTATGCCGTGCAGACTTTGCAAATTATTTTTGAAAACGGTATTTTGGATTTTTTAATTGCACCGCCAAAAGATATTAACAATTTAGCTAAATTAGATAATCTGATAAAATTTTTAGGTATTGAAAAAAGCATTATCCGACGAATCTATGTTATGTTTGAACCAGACAGCAGGCGTGCCGGACGGCTTGCTGATATTTTTCATTTAAATAAAGAACAAAAAGATTATTTGCTGGCTTTAAGCAATGCTAAATTAACGCTCAGAAACTTTAAAGACAGTGTTTCAATCAATAAAGCGATTTATCAATATGGTAAAGAAATATGTAAGGATAAGTGGCTTTGTCTGAATTTGGATAATGAAGACAAAGAAACAGTCAGACAAACTTTAAATACACTGGATTCGGTTATAACACCTGTATTTCCACTCAATGGTAAAGACTTTATCAAAATTGGGGCAGATACGAAATTTATCGGATTATATCTGGATGTTTTAAAAAAGGAATGGTTTGAAAGCGGGTGTTGCAGTTCTAAAGATGAATTACTTTTAAAGTATCAGGAAATTTTTAATGACTATGAATCGTCATTGATAATATAAATTTCCGAGCTTTTTATCAAATTTAAAATTATCTTTATAAAACAACCTCTTAACACAAGCCTTATTTTTTAACGCCAGAGTATGCATTTTTCGTTTTTCCAACAAGTCATACACAAGAACGCTTTTATCCTCTATAAACAAAAAAAATATGCCTTATTTTAAATTTGGCATATTTTTTAATTTTTACGCTTTAAATTTAGTGCAATTATTTGTTTTTTTCCAACAGCTCCAAAATCGTATTTAACTCAGCCGGATTTTTATATTCAATTGTCACTTTACCCTGATTATCTTCTTTAGCATTGATTTTGACCTTTAATCCAATGTTTTTGGTCAGGTCTTTTTCAAGTTCTTTTAAATTCGCATCTTTTTTAACAGCACGACATATTTGCTCGATTTTATGATTTTTAAGATTGTTTACTAATTCTTCTGTTTGCCGAACCGTCAGACCACGGGAAATAATTTTATGTGCAATTTCTTCTGCATTTTCCAAACCGACCAATGTGCGGGCGTGTCCGGCTGTTAATTGATTATTATTTAACATTTGTT
>CAJTWX010000038.1:0-5427 GCA_910580155.1 uncultured Alphaproteobacteria bacterium
CGTCGCTTAAAATGCATAAAATGTCTTTATCGCTTTTCTGATACAAATCCAAAATTGCAAACGCCTCGGCATCTTTGGCGATTCCGCTAAGGTTTTTTTCGTTGTATTTTTCAAATTCAGTAGACATTTGCATACTTTCTGTTAAACTTACCTAATAAATAACCCAAACCACAAATTTGTAAAGATTTTTAAATGCGTCCGAGTATTTTATTTCCGCTGTTTACAGCCGTTGATTCCCTAAAAGGTGTCGGCGATAAATATGCGCGGCTGATAAAAAATCTCTGCGGTGAAAAAGTTTTGGATATATTGTTTCACCTGCCGGCAGGTACAATTGACCGCACATATACGCCGCCTTTAAGGGAGGCAAAAGACGGCAAAATCTGGACCGGCGTTGTCACCATCACCGAACATCAGCCGCCGGCAAGCCGCAAACATCCGTACCGAGTTTACTGCACAGACGGTACGGCAGAGTTGGTATTGGTGTTTTTTAAAGTATATAAGGACTCCATTGTCAAAAATTACCCCGTCGGCGAAAAACGCGCCCTGAGCGGCAAGCTCGAATATTTTAACGGAATGTGGCAGATGAGCCATCCGGACTATGTGGTTGCCGCACAATATCTGCCGCAAATTTCCCGTTTGGAACCGGTGTATCCGCTAACAGCAGGTGTGACAAACAAGATGATGTGCCGCTTGGCAGAAGAATCGCGGAAAAAATTACCCGAGCTGCCCGAATGGCTTGTGCCTGAGTCACTCAAAGATTTGGACTATATCAGTTTTAATCAGGCAATGGAGCGCGTGCATCATCCTAAAAATATGGCAGATTTGCTGCCGTCTTCAGCAGCCCGCCGCCGCTTGGCGTATGATGAAATGTTGTCAAACCAGCTCGCTCTGGCGTTTATCCGCCAAAAAGTTAAACAACAAAAAGGGCGCGCGTTTAAAGGAACGGGAGAACTATATAATAAAGTGCTGTCTGCCTTGCCGTTTTCGCTGACCTCCGCGCAGGAAAATGCATTAAACGAGATAACTGCCGACCAAGCCGCTCCGTATAAAATGCTCCGCTTGCTGCAAGGGGATGTCGGCTCTGGCAAAACCGTTGTGGCGCTGTTAAGTATGCTTAAAGTGATAGAGGAGGGGGCACAAACCGCCTTAATGGCGCCAACCGAGATTTTGGCAAAGCAACATTTTGAAACCATCAGTACACTTTGTGAAAATGCCAACGTAACCGTCGGCTTGCTGACCGGCAAGCTTAAAGCCAAAGAAAAACGTGAGATATACGAGAAATTAGCCGCCGGAGAAATTGATATCCTGATTGGCACACACGCTCTGTTTACCGAACAGGTGGTGTTTAAAGATTTGGCGTATGTGGTCATAGACGAGCAGCACCGGTTCGGTGTTAATCAGCGTTTGTCGCTTTCTGCCAAAGGTATGTTGTGCGATGTGCTGGTAATGACAGCCACGCCGATTCCCAGAAGCCTCCTTTTAACCGCTTACGGCGATATGGACTATTCCAAAATCGGCGAACTCCCCAAAGGGCGTAAGCCCGCGCAAACCGTGGTAATAAACGTAAGCAAAATGCCTGATGTCATCAATGCCTTGTCGCGCAAGCTGGCAGAAGGAACGCGTGCCTATTGGGTCTGCCCGCTGGTAGACGAATCGGAAAAGTCGGATTTAGCTGCCGCTACCGAACGCTATGAAATGTTGCAGCAATATTTCGGCGCTAAGGTCGGTTTGATACACGGTAAAATGAAAGAAACCGAAAAAGACGCCGTGATGGAAGAGTTTAAAAAAGGGAATATCACGCTTTTAGTCGCTACCACGGTTATAGAGGTCGGGGTAAATGTTCCCGAGGCGACAATTATGATAATCGAACACGCCGAGCGATTCGGCTTGGCACAGCTGCACCAGCTCCGCGGGCGGATAAAACGCGGGTTTGAGGCGGGCAATTGTATCTTGTTGTATTCTTATCCGGTGAGCGCAGTGGCAAAAGAGCGGATGAATATAATGAAACAAACCGAAGACGGCTTTTATATTGCAGAAAAGGACTTGGAGCTTCGCGGTGGTGGCGAGGTTTTGGGCACGCGCCAGTCCGGTTTTACACAGTTTAAGCTGGCAGATATGTCTGCCCATCAAGATTTGTTGATAAAAGCCCGCGATGATGTGCAGCAAATCTTGAAAACCGACTCTAAATTAGAATCGGAACGCGGTCAGGCATTAAAGGTCTTGTTATATTTGTTTGAGCAAAACGAAGCCGTCAAAACCTACCTCGCCGGCTAGAGCCTCTCTTTCCCTTTTTTCACGAGTAATCCCTCGCTTACTCTTCCATTTTTCGTGAGTCATTGCGAGGTCGGCGCATTAGTGCAACCTACCGAAGCAATCCACAAACTAATGCGTAGCATTCCTCTTCTTAAGGGGGCAACAAACCATCATACTTTCAAAAAATCGCCAAAACATACCAAAAACACACGTTTTTTTGGCATAAAATTCGATTCGTTAGTAAAAAACAACTTGATTTTGTATAGAAAATATGCTACATTAAAATTACAAAAATATTATTGTGCTTTTACATTCTTTATATCAATTATTTTGAATATTAGGGTGCAATAATATTTTTTTCATTAAAAAAATAAAAATTTAAAAAACAAAAAAATATGAAAAAAATTAATTTTGCAGCTGCTATGCGCGCTGCCGTAATCCTCGTGAGTGTTTTATTCGTGTTGTCAACCCTCGCATCTTGCTCAGGTCCCCTCGCCGCTGGTGAAGACCTAGAACAAATAGGTGTAAAGGCTGAAAAAGCTTTGGTTGAAGTTGAGAATTTCTCATCATCAATCGAAGCAGAGCAGACTTCCACGCTGGTGTTCACCACCAGTGACGGAAATAAGCTCACAGCCACCGTTATCGGCGTGACACCCCGTCGCGTTGAATTAACACCGGGCGCTGAAAACGAAAATTCTCGTACTATTAACGTAAAGTTGGTAGGCGAGAATGAGGATGGTGTAACGAGAGTTGCAACAACCTCATATCAGCAGCGCAAGGCTACCGCGAGCGAACCTGCTCCGGAACCCGAAATCATTGATATCCGCCTTGAGGCAGATACCACGATGATTTACGAGGTTAACAACATTCAGGGATGGAATAACGCCTACCTGAAAGTTGGTGAAGTTCGTCGCATCACTCGTTGGAGTGACGGCAACGAAACTTCGGAGATCGTAGCCGAACGTGGAGGTTTGATTTCTGTTCATATGGCAATGTATGCCTATGACCAAGCAAACCTTTTCATCAAAGAAGGTGAAACTCCCAAATGGGAAGGCATCCACCTTTTTAGAGATGAAACCTCTACCGGCAACAACGGCCGTGATGACGAAAAGCGTTTGGAATATACGGAGAGAAACCGTGAATTTCAGTGCACGATTACTAGTTCTGTAAGTGACCTTATGGAACCTGTAACTGTCATCACTCGTGACGTTACTTATACCGATTCCAAAACCGGAAAGTCCATCACTTGGACATTCAACGGAGAAATGGAGTATTTAGGTATGAGTGTTAACAACGGCCGAGTTCACGCTGAGCTTCAGCACAGCGTTAACGGTGTCAAGTATGCTAAGTCAATCATAGACGCAGCGCTTGACATTCGCAAATAAGCACCCTCAAAAGATAACACCTCCCTCCCAAAGGGAGGTGTTTCTTTTTTACAAAACTTTTACTTTTTAATATTATACTCCCGCCAAACAACAGGAGGAAAACAATGCCTTGTTACCTAATCACCGGTGGTGCCGGCTTTTTCGGAACAATCTTAAAGCAACACTTCTTAGCCAAAGGCGCACACTGTGTCAGCATAGATTTAGAACCCGATTCTTTCTCTCATCCGCATTTCACCGCATATCAGGGAGATATTAACGATACCACATTGATGGAACACATTTTTTCCACTCATAAATTTGATGCTGTCTTTCATTGCGCAGCCCTTTTGGCACACGTTAAGAAAGACCTCAAACGCCTTTGGCAGGCAAATGTTTGCGGTACACAGAGTGTGTATGACTTTGCCTTAAAATATAACGTTCGCAAAATTGTCTTTATCTCCAGTAATTGCCTCTGGGCAAAAAATTTCGATTCGCTCGTTACCGAAGAAGAAATGCCCGAACCGGTCGAGATATATGGCAAATCCAAACTCGCCGCCGAGCAGATTCTCCTCTCACACCCCGATAAAATCAACAGTATCATCTTTCGCTCTCCCACCATAATGGACGAGGGGCGTTTGGGGCTGTTGGGTATTTTGTTTGAGTTTATAGACGAGAACCGCAAACTCCCGATGGTCGGAAGCGGCGCCAACCGCTACCAGTTTATTTATGCCAAAGATTTGGCAAACGCTTGCGAACTTGCACTCAAAGCCGATTATTCAGACATTTTTAATGTCGGCTCGGATAATGTGAAAAGCTTTAATGAAGTGTATGAATACGTTATTCAAAAATCCGGCTCCAAAACCCGCCTTTTTCATTTCCCCAAGTTGCCGATGATTTGGGCAATGAAAATCTGTTTCTGGCTCGGCATCTCTCCTTTAGGGCCGTATCAATATAAAATGATTGCCTCAAACTTCATTTTTAAAACCGATAAAATCAAGCAAAAGCTCGGATTCGCCCCCACGCTCAGCAATGAAGAAATGCTATTGCGCGCTTATGAGTTTTATCACCAAAACAAACAGGAAATCCTAACCCGCAAAGATGTTTCCGCACACAACAGCGTTGCCAAAATGGGTGTGATTAAACTTTTGAAGTGGCTGATGTAAGCTAATCTCACTCGCCGTCCAAAACCTCTTTGGCAACATCAAAATCAAACCCTGCGCGCACAAGTGTGGCAAGGTCTTTTTGCCGATTCGCCGTGCGGACTTCATCATCTGCCCTAAATCGCCCGATTTTCTTTTTTTTCGCAAAGTTCAGCGCTGTTTCCAATTCCGAATATTCCGTGTTTTCAAACAAACGCGCAATAGTCTGCTCGTCGATTCCTTTTTGCTTGAGCTTTTGCTCAATATAGCGTTTGGGCTTGCCGGCATTAAGATAGCTGTTAAGCTTAAACCCCGCAAACCGCTCGTCATTCACAAAATTTTGTTTGGCACATTCTTCCACCACCTCATCTGCCCAAGTATACGCCTCCGCGGGGTTATACTCCTTGTCAAAAAAAGCATACTTATCGATTCGCCGTCTTAAAACCGTCCGCAGATTATCCTCCGAAGTTTCAAAACGCTCCAGATAATACAGCGCAATGTTGCGCAGACGCACTTTTGTGGGCTTTTTCGGGGCAGATTTTTCTGTTTTTGCGCTAAACACTTGAAAATTACCTTTTTATACATTAACTTCACACTAAATGGACTTTAATTATATAAAGGATTAAAAAATTGGCTAATAAAAATTTTGATGAGTGTACATCTTTTTTGAT
>CAJTWX010000038.1:5437-14590 GCA_910580155.1 uncultured Alphaproteobacteria bacterium
GATAATGGCGTTTTTGTCGGGCGTATCTGCCGTTTGGAAAATGTGTTGAAAACCATAATCAATAAGCACGGCTATGTTAAAAATGTATCTGCCGCCCTTGCGGAAACGACCGCTCTGGGTGTTATGCTTGCTAATGCCCTCAAGTTTGAGGGCTTGTTTACGCTCCAATTACAAGGCAACGGCCCCGTTTCCACCATTGTTGTAGATGTTACGACTGAGGGTAAACTCCGTGCCTGTGCCAATTATGATAAAGAACACCTCGAAAAAGCCTTTGCTCTGCGCAAAAATGAAGGCGAAATCGAGGCAACACCGCACCTTTTGGGTAACGGTACACTTACATTTACGATTGATGACGGCAAAAGCAATTACCATCAAGGTGTGGTAGATTTACAGGGGAAGACACTGGAAGAATGTGCATTGCGCTATTTTAAGCAGTCCGAACAAATCGAAACAATGTTAAAGCTGTTTGTTGAAATTCCCGAAGATGCCGAGGGCGAGTGGAAAGCCGGTGGTATAATGCTACAGCGCATTCCGGAACTGGGCGGTAAAAATGTTGATATGGCGCAGCTTCCCGAGCTTAAAAACGAGGCTGAAGTGCTGATGAACACACTGACTAAAGAAGAACTTTTTGATAAAAACTTGAGTCTGCAAGAGATTCTGCACCGCCTGTATCACGCTAATAATTTAACCATCACCAAAGAAAACCACTACGAGTTTTGCTGCCGCTGCAGCAGAGAAAAGCTCTTGAAAACACTCCGAGGCTTTTCTGAAAACGATTTGGCATCAATGTTGGATGAAAATTCTAAAATCACGGCAAAATGCGGTTTTTGTTCTGAACAATACGAATTTACGATTCCGGAAATTATGCAGAAATTGAACTAGCATTAAATAAGTATTAAACTTTATGGGCTAGACTAAATACAAAAGATATAAGTCTTTATTGTGGAATAACAGAAAAAATGGGTAAGCCTGATGAATAAATTGAAATGTATAATGCTGATGTTTTGCAGTTTGTTTTTATTTGCGTGCCGCACAACAAGTGATATTGATGCCGTGCCGCTGCGTTATTGTGAACCGCGATTCAAAGATTTGCCGCCGATTGAGCTAAATGTGGAGAAAATAAACATTGTTTCCGAGTTTATTCCGTCTTTCACACGCCCGAATGTGGAACACTTGTTTCCGGTTTCAATCGAAAAAGCAGCCAAACTCTGGGCGGAAGACCGCTTAAAAGCTGACGGCTTCTCTTCAAACCGTATTGCCGAATACATTATTAAAGATGCTTCGGTTACCGAAGAGATTGAAAAATCCGAAGAACTGCTGCAAAAAGACCGTTTGAAATATCGGGCAAATTTATCTGTTGTTTTGAAAATAACGGATAAAGCAAATCTTGCTGCTGCCGAAACCACAATTAACGCTTGGCGTGAGCTGCGCATTCCGGTAGATACGAGCATTGCCGAAAAAGAAAGATATTGGAACGATATGGTACAAAAATTGTTTAATGACTTTAACGCCCGTATGGAGCAAAATATTCACGAATATCTGAATATGTATGTTAAAAATAGTTATACGGTTAAAGAATATAACTAAACAAATAAAACCCGCCGAAACGGCGGGTTTTTTAGTCAGTATCGGCATTTTAACCGACGGGCTTATACTCAAGCCGGTAGTTATTGCCGATTTTGGTTACCTCTGAAATAAGTGTAATCGTTTCGCCAACTTGGGCATCTTCTTTAAAACGTTTAGGAACGCACAGTTTGCCCATCAGCGGATGCTCTAAAACCAAATCACGTATTTCGACTTTGGCAACAGTCCATTTGCTGATGTCATTTTTCATAGGTGAAAAACAGACTTGGATAATTGGCTTTCCTTTGTCATCATCTTCGTCAGCCAGATCTGTCTGCGCAACATAGACACGATATGCTTTTTCTGGAATCATTGAATCTGAGGAAAAAGTTGCCACCAGAATTTCAAAAGAGTTGTCACCAAAAAAATCAGATACTTTTTCTCCTTTATTATTCATAAAAAAATGAGAATCATAACAGTAATAAAGTACAGTTTTTCCGATATTAACATCTTTTTCAAAAGCGCAACCTTTTGCTCGTGCTTTTTCTGCCATACCACGGAAATAAACAAAAGCCCAAACCAGATATATAAAAGTTAAGAATACAAAACTTCCTAATACCCATAAAGTAATTACAGTTAACTGAGTAGAATCCATAATAAAAATATTTAAGTAGTTGATAAAATAATTTCAATTCGCCTACAATATAACCAAAATTTATGAAAAAAGCAAGAAAAAAGCCCGTGCTCTTAAATAAAAACTAATTCAGTACCCGCTGCGCATTATCATTTGCAATCAGGCTTAGTACCGGCAGATGAATGTCCTTAATTTTTTTACCACGAACATTGGCAATCCGGCAGCTGCCGCATAAAACCGCACTTGTTTTGGATGTGGCATAATCTTCAAATTCAAACACTTCCCCTGGTTCCAAAACAGGTGTTTCACCGTTAAACCCGTTATACGCCACCGATACAGCTCTTCCTTTTAAATCTGTAACCGAAATGTTTTTGCCGAGTAAACTGATAGTATCATTAGAATTATTTTCGATTCGCAAATAATACCCCCAGCAAAACTCGTCATTAGAAGCTCTTTCATCCAAAAGCTCCTGATAGGCAGAGATAACAATCCCTCCTTCCTGTGCTGTCGAAAAATTTTCTTCTATAAACATTTACAGATTCCCAAAAAGTTCATTTATTTAACTAATAATTAACTTTTGGAAATCTGTAAAAATGAATCTATATGTTTTCAACAGCCAGACGTTTAGCTCACGCGTCCGTAACTGTCTTCAAAGCGCACAATGTCGCTCTCATCAAGCGTTTCGCCGGTTTGTATTTCTATAAACACTAATTTTTTATCGACCGAATTGTTCTTAATCCGGTGTTTTGTCTTGACAGGGATATAAACGGAGTCGTCGGCCTTGCGGAAAAGCTTGTCTTCGCCCAGCACAATCATTGCCTCACCTTCGGCGATAATCCAGTGCTCAGCACGGAAATTATGCATTTGCAGCGAAAGGATGGCTTCCGGATTTACCGTAATTTTCTTAACGCAATAATGTTCGCCGGAGTCTAAAACTTCCCAAGTTCCCCACGGGCGCGTGTCGTTGTCGCCTTTTTTGTAAGTAGTTGCCATAATTTTGTCCTTTCTTTAAAAAATAAACTGGAATAAAAGAATATTAAGTGGTATAAGAAAAAATACAAGCATAAAATTCAGGTTGAGGGAAACGATGGAACAGGAACAAAAAAACTTCGCACTTGAAGTGATTAAACGAATTCATAGCGAACTTGGCACGCAAGACGGAGCAGAAAAACTCAAGCTTGTAATAAAAATTATTGCCGAAGAAACCAAAGCTGTATCAGCAGATATTTTTGTAAAAGCTGATGATGTTACATTAGAACACCTTGTTGGTTCTTCCTCGGAAACAAAGCCGGCAGAGCGCGTTGGCGAGGGCGTGGTGGGCAAGGCCGGCGCGGAAAACCATACCGTATTTGCTAAAACCAAAGATATGTTTAACATCGCAACGCCTTTGAAACGTTGGAACCGGCCTGTCGGCGTTTTATTGATAACTCATAAAAAAACACACGGTTACGATGAGCAAGAGGCAGAAGCACTGGAAACGGTATGTATGTTTTTAAGCGAGTTCTTGGCGAGTGAAGAAATTTCCCTTTATGTTAAAAGATTTATCAAAAGCCGCGGTATCGTTTCTAAAGATAAATTGAAAGGAACAGTT
This sequence comes from uncultured Alphaproteobacteria bacterium, assembly GCA_910580155.1. Lineage (GTDB taxonomy): Bacteria > Pseudomonadota > Alphaproteobacteria > RF32 > CAG-239 > CAG-267. The sequence goes on from CAJTWX010000038.1 coordinate 9,226, forward strand.
ATCAGTGCTGGTTATGGTTTGGGCAATGTGGTTGTTCACCGCCGCCGCAAAGCCGTAACAGAGGTTTTTGCTCACGATAAAGATAAAGAATTGCAAAATCTCGAAACAGCCCGCCAAAAAATGAATGCAGATTTAGACGCCAAATTAAATCAAGAAGGGATGAATAAAGGCGAACACGTCGAAATTCTTGATGCATACCGAATGATTGCTAATGACAAAGGCTGGTACACCCGTATCACTAACCATATCAATTCCGGTTTAACGGCAGAGGCAGCGGTTGAACAAGCGTATTCCGAAATGTGGAACAGGCTTTCGGGGGCAACGGATACCTACCTTAAAGAACGTTTGCACGATTTGCGCGACATTGCCGACCGTTTGCGTTTGTATTTAAGCGGCGAAGACTGCAATGCCGGAATGGGTAATGATTATGCCGATATAATTATCGTAGCCTCCTCAATGGGACCGGCAGATTTGATGGATTATGACTATAAAAAAATCCGCGGGCTTGTAATAGAGGAATGTACACCGACAATGCACGTCGCAATTGTAGCAAAGGCACTTAATGTTCCGGTTATCTCGGGTATTGAGGGGTTGTTTAAAGAAATTAAAGACGGTGTTTTGATGGCGGTGGACGGCAAAGAGGGGAGTGTTAATATTAACCCACCGAAATCTGTCATAGAGAAAATCAAACAAAAGATAGAAGAAAAGCAAAAAGAACAGCAGCAAATCCAAAAGCTGAAAAACCTTAAAAGCAAAACCAAAGACGGCGAGCGTGTGAACCTCTATATCAATATCGGGATGGATTTTGACTTTGACTATATCAAAAGTACCAATTGTGATGGCGTAGGGCTTTACCGCACGGAAATCCCGTTTATGTCTGCCGAAAAAATGCCCGACATCAATAAGCAGGTCGAGTGTTATAAGCGCTTGTATAATGCGGCGGATGGCAAACGTGTGGTGTTCAGAAGCCTTGATGTCGGTTCGGATAAGCTTTTGCCTTATTGGAACAGTATTGAGGAAGAAAACCCAGCCATCGGTTGGCGTTCAATTCGCATTACACTTGACCGACGGGCGATTCTCCGAAAGCAAATGCGCGCGTTTATCCGAGCAGCCTCGGGCAAAGAGTTAAATGTAATGTTTCCGATGGTGTCTAATCTTGATGAATTTTTGGAGGCGAAAGAAACCTTTATGTTTGCTTACGAGCGCGAAAAGCGCGAAGGCTACGACCTACCCTCAAAAGTAAACTTGGGGATGATGATTGAGGTGCCGTCCGTAGTGTTCCAACTGCGTGAAATCTTGAAATATTGCGACTTCATCTCGGTCGGCACCAATGATTTATACCAGTTTTTCTTTGCGTGTGACCGCGGCAACCCGCGCTTAAATGGCAGGTATGATGTGTTATCCGCCCCATTTCTTAATTTAATGAAAAAAATCATTAAAGAGGCAAATGCCGCTAATGTTCCGTGTTCAGTCTGCGGGGAAATGGCAAGCCACCCGATAGACGCAATGGCATTGATAGGGCTTGGCTTTCGCAATTTATCCGTTTCAAGCGCCTCATATGGTAAAGTCAAAGCAATGATTCGTTCGCTGTCTGCCAAAGGAGTGGAAGATTATCTGAACAATATCCTTTCATCTTCTCGAAAAACCTTGCGTCCGCAATTAAAATCCTACGCGTGTGATCACGCTATTGAAATCTATTAAAAAGTATGTTTTAATACCACAAAGCCAACTTTTAGAACGAAAGTCAAAACGATGGAAAATACACAAGATTTAGATATAGATGTTGAAGATATCGGCACAATCTTAAAAAGCAGCCGGTTAAAACAGAAGAAAAGTATGGAAGAAATTTCAAGCGAGTTATGTATCCGCAAGATTTATCTGACCGCACTTGAGGAGGGAGATTATGAAACTTTGCCGCCTGTTCCGTATGGTGTTGGCTACGTTCGGACATATGCGCGTTATCTGGGGCTGAATCCCGAACGTGCGGTAAAATTATATAAAGCGGCATTTGAGCAAACGGACGAACCGGAAGAAGAAAACAAGGAAACGCCGGAAGTCAATAAAAGCAGCCGTCGCCACATAGTTGCCGGTATCTTGGCTCTTGCCCTGATTTATAGCGGATGGTATGCTTTGACAATAGCATCAAAGCCAGTGGAGAATACCTCAAAAGAGAAGATATCGCTTGAAGAAAAGGTGGCTCCCGAGACGATTGATGAGCCGGCAATAGTTGAACCGATACAAAATGTTGATATGCTTCCGGCTGATGAAACTTCCGCTTTAGTTGAATCTATAGTGCCCGAAACCGAAGCAGTTATAGAACAGACACCGATAACAGAAACGGTTGAAGAACCTGCTCCGGCAATTCCCGAAGACAAGGTAATTGTTGAATTTGTCGGTGAAAGCTGGGTTGAGCTTAAAGATAAGAAAAAAGTTTACTTCCAAGGCGTTTTCCACGAAGGGGATAAAAAACAGATAGATTATACGGATAATCTGTTTATCTCCGTCGGCCGTCCGCAAAACGTTAAGGTTTATGTCAAAGGAGCAGAAAAAGACATTGTAGCCAAACGCCGGAAAATGAACATTCCTCTCGATTCGCTCAATTAGCCGAACTTTTAATGTTGCATTTTCAGATAAAGCTGATAGATAAACAACAAAGATGAAACAATAAGGAAAAGCAATAATGAATTTTCAAGAGAAATTAGCCGGAGTTGTCAGCCGTTTTGAAGAAGTGCAGGCGCTGTTATCCTCGCCGAATATTTCAGCAGATGAGCTTGTTAAGCTCAATAAAGAAATCTCTGTACTGGAGCCGGTAGTCGAGGCAATACATAATTACGAGCGTCAGGCACAAAGCTTTAAAGATGCTGGTGAAATGATGCAAGATCCGACATTGGATAAGGAAATGAAAGAGCTTGCCGAAGCCGAATATTATGAGCTGAAAGAGCAATTGCCGGTGCTTGAAAAAGAAATTAAAGTTTTGCTCTTGCCAAAAGAAGAAGATGACGAGAAAAATGCTATTTTGGAAGTTCGCGCCGGAACTGGCGGGGACGAGGCAGCCTTGTTTGCAGCAGTGTTGTTTGAGATGTATCAGCGTTATGCTCAAAAGCAGGGTTGGAAGTTTGAAATGTTGGACGCTAACGAAAACGGTATTGGCGGCTATAAAGAAGCATCGGCAAAAATCACCGGCAAAGATGTATTTGCAAAATTAAAGTTCGAGTCAGGTGCACACCGTGTGCAGCGTGTGCCGGTAACCGAGTCTCAGGGGCGCGTGCATACTTCGGCGGCAACCGTGGCGGTTTTACCCGAAATTGAAGAAGTTGATTTGTATATCAATCCTGCAGATTTGAAAATTGACGTTTACCGTGCATCGGGTGCTGGCGGGCAACACGTTAACCGTACCGAGTCGGCTGTGCGTATTACGCATATTCCAACCGGAATTATCGTGCAGTGTCAGGATGACCGTTCGCAGTTCAAAAACAAAGAAAAAGCAATGAACCACCTGCGTGCAAAGCTTTATGATACGCAGAAAGCCAATATTGATGCGACATATTCGGAAAAACGTAAGCTCCAAGTTGGCAGTGGTGACCGCAGCGAGCGGATTCGTACCTACAATTATCCGCAAGGGCGTGTTACCGACCACCGGATTAACCTGACACTCTATAAGCTGGATGACGTCGTATCCGGTGAAGCACTAGATGAAATTATAGATGCGCTGATAACCGAAGACCAAGCCCAGCGTCTGGCCGAGATAGATTAAAACAAAAACCTCATACCTTAAGGTGTGAGGTTTTTATAAATCAAAGTAAATGCCTTTTTTTCATTTCTTTACGGTAATACTTAAGCTCTTGTCCTTTCCGATATGTAGCCTTTTTCTTATGGTCGTCCATAAGGTCGTGAAAACGGCCAATGAGCTCATCATCAGGCATATTTCTGATTTTGGTATCCAGCTCTGGATGCTTAGCAAGTAAATGCTCAATCCAGACGTATAATGCCGATAAGGCGATAAAAACAAGATAAGCAACTGCCTCTCCTTTTAATACAAATAATGTAATCATAATTTATAAATAATTAAAAGTTATATCGTGAAAATAAATGAAAGCAGTTTTAAAGCAAGGATTTTTATTTGTAACAAAATGTAACATCTTTTTAAAAGATTTTTGCGAAAAAAAGTGTTATATAAACTCCAAAATGACAATTTAAAGGGGTTTAGTATGTCAAATTTAATAAAAGTAGCAGTAATCGGCGCCGGTATGATGGGCAAAAACCATCTGCGGACTTATAAATCTTTATCGGGCGTTGAGCTTGTCGGTGTATACGATGTGTTTGCCGAAAGTGCCGAGAAGGCTGCCGAAATGTTCAATATCAGAGCTTTTAAGTCTTTGGAAGAAGTTGCACGCAATGTTGATGCTGTCAGCGTTGTAACCACTTCGGTTGCACACTGTGAAGTTGGCGAATTTTTCTTAAATAAAGGTATTCATTGTATGATGGAAAAGCCTTTGGCAACCACCGAAGATGAGTGTCAGCGCCTTATCAATGCTGCCAAAAAACATAATGTGACCTTGCTGGTCGGGCACATTGAGCGCTTTAATCCGGCGGTGGAGCAAATGGGCAAAATCTTGTCTGATACCACGAAAATCCGTTCTTTGACCGCACAGCGTATGTCTGCCGCAAGCGGACGTATTACCGACGTTGACGTGGCGATGGATTTGATGATTCACGATGTTGAGGTTATCCAGTCTTTGGTGAAATCTCCGGTTGTTAATGTTCAGGCAAGCGCTGTAAAAACTGCAGGCGGCAACGAAAGCGGCAAAAACTACATAACAGCTTTGCTGGAATTTGAAAACGGTGCAACCGCTAACATCACAGCCAGTCGTATCACACAGGCGCGTGTCCGCACTTTGGCTGTGACGACGGATACGAACTATATTGATATGGATTTCATCAACCAGAGTATCAACGTTCACTCGCAAGGCCGTATGCCGTATGTTAATCAGGAAGAGATTCCGGAATGGATGAACTATGGCTTAAAAGGCAGTGTTGAGCAGTTGTTTATTCCGACAAACCAGCCGTTGCAGGCCGAACTGTCGCACTTTATCAGCTGTGTTAAAGGCGAGGCAACGCCGCGCATTACCGGTGAAGATGCTTTGAATGCATTGCGCGTAATTTGGCGTATCCAAGATGCTCTCGGGTTTGAACGCACAATTTCCAAACCGGCAACGCTGAATTTGGCTGCAGCATAATCAGATATTATGCGCTACAAAATCACTATAGAATATGATGGCACTAACCTCTTCGGATGGCAAAAGCAAAACGAAGGGGTTAGTGTTCAATATTATCTGGAAGAAGCATTAAAAGGGTTTTCCCATCA
>CAJTWX010000039.1 GCA_910580155.1 uncultured Alphaproteobacteria bacterium
AAGCGTAATCGCCGCCGCGTCAAAAACGCCGATTTCCACCTCCATCTTCTGCGAAAATCCGACAGCATCCGCCCCCGTGCTCCACAACAAACACACAAATAAAACTAACTTTTTAAGCAAAACTTTTAACCTTTCTTAATTTTTTTCTTTTAAAATCATATCCATAACTTAAAATACAAGAGGTTAAATAATGACTAAAAAAATAATGGTTCTAATGGGCGGCTTTTCTGCCGAACGCGAGGTAAGTCTCGAGTCCGGCACATCCATCGCCACTGCCTTAAAGAAAAAAGGCTACGAAGTTGTTGAACACGACTTGACCGACAGCCGTAAGCTGATAGATGCATTAAACAAAGAACAGCCGGACGCAGTTTTTAACGCGCTGCACGGCAATTGGGGCGAAGACGGTACGATTCCGGCGCTGTTAGACTTGCTGCAAATTCCCTACACCCACTCGGGTGTAACCGCATCTTGTGTCGGAATGAACAAATATTTAACCAAGCTTGTTGCCGAAAAAGCCGGCATCAAAACCGCATTCGGACGCAAAATGACCGTCAGAGAATTTATCACCACCGGTGCAACGCTTGCCCGTCCGTTTGTTGTCAAACCCGTATCCGACGGCTCGTCAGTGGGAGTATACATTGTCGAAAAGCCCGAAGACATCTTCAAAATCCGCTACGATGACCCCGCTATCGAACTGATTGTCGAAAAATACATCTCTGGACAGGAACTGACCGTAATGTGTTATCAGGGCAAATCGCACGTTGTCACTGAAATGAAAGCTTTAGAGGGCTTTTACGACTACACCAACAAATACACTGCCGGCAAAACAACACACATCATTCCGGCCAACATCCCCGATGACGTTGCCAAACTATGCCTGTCGTATGCCGAAACCATTCACAACAAACTCGGCTGTAAAACCATATCACGCTCAGATTTTCGCTATAACCCCGAAGACGGCGTCGTCTTTCTCGAGATTAACACCCACCCCGGAATGACCGCCCTGTCGCTTGTTCCCGAACAAGCCAAATACATCGGCGTCAGCTACGAAGACTTGTGCGCCGCACTGGTAGAAGAGGCACAATGCAGACCGCTAAACAAATAATCGTCATTGCCGGCCCGACGGCTTCCGGAAAATCCTCCTTGGCTTTGGCTCTAGCCGAAGAATTGAACGGCGTTGTCATCAATGCCGATTCGATGCAGGTTTATAAAGACATTCCGATTCTGGCAGCATCCCCTTCAACAGAAGATGCTGCCCGCGCACCGCATAAACTCTATGGCATATATGACGCCGCCTATCACGGCAATGTTGTCGACTGGCTGAAACTCTGCAAACAAGAGATAGACGCAGCACGTGTGCAAAACCAGACACCGATTGTCGTCGGCGGCACGGGAATGTACATCGAGTCGCTAACCAAAGGCGTCACACCGATTCCCGAAACACCTGCGGAAATTCGCCAAAAGGTCGATGAAATGCTGCAAACCAACGGACTGGAAAGGCTGTATCAAAAATTGCAGCAAACCGACCCCGAAACCGCCGCCCGTTTGAACGCAAACGATACGACGCGCATTCGCCGCGCAATGGAAATCTGGCTGCATACCGGCAAAAACCTTTCTTATTGGCACGCCGTCCCGCTTAAAACCGTTTTTACACCCGAAGAGTTTATTTTAAGCTACATCAAAATCGAACGAAAGATTTTGGACAGCCGCGCGCGAACACGTTTTGACCAAATGATGGAACAAGGCGCGCTTGAAGAGACAGAAACACTTGTCCGCCGCAATCTACCCGATTCGCTGCCGGCAATGCGGGCACTGGGCGTGCAGGAGTTAAAAACATACATCCAAGGCAAATGCCCGTTAAGCGAGGCAATTGAAAATGCCAAACTGCACACACGGCAATATGCCAAACGCCAGTGCACTTGGTTTAACAACCGCTACAAACCGGACATTTGTTTTAATGTCGGGAATGATTCAGAGAAAAAATTTGTTGATGATATTAAAAAAGAACATAAAAAGCTTGCAAAATAGGCGTTTTATACTTAAAAAGAAAAACAATATGTAATTTAACGGGGGTAAAATATGTTTTTTCAAAATTTACTGGGTTTATTTTCAGCCGATATGGCAATTGACTTAGGAACAGCTAACACACTCGTACACGTTAAAGGCAAAGGAATTGTCTTAAACGAGCCGTCTGTTGTGGCTGTCAAAGATATTAACGGCAAAAAAGAAGTCTGGGCAGTCGGTGCCAGAGCCAAACAAATGCTCGGGCGTACCCCCGGTGACATCCGCGCTATCCGTCCTCTGCGTGACGGCGTAATCGCAGACTTTGAAGCCGCTGAAGCAATGATTAAATATTTCATTGAAGAAGTTAACAACCGCCGTCGTTTAATAAGCCCGACCATCATTATCTGCGTTCCCTCCGGCGCAACCGAAGTTGAGGAAAGAGCAATTAAAGAGTCTGCAGTCAATGCCGGCGCCAAACGCGTCTGGCTGATTTATGAACCGATGGCCGCAGCAATCGGCGCAGGGCTTCCGGTAAACGACGCAACCGGTTCTATGGTTGTGGATATTGGCGGCGGTACCACAGAAGTTGCCGTGCTCTCTCTGGGCGGCATTGTATACTCCCGTTCTATCCGTGTCGGCGGTGACAAAATGGACAGCGCGATCATCTCATACATCCGCCGCAATTTAAACCTTTTGGTCGGTGAATCAAGCGCTGAACGCATCAAAAAAGAAATCGGCTCGGCTTGCGTTCCGGCCAAAGGCGACGGCCGTACGATGGAAATCAAAGGCCGCGACCTTGTTAACGGCGTCCCGAAGGAAATTGTTATCACCGAGCGCCAGATTGCAGAATCTCTTGCCGAACCGGTTATGGCCATTGTTGAGGCGGTTAAAGTCGCACTTGAAAACACCGCTCCCGAACTGGCAGCCGATATTGTCGATAAAGGTATTATGATGACCGGCGGCGGCTCTATCCTTGCTAATCTGGATATGGTTATCCGTAACGCAACCGGTTTGCCTGTTTCTCTGGCAGAAGACCCGCTGACCTGCGTTGTCCGCGGCACTGGCAAAGCATTGGATAACTTTGAGGAATTTCGCGGCGTATTGTACGATTAAGCGGTAAGGAGGCCTGATGAAACGCCGTCGGATATTATTCCTTAAAGAAAATTATGTCCTGCGTTTATTCAAAAACTTTATGCTGGCAGGGCTGTTTGTCATCGCCCTGCTGCTGATTTTGGTACATAAGATAGATTTAGGTATTATATCTGGCATTTCCAAAGGCATATTTTACATCACGGCTCCGTTGATACACGCTGTTACGCTGCCAGCCGAAGGCTTAAGCTACGGTTACAAAAAGACATCAGAAATGTTGAACGTTTATGAAGAAAATAAACGTTTGCAAAAAGAAAATGAAGAGCTGTATCTCTTAAAAGACCGAATGAAAGCCCTTAAAGCCGAAAACACGCTCTTAAAAAAACTCCTGCACCATCTCGATACGCCGAATTCACAAAGCTACACCGCCCGTGTAATTGCCGAAAACGGCAGCGCCTTTGCCAACTCTTTAATAATCTACTTGGGAGAAAACGCCGATAAAATCAAAACCGGCTATGCGGTTGTCAATGAATCCGGAATGATCGGGCGCATAGATATTGTCAGCGGCAAATATGCCCGTGTTACACTCATCACGGATATTAACTCCAACATCCCCGTTATATCGCAAAAAAGCCGTGACCGCGGCATTCTGGTCGGCGGCAATACGGCAGAAATGAAGCTGATTTTCACCCCGCTGCTTGCCGAGCTGCACAAAGGCGACATTCTCGTTACCTCAGGAGTTGGAGGAGGGCTGCCGCCGGATTTGCCGATTGCCCGCATCAAAAAAGCCGATGTTGATGCCATCACGGCTCTGCCGCTGTTTACACCGTCAAAGTTAGAGATTGTGAAAATTATCGCCTATGACGTAATGCCGGATGCCGAAACCGCAGAGGTTTTGGAATGAAAAGCGCCATTAAAAATTTTTTTACCGCCATCGGAACATATCTTGTTCCTATAGCAAGCATAATTGCTCTGGAATTGCTGCTTTATATTCCGCGCATCGGCGGCTTCTGGAACTTCTTGCGGTTAACACCATTTTACGCCGGCATTTACTTTTGGCAGAGTCAGCGGCCGGACGCATTTAATATGGTATCAGCGTTCATCTTGGGCATATTTGCTGATGTCTTAAGCAACACGCCGCTCGGGGTCAACATCGCCGCTTTTTTATTTTTATACATCCTCTCAATGTATCTTTCTTCGTGGTTTAATGTCAAAAAATTTTCATATTCGTGGCTGTTGTTTTTTGTGGCAACCCTGACAACCTTTTTGTTCAAAGCGTTAGCGGTAAGCATTTTCTACCGCCGGCTCATTCCGCTAAACTCCCTGTTGTTTGAGTTTCTCCTGACCTTCACGCTCTATCCGCTCTGGGCAAGAATATATATATGGGCAGAACACCGCTATATCCATCTGGAGGAGCGATATGAAAAAATCTAACCATAAGCTCCGTATTTTGCTCAAACGCTCGCTTGTGATGTTCAGTATCAATATCCTGCTTTTGTTTACGCTTGTCGGCAGACTGTATTACCTGCAAATCTATCAGGGCGAAAAATATGCGCTGATGTCCGACAGCAACCGCACGTCAAAGCGCCTGCTTGTTCCGCCGCGTGGCAGCATCAACGACCGCAACGGTATCGAACTTGCCGCCAACAATCAGATTTTTCAGGCTATGATCATCCCCGAACAAGTGCGCAATGTCGATAAAATGCTGCAAAAAATCTCCCCGATATTAAGCTTGGAAGAAACTGACATAGCGCGAATAAAAAAAGAGATTTCCCGCCACCGCCGTTTTGTTCCGGTTAAAATCAAAGATAATTTAAGCTGGGAAGAAGTTGCAACGCTGATGTTAAACAATCACCTTTACCCTGGGCTGATTATTGATGAAGGTTTGGCTCGTTACTACCCGTTTAAAGAATATACGGCTCATCCGCTGGGCTATGTTGGCTCCGTTTCCGAGCAGGATTTGAAAAAGTCTGACGCACCTATTTTGCAGGTTCCGGGGTTTAAAATCGGCAAATCCGGCTTTGAAAAAACCTTTGACGAAAGCCTACGTGGTACCGAGGGAATTTCGACTCTCGAAGTTAATGCATACGGCCGAATAATGCGCGAGATAGAAAAAAAAGACGGCCTCAAAGGAAATGATTTAGACCTAACCATAGACATCCGCCTGCAAAAAGCCGCCTACGATGCATTTGGCGATGAATCGGGTGCCGCCGTCGTTTTAGATGTACACACCGGCGAGATATTGGCGTTTGTATCCGTTCCGGCGTTTGACTCAAACCTTTTCGTAGACGGTATCTCAATTAAAAACTGGACAGAACTGCAAACAAACGAAAAAACACCCCTAACCGATAAAGCCGTTTCGGGCCAATATTCCCCCGGTTCAACCTTCAAGATTGCCGTGGCTCTGGCTGCACTTGAAGAAGGGATTATAGATGCCAAAACATCTGTTTACTGCTCCGGCAAAATGCAGCTCGGCAATCACTTGTTCCACTGCTGGCGGCACAGCGGGCACGGCCGGCAAAACCTTGTCGACGCTATCAAAAACTCCTGCGATATTTATTTCTACGAAGTCGCGCTCAAATTAGGCATCGAAAAAATTGCCGCAATGAGCCGCCGCTTGGGCTTAGGCACAATCTATGACTTAGGGCTTGAAAATCAAAAAGCCGGCGTTATCCCCGATAAAGAATGGAAACAGCAAAAACTCAAAGCCCCGTGGCAACAGGGTGAAACAGTAATTGCCGGTATCGGGCAGGGCTATGTTCTCGTCACCCCGCTGCAGCTTGCCACAATGCTTGCCCGCGTTGTGAGCGGCACGGAAATTACCCCGACATTTATCAAAAAAGACACACCCTCCACCCCGAAAAAGCTTGATATCAAACCAGAAAACATCGCCTTGGTAAAACAGGGAATGTTTGAGGTTGTCAACGGCCTCGGCGGCACGGCAGCCCGCGCAAAACTCAAGCTCAAAGATGTCAAAATGGGCGGCAAAACCGGAACAACGCAAGTCCGCCGCATCAGCCTGCAGGAGCGCGCCGAGGGAATCAAACGCGATGAAGACCTGCCGTGGAAATACCGCAATCACGCGTGGTTTATGGCCTATGCCCCGCACGACAAACCTAAATATGCCGTTGCCGTAATTGTCGAACACGGGCGCTCCGGTTCGGGTGTAGCCGCACCAATAGCTTCCAAAATCTTGGAAGAAGCGATTAAACTGGATATCAGATAGGAACAAAAATGAGTATCGTTTTAAATAAAAATCAGGAACTGACCCTCAAAGAACGTTTTTTCAATCTGAATTTCATTTTTATCGGCATCATCATCTTGCTAGCGGCTATCGGCTGCCTCACGTTGTATTCCGCTGCCGGTGGCAATATTTCCCCTTGGGCACTTAATCAGGCTGTGCGTTTTTGTGTCGGACTTGGTGTAATGCTTGTTGCTGCTCTCATTCAACCCGAATTCTATTATAAAATTGCCACCCCGTTTTACATTGCCACCCTGCTGCTGCTTGTGGTGGTCGAAGTTGCCGGACATACCGGAATGGGCGCGCAACGCTGGATAAACTTAGGCTTTTTCAAACTCCAGCCCTCAGAGCTGATGAAAATCGCCATCGTGCTCGAACTCGCGCGCTATTTCAGCACAACCCCGCTTGAAAGCATCCGCAGCCTCAAAGGGCTTCTCATCCCTGCGGCCATTGTCGGCGCACCGGTCGGACTAATAATGATTCAGCCGGATTTAGGCACCTCGCTGATGATATTGTTTTGCGCCGTTGTTTTATTCTATTTGGCAGGTGTACAATGGTGGAAATTTGCACTTGCCGGTGGTGCAATTGCCGCCGCCGCACCGGTTCTCTGGCATTTTCTGCATAATTACCAGAAAAACCGTATCTTAACTTTTCTAAACCCCGAACGCGACCCGCAAGGTGCCGGCTATCACATCATTCAGGCAAAAATTGCCTTAGGCTCAGGCGGACTTTCCGGCAAAGGTTACCTTTCCGGCACACAAAGCCACCTAAACTTTTTGCCCGAAAAACACACCGACTTTATCTTCACAATGTTTTCCGAAGAGTTCGGAATGCTGGGGGGGGCGCTCATCCTTTTTCTGAACCTAATACTCATAAGCTACGGTTATTGGTTTGCTTTCCGCATCCATAACGGCAACTACTTCGGTAAAATGGTTATTTTAGGGCTGAATACGAACTATTTTCTCTATGTTTTTATCAACATCGCAATGGTCATCGGGCTGCTGCCGGTAGTAGGCGTTCCCCTGCCCCTGATGAGCTACGGAGGCACAGTAATTATTTCCGTTATGGCAAGTTTCGGCATAATGCTATCGTTTTACGCTAACCGTGATAGAGAATTAAAAAAATAACCACCATATCGCAAATAAAACCAAAAATAACAAACCAACGATAAATAGTTCTCCCACAGTCCGTTTTGATGGAATAAAAAACGAAAATATTGCATAAAACGGCAATAATAACATTTTAACACTCCCGTCATCACCACTTAAATACAGTTTCATTCCTTGAATAAAACACCCACAAAAAAATAACAACACCGATAAATGTACATAAAATTCAAAACACATATAAAATGGCAAATCATTAACTCCATCAACAATCTCATAATATGTCATCCACCCGCAACTAAACATATAGGCAATATCAATCAGTACAGCTGCATAAAATTTTATTTTGAAAAAATATTTCTTAACATCAACCATCCGCAATCCTTTATTGGTAAAACAATACCCTAAACAACGTAAAAGTCAAGACATCACCTTGAATCTCCTATCCGCAAACATATATTTCCCTTATGCATAACACACGAAGGAGAAAATTATGTTCAAAAATTTTATGTTACTTGCAAGCCTTATTTTCGGGCTTTCCGCCTGCGCCACTTCTGAAAATTATACCGCACAGCTAAACGGCGAAGTCGGCAAAACCGCACAACAGCTCACTGCCAAATACGGCACGCCAACACACGTCAAACGCCTCGCAAACGGCGATGAAATTTTCTCATACGTCAGTGTTAACGAACAAGTTTTACCTGACCCCAACTATTATTTCAATACCGGCTTTATGACCGAAGACGAAATGTTTGCTCCGTTCACCTACGGCGGCAATGCCATTCCGGTCGGCAACTTTATGGGCGAAGTCGTTACAGATTATTGTAAAACCAAGTTTTACCTCAAAAACAATATCGTAACCTCGTGGCAATGGAGCGGCAACTCCTGCGTTGCGATGTAACGCTGAAACCCCTATTATCTAAAACAAATAAAACCCTCGGAAAACCGAGGGTTTAAAACTGGTGCCAACAGAGAGACTCGAACTCCCGACCCACTGATTACAAATCAGTAGCTCTACCAACTGAGCTATGTTGGCGCTCAACTGAAAACTTTTATACTGTACAGATTTTAGAATGTCAATAACATTTTTTCTTGTTTTTAATAATTTTTAAGTTATACTCACAACAATTCAAAAATTATTGTTAAATTAAATATTTATTTTTATGAAAGACTTTTTATTTGATTTTTTAAACGGTCCGTGGATTCCCGCTATAATGATTATTGCCGGCATCCTGATTTTTGCCATTGTCTACTACCGAACAGAAAAACAAGTTGATGCTTACCGCAAAGATGTCCAGCAAATGTTGGTCAATGGTCTGGCTTTTAGCGAATACTTTGACACTTTCAAAACCGCCATTTATGCTGTCGGTAAAGAGAAAAAGCAATTCGTAACCTCAACCGGAACAACCATTTCTCTTCCGGATGATAAGCCGCTTGAACTGATCTTTCACAAGCTGGGAGCAGAGTCGCAAATTCCAAGTAACGGATACGCCGTTATTTGTGAAAAAACAGACGTTCGCAAAAGTGACAACGCACTTCTGCTGTTTTTTTGCCCCGCTAACCACTCCCGAGCTGAATGGACGGTTATTTTCAACGACAAAAAACAGCTCGTTTGCGAACACCATCAAATGGGCAGGCTCACAATAGATTCCCCCACGGATAAAAATCTCCGCACCGGAGACGTGATAACGCTGATGTCCGTTGTCCACAGCGCCAAAGAGAATCTTTTACTTTTCTCGGACAAGCCGGCAGAGTGCCCGCTCGTTCTTCGCTATGAAATCCTTTAGCAATAGCCCTTATCAAGCCCATCCCCACGGATGGGCTTTTTTATGTGGCACTTTGTAACAAAAATTTAAGATTTCTCAATGCAAAATATGTTGCAGAGAGCTAAATTTTATGCTATATTTAAACAAAACAGATACCCGTTTAAGGAGAAAGACAATGGCTGACAGAAGAATAAAAAGCGAAGAGGAATTAAAACAACAGCTTGAGGAAGCACTCAAAAAGCTGCATCCTCAAATTGCCGAAAAGAAAAGCCACGAACCATTATTAAGCAAGTATGAAAAACTGGCAGCCCGACCGGACGAGGCAAAAAGCGTTGAAAACAAAAAAGACAAAACCAAACCTCTGGGTTTAGGTGATTTAGCTAAAAAAGGTAACGCCCTTGAAAAAAAGGCCAAAGAAGCCGGCATAGATTTCACCCGTCCAAACAAAGAAAAAGATGACAAGGCTAAAGAAGACGAGAAGAAAAAAGAGAAAGAAAAAGAGAACTCGCCGGAAAAACAAGAAGCCAAAATGAAAGAGATGTTCTCAAAAGTAAAACTCCCAAGCGGAATGGAGATTCATCAGGAAGGCCCGCAATGGGTTTTAGTCAGCAAAGACGGCAAACAGCGTACGGATGTAACCGATGTTATGAACACGATTGACAAGTTCAACCAAAATGTTGACGCTGCAAACGAGCAAAACCGGATGGAAAATGCTGCTCAAAGCAGTGTAGACAAAGCGGCTGATGTCAACAAAGGCAAAGAAATCACCACGGAAGGTAAAGTTGCCGCAGTTGAGCAGTCTCTGCCGAATATTAAAGGAATGGACGGTCAGGCTGTCTTCAAACCAGAAGACGTCAAAGCAGTTGCCGAAACAGCCATCAGCCACGCTATCGAAAAAGACATCCTAGAAAAATTAAAAGACCCGAAAGCATTGGAAGAAATGCGCAAACGCGAAAAGAACAACGAGCGCAAAGCCGAAGACATTGCCCGCGAATTAGCAGAAAAACAAGCCCGCGGCGGACGCTAACTCACACAAACGGAGCATCAAGCTCCGTTTTTTATTACCTTATGCCATTCTCCCTCTCATCCATCAAAAGTCATTGCGAGGCGCGCCGTAAGGCAATAACCGAAGCAATCCATAACTTATGCGTAGCATTCCTTTTTAACCTCCTTCTCCTCGGAGGGGGAGGTTAGGAGGGGGGAAATTAAACAAACATCCCCTAATAACTACCGGATTATCACGCCCGTTCGGCTTGTTTGGCTTTGCCTTTCTGAAACGGCATCAACTTTTTAATCCCGTCATTAAGCACATCGCGCACGGAAACATTTTGAAAATCAATATTGCGCTGTGCATATTGCTGCTTGAGCATTTCTTCCATCTTAACACGCCACTGAAAATGTTTTTTCAAGCTCGCAACCAAACTGTCACGGCTGATTTCCATCTCCCCGCCTTTGCTTTTTGCAGGTGAAATATTAATACCGCATTCTTTTAAAACGCCGCTGAACTTGCCCAAAACTTCCGGTGATAAATGCCCGAGCGCCGCCTGCTGCGGTTTCTGCCTGAGATATTCAACCAGTTTCGTGCGGTTTGCCTTGTCACCAAACATCGGCAGCATCTGCGCCAATTCCGCCATAACCTGCGAGTCAGTTCTTTCACCGCGTTTTTGACTGCGGTTCATTTGTTTAATCAAGTGAAACAAATATTTTTCCGGCTGATTTTCCTGCCAATCGCGTGCAATAGCACTTCTATCATTTTCGCGCGAAAGCCTCCACTGCAATTTCTGCTCTTCGGAAAGGTCGCCGCCTTGTGCTGCTTTAAGCAGTTTTTCACGCAGCACGCGGTTTTCCGCCATCGCTTTGACTGTTTCCGCCGAATACCCCAACGCCAACATCGTTACACTGAAGTCAAGCAGTTCAATTGTTTCTTTCTCTTCTTTTGCCGAAAGTTTCTCTTCTTTTTTGATAAAGTCTTTAACCTGTTCATTGCCGTTTAAAAGCTCTCGTGGCAGCCTGTCCTGATAGCGGTTTTTCACCCACTCGGGAATCCGCCGCCAAACGTCATAATGCGCACTATGGCGGGAAACAATCGCCGTCAACACATCCTCGGGCACATTGCTCGCCGTCGCTCTCCGATAGTCATCCGGATAGTTCGCATATAAAAATCTTTCAAAATCGCTCGAATTGACAGACATAACACATCCCCTGCCTAAATTCCTAATATATAAATATTATAACACAGATAATTTTGCTCTGCAACAAAAAAGCGCAAACAAAATCCCCCGCTTTCAGCCAAAGCCAAAATTGGGGGATAATGTTTAGAAGTCGTCTATCTCGCGTGCATCGTCGAGCATTTTTTCATAACGCTGCGCGCTCTGAACAACCAAAGCAAGCAACATTACCACTGCCACACCGAGAAACAAATTGACAAGCCACGCCAGCTCATACAATTGCCCCAACTCAATGCCAAGCATCGAGTAAAGTAGCAGCTTAAAGCTCTGCTCTTTGAGGTTCAGCTTGCCGAAACAATCCAGAATGATTGTCAACACCGCAAACACAACACCCACAAGAACCAAGACAATACCAATAACCGCGGGACATACATTCACGAGAATAAACATCAGGGCTGCTCCGAAAAAGAACGCCCAAGAAAAAAGATTTCTCAATTTTTCCATCACATAATTATTTTTAAGTTATACATTTTCTAAAAAAGAAAATACCACATATTCAGAATTTATGCAACATTTTTCTCAAATTTATTTCGTTCCATACAAAAACCAGCGTAGTTTAGCCTTTGACAAAGACATTGCCGCACGCGTTGCCGGCGTTGAGCTTAACGCATTAAGCATCATAAAGTCGTGAATAACACCGTTAAAGCGCACCGCAATCACCGGACAGCCTGCTTCGTCAAGTTTCCGCGCATATTCCTCACCCTCATCGCGCAACACATCGTTTTCGCCCGTAATCACCAATGCCGGCGGCAAATCTTTCAGCTCGTCCACCGTTGCCATTAAAGGGCTGGCCTCTTTCGCCTTGCGTTTTTCCTCATCAGGCAGATATTGGTTCCAAAACCACTTCATCGCCTCTTTGGTAAGCCACGGGCCGTTTTCAAACGTTTGGTACGATTCGGTATCAAACGCCGCCGATGTTACCGGATACAGCAGCAGCTGGAAGCAGATTGCAGGCTTTCCGCCCCGCTCTTTAGCCATCATAGCCATCACCGTCGCCATATTGCCGCCCACACTGTCACCGGCAACCGCCAGATGTTTGGTATCAAGCCCGTATTCATTGCCGTGTTCGGCGATATATTGCAAACCTTTAAACAAATCTTCCGTTACTTGCGGAAACTGCCCTTCGGGTGCCTGCGTATAAATCGGGAACACCACACCTGCCGGAATATCCGCCGCCAGCTCCGAGATAAGCCGCCGGTGCGTCACATCATCGCCCATTACCCAGCCACCGCCGTGAATATAATAAATAACCCCGACCTCGCCGGTCAACCCCGCAGGCTTGACAATCAGCAACTTGAGCTTGCGCCCCTCGCCAACAGGCACATCAATTTTAAGCGCCGTCACCTCGGGATTTTCCACTTCGGTTTTCTGCACATCCAAAAGCACTTGTCGCGCCTCTTGCGGTGTCAGCTCATACAAAGGCTTGCCACCTTTTTCATTCAGATTGTCAACAAATATTTTAACGTCACGAAACAACTTTTCTTTTGCCATATCAAAATCTCCTTTTCTTTCTCCAAAATAGGATACCGAAACCCGTTTTCAAGCACCTGAAAAAGATTCTTTCCATTGCAGCTACACGCTGTGGCAATCTCCTCCCTCGCTAGTCATTGCGAGGCTTGCCTGCAAGCCGTGGCAATCTCAACCCGCAAGAGCATACAAAATTAACTTGACTTTAACCCCATACCCTCTATACTCGCCAATGTCGGCAGAGATGCCGTCAGGGCTGTCAGAGGCTCTCAAAGCATTTTCCTTGATGTAAGTCAGGGAGCTTATGGCTATATATTGAAGGCCATAAGAGTCATAGCTTTGTGATTTCTGAACTCCCTGGCGCTAGGATAACCCTTGCGCCATTTGTTTTAACATTTAATTGGAGTTTATAATATGAGTAAAGTAACATTCAAATCATTGGACGATATGCAACAATACAGTTACAGCGGTTCAAAACTGTGTGATGATATCAACGGCAAAATATGCGCAATGATGTTGCACTTGCGTGAAAGCCGCTGTTTAACCACACTGGACGTATCAAACGCCACCGGTTTACAGGTTGCCACCATCAAACTGATTGAAAGCGGGCGCAAAAAACTTAAATGGAGTCAAATTGCCCGCCTGATGCGTTATTACGGCGTCTGGGCAGAGATTAAATTCATCTCCCAACCCCAAGAAATCAAACTCGACGAATTATTAAAATAACCTCGGCGCTCCTTCGGGAGCGTTTTTTCTGGACTCTTGCTAAAAACCGTGTTACACACATCCACAAAATCAAATTATTTAGATATATGGATAAAAATTTTTGGAAAACCAAACCTCTTTCGAATTTCACGGAAGAAGAATGGGAAGCCGTATGTATGCGCTGCGGCAAATGCTGTTTATACAAAACGGAAAAATACGGAAAAATCTTGTTTTCAAACAAGATGTGTGACAGTTTCAACTTCAAAACTGGCGGCTGCTCGCATTATGCTACCCGCTTAGGCTCGTCTTGCGCCAAAGTTGATATGCGACTGCTAACCGAAGAGCCGGAACTTCTGCCCGCAACCTGCGCCTACCGGCTGCTACTTGCCGGCCAAGACTTACCGGACTATCATCCGCTCGTCAGCGGCAACCCGAACTCTGCACACGAGGCCAGACAAACCGTGCTGGAAATCCCCAACATATATCCATTGCGCGAAACAATGGATATAATGAAAGAGATTTCTTCTCACTTTTGCGACTCCCAATGGTTTGAGTGCAATCGAGAAAAGGTCGATGCCCAATTCAAAAAGTGCTCCACCGCATACATTGAATCCTACGACATTCCCGCCAAACCCTGAAACAAAAAACAGCCCCGCAAAGGAGCTGTTTTTTTGTTTTTAGTGGATTTACTCATACACGCCGTTGCGAGTGCGCAGAGCTTTAAGACCCATCGCGCCCAGCGCAACAAATGCAGCTGCACCGCCAATGAAAAATGACCACGCAGAAGCCTCCATTTTGCCATTCCAGCCGAATACAATCCAGCCGACAATAGCAATTTCGGCTATAGTAAGAAATGTCCACCACACTTTTTCGAGCTTTTTATTCATATTCATTCGGATTTTTTAAAGAGGAAGTGTCCTTCGCACTATATCCGTTCCTCTGAAGTTAAACAAAATACCGTGCGAAAACCCCCTTAAACG
>CAJTWX010000040.1 GCA_910580155.1 uncultured Alphaproteobacteria bacterium
CCCGGTGGAGATATAATGATTCACGGCTATCCGAATTACGCACCGAATGGTATTTTTGATGTAATCCATAATAACTATGACTGGACAGAAGGCTGCATTGCCGTAACCGATAAAGAAATAGAAGAAATCTGGAAATTAGTATCTGATGGCACACCGATAGTAATTAAACCATAAAAGTAAAAGCTGGATACTGAAATCCGGCTTTTTATCCCGATGGCTGGAGACAACGTGCTGTTTCCGAGTGAATTTAAATAAATTTATTTTTATTTTCTAAGCTTTTAATATTTCTTTACGATATCAGAGAAAAACAATTTCACGGCTTTATAAGATATTAAGTGTAAATGCTTTTTGCAATAGCTGTTTGTCTCAATGACTGAAAACATTAAATTTCGTCCCTTTCCTCAAAAACAATTATGGGCTTGCTCGATTGAACCCCGCATAATTAAGTATATATAATCGGCGGGATTTTCCTTTGTAAAAAGTTTTTCCAAATTTAAAGCGGCGTTCCAAAGGGAACTGCCGCTTTTTTGTATCCCGCACATTTACAAAAACTCCTGATTTTATAATAGATTGCCAAGATTTAAGAAAAAGTAAAATCGAAAATTCAAAAAAGAAAATTAGACTTTTCTACTGAAAAATCCGAGGCTGAATTTTTCTCTTGTATGTAAAGGCTTATTCAAATTTTGACACATTTGTTTTAGGGTTTATATTTTTTTGCCAACTATGATTATAGCTGGCCAGAGAGGACGGGATGGCAGGACAGCCGCAGACGGATAGGCATACCGGAAGCCGGACACGTGCTAATGCTTAGTTCAAAAATAAATCGTCGTCAACGTCAAAAACTTTTATTTTAAATAAGTTTCAAATCCGACTTTTGATAAAAGATATCCCGAAAGTGAGGCAGGATTCAAACCAAGTTAAGATGTTGGAAAACAAGGATACTTGAAGAAATTGGTTCGGATGTGCTTGAAAAAAAAGAACTTGATTGGGAAAGTAATTTTTGAACTCGAAATTATGCTTAAAAAACAAGGGCTTAAACCGAAATTTAAGCCCTTTGCACGTGATGGCTGCTTGACCTGGATTCGAACCAAGATTAACGGAGTCAGAGTCCGCTGTCCTACCATTAGACGATCAAGCAATCGCTGATAACGTCACCATTCATAATATGCTTTATTTTAAGTGTCAATAGTTTTTCTTATCTTTTTCATTAAAAACTGATTGCAAAAAGAAAAAACTCATTTATGTTATATTTAAGGAATATAACAAGAGGAAAGCGGAATGTCATCAGGAATTAGCACATCAATGTTTAAAAAAATCACCGGCTTTTTAGTACGCCGCAAAAGCGGGGATATCAGCCCGAACGAAGCCGAAAAAATTCAGAAAGCATCTTATGCCCTGACACATACGGAAATAAAAAAGAAGTTCTCACCGGTATATTTAAGTATGCTTAACGGGTTAAACAGTGAGGAAAAGCAAATTTTCGAAGCAACAGTTTACTATCTGGTAAAAATCGCGCTAAACAAACCAAAATATCGACAGGATATTTTAAAAATTATGAACGAAAAAATGAAGGAAAGTAGTATAAATCCTGAATTTCGCGAGATAATTAAAACTAAAGTTTTAGAATTATCTTTAAAAAACAACCTTTAAATGCATATTGAGTATTGACTATAAAATAAATGGTATTATAAATAAACCTTGTCAAAACATTATTTTTGACAAAGAAAATGAAACTTATTTATTTTATTAGTAAGGAGACAATATGACGACAGGAACTGTTAAATGGTTTAATTCCCGCAAAGGTTATGGCTTTATTCAACCTGAAAACGGTGGAAAAGACGTGTTTGTGCATATCACAAAACTGGAAGAAAAAGGATTAAGAAAGTTATATGAAGGCCAGCGCGTTAGTTATGAAATTTATGATGACCGCGGACGTACTGCTGCCGGCGCTATTGAAATTTTGTAAGAAAGCTATGGACTATGGTTATTAAGCCGCTCCTGATTATCGGACGGCTTTTATCTTT
Organism: uncultured Alphaproteobacteria bacterium; assembly: GCA_910580155.1. Lineage (GTDB taxonomy): Bacteria > Pseudomonadota > Alphaproteobacteria > RF32 > CAG-239 > CAG-267. The sequence goes on from CAJTWX010000040.1 coordinate 2,025, forward strand.
TTATAGTAAAGATTTTTTTATTTACAACTGATAAATAAACTGCTAAACATCAACTGTTGTAAAAGGCTGATAAGCCTCTGTTATGTTAATTATATATCGGAAAGACTAATGTTTCAAAAACTAAAAGCCAAAATCTCAAGTTTAAATATTGTTATTAACTATAAAAAAATACTCCCGTATGTCAAACCATATTGGGGCAGGGCTTTGACTGCCGTTTTAATAACTATCCCGATTGGCTCGATGGATGCCGTGATTGCGTGGGCATTAAAGCCGTATATGGATGTCGTAATGGTTGAAAAGAGCACATTGGGGGCGTCTACTGTTTTTATTCCCGTATTGATTATCGTTTTCAGTTCTATTCAGAGTTTGCTGACATATACGGCAACCTATTTAAATACTTGGGTTGGGCAAAAAATCGCAATGGATGTTAAAAAACAGTTGTTTTGCAAATTAATGCATTATAATGCCGGTTTTTTTGATAAAAATACGTCTGGTGACATTATCTTTCGCTTTAATAATGACGTTGATTCTGCCTGTAGTGGTTTGCTTAATAATATGAAATTATTTACAACACGTTTGTTTTCCTCACTCTCGTTGATTGCTGTTTTGTTTTATAATTCGTGGCAGTTGGCTATTATAGCAACAGTTGTGTTGGTGTGTGCCTTGTTTCCGTTAACAAGGGTGCGTCGCCGTATTAAAAGCCTGATGGATAAATCCATATTTTCCGGTGCGGCTGTAATGACGCATTTTAATGAAACATATAACGGTAACCGGATTATCTCTTCATATAATTTATATGACTATCAGAATAAGCGTTTTTGCGCCACATTGGACAGTGTTTTTAAAATCGGGATGAAAATGATACAGCGTACCGGAATGATGTCGCCGATTATGCATTTTATCGTTTCATTTGGTATTGCAGCTGTTATCTGGACAGGATCCTATTTGATTGTAAATCACCAAATAACTGCCGGAAACTTTGTTTCGTTTATCGCAGCACTGATTATGTTGTATAACCCGATTAAGAGTATCGGTAATAACTTTAACAGTGTACAAATGGCGCTAATGGCAATGGAACGTGTTTTTGCTAATCTGGAGCGCATACCGGAAATTAGAAATTGCGACACGCCGATAATGATGGAAGCGCCGAAAGACAGAATTGAATATAAAAATGTTTCTTTCTCTTATGTGAAAGACAAGCCTGTTCTTGATAATGTAAATTTGAAAATAAAAATTGGCGAAACCATTGCTTTTGTAGGTAATTCCGGCGGTGGTAAAACCACAATGGTTAATTTGTTGCCGCGTTTTTATGATGTCAAAAAAGGTGAAATACTGATTGATGGAACCGATATCCGAAAATTTGATATCGATTCTCTGCGTGATAAAATTGCGATAGTTTTTCAGGATAACTTCCTCTTTGGCGGAACGATTCGTGATAATATCATTTTGGGCAGAGAAGATGCAAGCGAGGAGGAAATTCAAAACGCAGTCAAATGCGCCTGCTTGGATGAATTTATCGGAACATTGGATAAAGGACTTGATACAGAAATTGGCGAACGCGGCGTACTGCTTTCCGGCGGTCAGAAACAACGGATTGCAATTGCCCGTGCATTCATCAAAAATGCGCCGATAGTCATTTTGGATGAGGCAACCTCCGCATTGGATAATAAGTCTGAGGCAATTGTGCAGCAGGCTATTGAAAACTTAATGGCAGACCGGACAGTGTTTATCATCGCCCACCGTTTGTCAACCGTTCGCAATGCTGATAAAATTGTAGTGGTGAACTATGGGAAAATAGCCGAAATCGGCACCCACGACGAGTTGATAAATAAAGAAAACGGTATATATGCCGCATTATACCAAACCCAGTTGCATTAAAGGAGAATGAAATGCCGTATTTAACAGTTTATACCAATGCAGACATAAACAATGCTGCAGAGCTTGCCGAAAAAGCATCTTTGCTGACTGCCGAAGTATTACATAAGCCGGTAGGTTATGTAATTGCAAACATTATCCATAATCCGGCAATGGCGCACGGTGGCAGCGCAAAAAATAAAGGCGCTTTAATAGAGCTGAAATCAATCGGTTTTGGAGACAAAGACAAAGCGGTTTTCGAATTGACCAACTTTTTTGCCAAAGAACTTGGTATCACGCAAACCCAATATATCAACATCTCGCTGATAGACTGCCCTGCTTCATATACGGCCAGTGCCGGTAGAACGTTTGGTTAATAAAAAAATCCCTTGAGAAAACAAGGGATCTTTTGTTACTCGGCATATGGATTATCAGCTTTTCTGACCGTTATTCTAATCGGAATGCCACGCAACCCGAAAGTTTCGCGCAATTGGTTCGTCAGATACCGCAAATATGAATCCGGCAGCCCCTCGGGATTGCTGGAAAAAATATAAAATGACGGCGGGCGGGTCTTAGCCTGTGTGATATATTTAAGCTTAATCCGGCGCTTATTTTTACCCAAAGGTGCAGGGTTTGCTTCCTGAACATCTCGAAACCATTGATTAAGCGGAGCCGTCGGAATACGCACGTTCCAACGCTCATATACCTTAATAACCGCACTCAAAAGCTTATCCAATCCGCGTTTTTTTAACGCTGAAATTGTAACCGTCGGCACACCTTCGGCTTGTGTCAAGGAGGTTGCAAGCTTGTCGTTAAGCTTTTGCAATGCCTCTTGTTTATCGGCAATATCCCATTTGTTGACAGCCACTACCAATGCGCGCCCTTCGTCTAAAACCTTGCGGGCAATTGTCAAATCCTGCTTATCTAATACACCGTCGGCATCCAAAACCAAAATGACAACCTGCGCCATATTAGCGGCATACATTGTGCTTTCAACCGACATTTTTTCAATCACGCCGGTAACTTTCGCTTGTTTGCGAAGCCCTGCCGTATCAACAAGGTTAATTTTCCAGCCTTTCCACTGCCAGCGGGAGGTAATTGCGTCGCGTGTCAGTCCGGCTTCCGGTCCTGTCAACATCCTTTCGTCGTTCAAAAGCGCATTTACAAGGGTTGACTTCCCGACATTCGGCCGCCCGACAATCGCAATTTGTATCGGCTTTTTCTTTAACTCGTTAATGTCTTCAAAAGTGTCTTCTTCACCGGCTTTTTCATCGTTTTCAACTGCAAACAGCTTTTCTTCGAGTTCTTTTAATTGCAAATATAACTCATCAAACCCGATACTGTGTTCGGCGGAAAAAATAATCGGCTCGCCAAGTCCTAGCTTATAAGCTTCATAAATTCCCTGTTCTTGGGCGCGTCCTTCACATTTGTTTGCAAGCAATAAAACCGGTTTTTTGCTTTTGCGTACCAAGTCGGCGAAATGCTCATCGTATGCCTGCATACCGGCTCGTGCGTCAAACAAAAACAACACAACATCAGATTCTTCAATCGCGCGTTTGGTCTGTTGCCACATCCGCTCTTCCATCTTGCCTTCGGTTGCCTCTTCGTAACCGGCAGTGTCAATAATAGTCAGTTCCAAGTCTTTAAGCTTGGTTGTTACTTCTTTGCGGTCACGCGTCACCCCCGGAAGGTCGTGCACCAATGCGAGTTTTTTCCCCGCAAGGCGGTTAAATAATGTTGACTTGCCAACATTCGGACGGCCGACAATTGCCAGTTTCAAAGCCATATCAAATCCTTTATTAAAAAGCAAAATAAACTAATTAGCTAGGCATATAACACAAAGCTTTGAATTTTTCAAGCGTTAAATCAATCAGTTTATGCGCCGATAAATTCCTGATATTGTCCGGCAAAAAAATGCGGATAAAGTTTATAAAGGTTTGCAAGTGCTTTCTTCATCACAACACGAACAGAGGGATGAGCCGCCGAATGACAGCGCAAGGCAAAAATATGCTTCCATTCCGCTACGTTAGCAGACATAATCATATCCGCCTTGCTCGAGTGTGGCAAAAGCATCCGTAGCTGGTCGCCTTTAGCACCAAGCTCTGCCATCTTCATATAAGACGTTTCAATCAGCTCCATTGCTTTTAGCCATTCGGCATACATTTCCGAGCCTTTTTCAATATTGCACGGTTCAATCATTGTCAGCTCGCTGCCGAATTTTCCTTTAGAATAATTGCAATAGCGTGTCGATTCGATGGAAAATGATGCTAACCGGTGACGGGTCACATCTTTATATGCGCCAACATCGCAAATTGAGTGGGTTGTCGCGTAATTATGCAATTCCGAAAAGCGGGAAGACTGCACACCTTCAATTTTAACCCCGTCAAAAACCGGCACAGCATCCTGCTTAATATAAAATAACGGATTGCCGATAAGAAGCAAGAAATCGTGTATGTCATATGTACGTGCCAAATCACGGAACGCCCGTATATTCCCCGAAACGGCAACGACACCTTGCTCAAAAGAAATATTCAGCCCGCGAATATCCTTCATCTCCAAAATGCGGCGATTGTTTTCATTTTCCGGCATACTGAAGATAACATTAGCGTGCTCAATTACCGATTCGTGTCCGCTTTTCAAAATACCGCGGATAAAAGGAACTGCCGTTTCATCAGTAATAAGGTTTTCAGATTTATAACACGTCCGCCCGCAGCGCTCAATATGCCTGCAAATATCTTCCAATTTATCCAGATTATAAATCTCGCTGTCAGCCTCAACCACCTTAACCATAGTTTCCGTTCCTTTTTTATTTGAAAACAATTACATCCGCGTCATCAGAAACAGCAATGACTTTTTCTTGCGCGGCAATTAACCCGTTGCTTATGTCTATCCCCAAATTTGTCTTGGCGCGCAATGTACCGGTTGCGGCGTCAATTTTAATAACGCTGCCGTTCGAGAAGGCAAGCAAAATCTGTCCGTTAAGCATAAGCGGCGGTGCAGCATATACGGAAACACTGTCGTCATCTTCGTCGCGCAGATGTTCATACACATCCATAGACCACATTGTCTCCCCGTCATTTTTATCAATTGCATACAAAATATTGCGATTGGAAATAACAAACAGATAGTCGCCGGCAAGCAGCATATTCTGCATTGAGCCGATTTCCCGCTCCCACAGCTTCTCGCCACTCCGCATATCCACAGCCAGCATAATATTGCTGTTGCTGATGGCATAAATCACACCTTCCTGCACAATCGGATACGCGCCGATGGTGTTAATCTCCGTCGTTGAGGTGACCTGTTTGTTTGATACCAACATTTCAGACCACAAAGGCGTACCCACAGCCGCATTCAAAACCACAATCTCGCCATTGGAAAAACCGGCAACAACAACATTGTCATCCGCATCATACGCCGGTGCAGCCCCGCCGGCAATCACCGTATCTTCGTGAGCAACGCCAAAACGCCATAATTCCTGTCCGTTTGTTTTATCTAAAGCATAAAGTTTATTGTCGACCGTTTGTACCAAAAGCATTTTATCCGTTACAGTAGGCGCAATGCGAATTGGCGATTCCATCACTTTACGCCATTTCGGAGAGCCGTTCTCCGTATTCATTGCAAAAACACCGCCAAACCCTGTTGTGGCAAAAAGCGTACCATTATCAACCGCCATCCCCGAAGCACGGCTCTTAGTTTCTTTAAAGCCGCCGATATTCGCTGTCAGATTATTCTCCCACAAACGTTCCCCGCTGTTAATATTAAATGCGCTGACCAGCCCTTTACTGTCCATCACGAAAACTTTATTGCCGCTGACAACCGGCGAAGCCAGCAAAATATCGCGCTTGCTGATTCCCTTGCCAAAGTTTTCGGTCCAAAGTTCCTGCAGGGCAAAACCAGCCTTGAGGTTGCCGATAATATGTTGTGGATTAACGCCGGCTTGTTCCCACAAAGCATTAGGATATGCTGCGGGCAAAACGGTAATTTTCTTGTTTTGAGACAGCTCTGCTCCACTAAAATCTCCCAACGCCGAAACGCGCACGCCTTCCGGAAGTTTCTTATCCTGCGAACAGGCAGACAAACACAAAGCCATACCGCATAAGCAAAGTCCTTTACCTAACCAGTGCATATCAAAACTCCTTATATAAATCTGAACGACTATATTTTACTTATTGTGCTTCGTTAATAGAGGCCAGCATATCGTTAATTCTGGCTTTAAACTCATCGGAAATATTGGTATTAGTTAAAAGCTCTTCGTAAATAGCTTTAGCTTTTTCCATATTTTTATTTTGAATAGCAGACATTGCCATCAATTCTTTCGCCATTACAGCCCAAGCGCCGTTTTTCTGCACAATCGGAGCTAACAGCGTTTCAATTTCCTGATAATCCGCAGTATCAACTTTATATGTTGCAAGTTTAACAGCGGCAATCTCTCTTACTTTATCTGTAACCGATGTGTCCTGAGTGATGGTGCTCAGAACCTCAAGCCCTTTTTCTGTCTGCCCGTTTTCAAGCATCAGGCTTGCGATTTGCAGATAAGCCATATCTCGATAAAGTCCGTTTTCTGTTGCGACAATGTTTTCCAATGCGGCAATATTGCTCTCAAAGTCAGGTGAAGGTGCCAGAGCCTGAACATATTGAACGTTTTTCTGCTCGGCCTTGCTAATTTTCCATTGTGCAATTTTCTCATATCCTACAGCCACGGACAAAGCGAGAATCAAAACAGCCAGAATATAGCCGCCGTATTTGTTGACAAGCTCTTTAAAACGTTCGTTTCTGACTTCTTCGTCTACTTCTTCAAAGAAAGCTTTTTCGGCATCCAGATTAAAATATTGCTTTCCGCCGTTTTCAGTATTGTTTTCATTTTTGCGCTTAGTTTCTTTTGCCATAGCTGTTAACCCTTCACTAAAAAATATTTTCCTAAAATATAAACCGCGGTTTATGCCGTTGCAATTAAAAACTCGATTTAATTACCAATTAATTTGCGGATGACGAAATCTTTAAGCCATAACAGGTCATTAACCGGCAATCTGCCGCCAAATGTAATAATCTTGTCATCGCTGATAACTGCAAGGCTGTATCGGTCAATGGTCGGGTTATAAGAAAGCTCTATATTCTCGATTTTTTCAGCTGGAACACAATCTTGTTTTTGGGTTTTTCCGAATTGTGTTTCGGCAACTAAAACTTTGTCCGCATAAATTTCCAGCTGATAAGAGCGGAACAGCCGCAGCAGATAGTACACGACCACAAACAACAAAATGGCACCGGTAGCCCAATATTTGAGCGGTACGGCCGTTCCGCGAATGGTTAGGTAAACACTGCCTGTCAGCAAAACAAAAATCGCTGAAATCGCAATAAATAAAAACAGCGAGCTAAAAATATCCCAGTAAACCCCAACTGGCCGGATAATGGTTTTATCCTTCTTTTCCTCAATATTAAGTGTTTCGGGTGCTGGAAATTTGCCGCTTGCTATAAATGGCAGCTTGCCGTTTGCCGCCAAATCCTGCAAAGATTTGTCCAAATCAGTATATTCCCGCTGAACCAGCCCTCTGTCACCCACACTGAGTGCCGGCAGTTTAAACATTCTGGCATAATTTTCCCAGATTCTGCGAATATTTTTGTTATTCGTAGAGATATAGAGCGGAATAATTTTATCAGAATCACGGTGATAGAGGTCAATAATATAACGGTTGCGGTTGAATAATCCGGTCTGGATGAATAAAACCCGCAGCCTGACGCCGGTATAATTATCTAAAGGTTCCGTAATGCGGTGTCTGACCCCGAATGACGGAGCATATGTTATGGTAAAATCTTTGCCATCAAAGCAAATGCGTTTATAGCGGCTGAAAGAAAGAACGGAACCGGCAATCAGTCCAAGCCCGATGAGGATGGTTATAAATGCAAAAAACTCAACCGTTAAAAGCGATGTTTCAACCGTTCCTTCAGCATTTAAAAAACTAAACAGTTCAAAAATACCCAGCCCGAGCAACAATAGTCCAAACGCAAAACCGGCAAAAGCTTTAAACGGCGATGAACGGTCAACCACGGTTGCCGGCAGTTTTTTTAAATCAAATTTCAAATGAGAGCTGAAATGGTCAGGAACGTGAACTAACATCAAAATCTCCGCAAAATATTTCTATACCTGCTTCCATTATATATCATTAAAAAAAATATTCACCTCTTTTTTACGAAGACATTGCAAAAATGTTTAAAACTTTTCTTGTCATTAAGATATTTTTTTGTTAAACCAACAAAAAAAGAAAGGAAAAATATGCAGGATTCTGTTTGTCAGCAATGCGGTGGGTGCGTTTTCCGCACTTTGGAGGAAGAACAATATCGCAAAAATAAAATAACGGATTTTCAAAAAACGATTGCCCTGATTAAAAACAGTGTGCCGGAATTTGATGCTCCCGTGTTTATAAAAGACGGTCTCCGCCGTCGGGCAGATATGGCATTTCAATATGTCAAAAAAGAACTTAAACTCGGGTTTAATGAAGCACGGTCACATACTCTGGTCAACATAACAACTTGTCCGATGCTCGATTCGGAGCTTGTAAATATATTGCCGCGGTTAAGGCTTCTCTTAGAAGAGTTATGTTCTCAGCCTGTTACTGTAAAAACTAAAAAGAAAAAGAGCGAAGCCGTATATATTCGTGAAGGTTCGGTGCAGCTGCTTCAGGCAGATAATGGAATGGATATATTGTTAAATCTGCCGGTTGAGCCGTCATTGCAACACCGCCTTGCCGTTGCAGATTTTGTAAATGCGGAAACAAAAGTTTGCCGTTTGTCGTGGAAAGTAGGCGGAAACAAGCCTGAAACCGTTGCTGAGAAAATGCCGCCCGAGCTGCGCATTGCAGGTTTTATTATTGAAATCCCGCAAGGCGTGTTTCTTCAAGCTTCCAAGGCAGCCGAAACGGCAATGATAGAAAAAGTGCTTGAGTATATAGGAAATACAAAAGGAAAAATTGCTGATTTATTTTGCGGTCTTGGAACATTCACCTTTCCGTTGTCAAAGCTTGCTGACAGCAATATAATCGCCGCTGATTCGTCTGCTTCGTCACTGTCCGGTTTGCAAAAAGCGCTTAACCGTAACCAAATACATAATGTACAGGTCATAAACCGTAATTTGTTCAAATATCCGTTTGACGCAGCAGATTTGAAAGGGGTAAAAGCTTTGGTGCTTGACCCGCCGCGTGCCGGTGCGCACACCCAGTGTCGCGAAATTGCAAACCTTATTCCGGCTGATAAGCCACAAAAAATCGTTTTTGTTTCATGTAATCCGAAAACGTTTGTATATGATGCCGAAGAGTTGATAAATGCCGGCTATATTTTTGAACGTGTAACTCTTATTGACCAATTCGTCTATTCCAGACATCAGGAGCTGATAGCCCTGTTTACCTATAATCCAAAACCTGAAAAAGGAGCATAAAATGATTGAAAACACTAAATTGAAACCAATGGCAAATGCGATTCGTTTTCTTGCTGCTGATGCCATCAATAAATCAAATTCCGGACACCCCGGAATGCCGCTTGGAATGGCAGATGTCGCAACCGTTTTGTTCGCTGAATATATCAAGTTAAATCCCGCAGCTCCGAAGTGGTTTGACCGCGACCGTTTTGTCCTTTCTGCCGGTCACGGCTCTATGCTCCTCTATTCTCTGCTGTATCTGACCGGATATGAAGATATAACGCTTGAAGATATTAAAAACTTCCGCCAATTTGGTGCCAAGACTGCCGGACACCCCGAATACGGGCACCTTGACGGAATCGATATGACAACAGGCCCGCTGGGGCAGGGCATATCTTCTGCTGTCGGGATGGCTTTAGCGGAAAGAATGTTAAATGCCAGATATGGCAATGAATTGTGTAATCATTATACCTATGTGATTGCCGGTGACGGCTGTTTGATGGAAGGAATTTCTGAAGAGGCGGCCTCTCTTGCCGGCCACCTTCGTTTAAATAAACTGATTGTCTTTTGGGATAATAACAACATCACGATTGACGGCACGGTCGATAAGGCAAGCTCGGTTAATCAAATTGCCCGTTTTGAGGCAATGGGATGGAATACTATCAATATCGACGGACATAATTATACAGAAATCCGCCGTGCGATAGAATTGGCACAAAAGTCAGACAAGCCGACATTAATTGCCTGCAAAACCACCATCGGTTTTGGTGCGCCGACAAAAAGTGGTACTTCAAAGTGTCACGGTTCTCCGTTGGGTGCGGAAGAAACTGCTGCAATGCGTATAGCGTTAAAATGGAATTATGGCGAGTTTGAAGTTCCGGCAGATATTTTGCAAGAATGGCGCCAAACTCAGAAACGTACTAATTCCGCTTATGAAAAATGGGTGGAAACAGCAGCCTCTGCCGGCGCAGAATTTCGCGATTTAATTGCCGGTAAACTCCCGTTAGACTGGGATGCCGCATTAAACGACTTAAAACAGCAGGCAATAGCTGATAAAACCAAGGTAGCTACGCGCAAGGCTTCCGAGATGTGCTTAAAAGCGATTGTACCGCATATCCCGCAGATTGTTGGTGGTTCGGCAGATTTAGCAGCCTCAAATCTGACCTTTGTCGAGGGGCTTAAAACCGTCACGAAAGATGATTATAATGGTAACAACATTATGTATGGTATTCGTGAGCACGCAATGGGGGCAATTATGAACGGTATGGCACTTCACGGCGGAGTAATTCCATACGGAGGAACGTTCTTTGTATTTTCAGATTATTTACGCCCCTCAATGCGTTTGGCGGCATTAATGGGAGTTCGTGTGATTTATGTTTTAACGCACGATTCTATCGGTGTCGGCGAAGATGGTCCGACTCATCAGCCGATAGAACATCTGGCCTCATACCGTGCAATGCCGAATATCCTGACCTTCCGTCCGTGCGATGTGGTTGAAACAGCCGAAGCTTGGCAGATAGCTTTAACCGAAAGCAAACGCCCGAGCCTGTTGGCACTTTCACGCCAAAACCTGCCGTTACTGCGGACATCATCAGCGCAAAATTTAACAGCCAAAGGTGCATACGTCATCTCACCTGCACAAAACAAACGTCAGGCTACGATAATCGCAACCGGTTCAGAGGTTTCCATAGCGGTAGAAGCGCAAAAAATGCTACAGGAACAAGGTATGGATATTGCTGTTGTGTCAATGCCTTGTATGGAACTCTTTGAGGAACAAAGCGAAAATTATCAGCTGGAAGTGTTGGGGACGGCTCCGGTCATTAGTATTGAAGCCGGTTCAACCTTCGGCTGGAACCGCTATGCGCAAAAAACTATCGGGCTGGATACGTTCGGTGCGTCCGCTCCGGCTGATAAGCTGTATGATTACTTCGGGCTGACAGCCTCCCATCTGGCAGAAGAAGTATCAGCGTTTTTGAACAAATAAAAAAAGGGGAGGGTTTCCTCCCCTCAAAAATTAACAAAATAGAAAGTTGTTTATGTTATTTTTCAAAAAAATAAGTTTTTTGAGGATAAGCCAATGAAGAAAAATCTTAAATTTATTGTTTTGTCAGGCGTTGCCGTAATGGCTCTCTTGGGGTATGCTGGCTATAAATATACTGCAGAACCGGATCTGACCGCAACAGAAAAGCAGGTTGTGCCCGTAGAACCGCAAATAGATGAAAACTTTGCCGTGCTGATGACAGCCATCGGGCAAAATGCCGATTTGCAAATGGTTTCAACCTTGATTAAAGGCGGGGCAAATGTCAATGGGGCAATGCCGGACGGCATAACTCCGTTAATGCTTGCCTGCAATGAAAACGCTAATCCTGAAATCGTAAAAGTATTATTGGATAATGGTGCCGATGTAAACGCCAAAAACAAAACCGGTATCACAGCCTTAGGCATCGCCCTCATCAATAATGTCACTCCTGAAATTGTTAATATGCTGTTGCAGCACGGTGCAGATGCCAATGCAGAAATTCAGGAAGGGTGGACGCTGCTAATGTCTGCAACGGCTCAGGGAAAACAGGAACTAATGAAAGTGTTGCTTGAAAACGGGGCAGATGTGAATAAAAAAGGCAAAGACGGTTTGACGCCGTTAATGATTGCCGGCGGCAAAGTGCATCCTGATATTGTAAATATCCTGTTGCAAAAGGGGGCTGCTGTTAATGTGAAGGATAATTACGGGATGACTGCCCTGATGTATGCGTGTGGCGGCAATTCCAATCCGGAAGTCACAAATATTTTACTTGAAAGCGGTGCTAAAGCCAAAATGATGAATAGAGACGGGAAAACCGCCTTAGATTTTGCGAAAAGAAATCCCCGCCTGATGGACAGCCTATACTATAAAAAGCTGGAAAGACAGACGTTGCGGTAATTTTTCTTAAAAGGCGGGTAACTGCCTTTTATTTTAACCGTCTCTTCTCGGGGCAGATTGCATTTTTTACGTTATTCCTTGGTTTGCAAAATAAGCCGTCAGGGGATTTTGTTAGAGTTTGATTAAATTTAAAATATTTATAACCCGATAAATCTTATTGCCAAAAGATATAAACTCTTATATACAGTTCATAT
>CAJTWX010000041.1:0-3522 GCA_910580155.1 uncultured Alphaproteobacteria bacterium
AAGCATCATTTCCGGCACCAGTTTTAATATTGCCAATGTTGCACATATCGTATACAGCATTGCACCGGTTGCCAATATGGCCATTAAACGGCTTATCCATTTATAATATATCAGTTTAGCCCTGCGAACTTCAACAACGTCTTCCGTGATAAATTCAGGCGCTTCTTTGGCTTTGTTTTTATCGGTTATCCTTAATATTTTCTGATTTTGCAATTGTGCCATCTGCTATTACCTTTTAATAAACCGGACAATATGCCACAGCCTGACTTTGGTTTTCCATTGCCTGCAGCCCTTCTTCAGCAGAATCCAACATTACCTGCCGGTTAGCTTTGGCTGTTTTCAATGTGTTATTTATTGTGACTTGATCCACATCCGGCTGAATGGTTGAAACTTCGTTGCCATCCACAATTAATGTCCCTTTGTTTGGTTCAATATACTTTTTAATTTTCTCCAGACGCTCCTCTACATATTTCTTTGCTTCTGATGAGGAGATTTTGCCTTGCTCATTTTCAACAGTTTTTAATTCTTTCTGCGCCTTACCAACATATTCATCTTTTTTACTATCCAGTAAACAGAATACGCTCTCATAGAATGAATTGTTCGGCTTTCCACAGTTTATCCCACTATAAGGATTATTATTTTCCCGTTCATAATATATACTGTCTTTATAACTTTGTGCCAAAGCTTTATTTTCACAATCATCAATATTAATATCTAGTTCTCTTAATTGCCCGCACAAGGTTTTCATTGACGCCACAATGGTTTCTTTGCCGGAATCCATATTTTTGCGTGCGTTATGCTCTGCTGTTACCGCGTCAAGGAAACCGCCCATTGCATTGCGCTTAAACGAGGCCAGCTCTGCTTTTTGACGTGTGATATTGTTATCTGTATTTTTCGTATCATTCAGATATTCCTGTATATTTTTTTGTAACGGACGATATGTCATCTTTTCGGTGAGCACTTGGCCAAGCTCGCTGTATTTTTCGTACATCGGTTCGGCTGTTTTCTCAGGGGTTTCCGTATCCTTTATATTTTTCCCCTTGCCGTGGTCGGCGAGCAAATGATATACTTTTGCGCCTTTAAATTCCACTTCCTGACAATCAGGGACGGAACTTAACCCTGCCGGCAGAGAACTTCTGGTTTTAAAGCGCATATCGGTAACCTTATCGCCACCGCCCATATCGACAATTTTTCCGCCGGTTCTGCACGGATATACACCGGAGCGGGCGATGATAGCGCGATAATCCGAATCTTTCGCCCCAAAAATCCCGCTGTTTGCCAATCTGTTTTTAACTAAATCGTTTAATTTTGCTTCATTGAACGAACGCTCGACGAACGTTTGCTGATATTTTTTATCCTGACGCAAATTCGGACGTGCCAACAGATGCAACCAGACTTCAGGCAAATATTCAATTTCGCAGGTACCATCAGTCGCAAAATATTTACAATTTAATAATTCTGTCAAAACCGGCCGCCCTTTTTCTTGCGGCAGAGTTTCATAGTCTGCAGCACTGAAATAAAAGACTTCGCGCAACGGCGGCAGGCTCGAGAGCATATCTTTAGGTGCGATATAATCCCTGCCGGCATTTGTATCATCGGTGTTTTTACCGCGATAATTATTACCACGGGCTGGTAACCCAGCAAAGAACGCATTATCTGTTATGTTTTCGCCCTCTTTACTCTTCGACATTGCGGCAAATTCTGTATCTTCAGGAATACCAAACACACTTTCGCCATCAATCAGGCTTTCTGAAATGCTACGCAATTCAGCCAACAAATCCTGATGTTCTGCTGATGGTCTTTCAAGGTAACTCTGCAATGGGACTTGATTACCTGAACCATTGATATTATGGCTTTCCATAAATGTATCAACTTTTTTCACTGCTGTTTTAACTGCTTGCCCGACTTTCATATCTGCAGCTTTTATTTGGCGTTCCAATTCTTTGGCCGCTACCTCAACAACTGCGTCTTTTAGCTTTTCGGCCAAAGCCTGAACAGAACTCGGACCGGCAGACAGCCCGATTGCGCTAAATGTACCATCAAGGTAGAAGCTTTGGGGAACACCGGCTTTAGTGAGCAGGCTCACAACTGTACTGCTGCCCCCTGAGAAAAATACACGATTTAACTCTTCAACCATTATTTTATATAAACTGCCGCTTGAGATGATGTTGGTAAAGGTTGATTCAAGGTTGTTTTTCTCAATTCTTCTCGGGCCTTCTTTTTTGCACAGACCAAGAGGACCGTGTTTATAACATTCTTTCTTTTTAGAATTTCTCATTTGATAGTGCTGGCTTTCGCCCGATGCTGTGACCATAAAATCTTCGTATTCCTCATTTTTTTCTTCTATGGCAGTCTGTGCTTCTTTTTCTGCCTCCAGATATCTTTCGGCAAAGGCCTCTTTTTGCTCAGCAAGCTTGTCTTGAAGAGTTTTAACGCGCTCTTTTAATGTCTCTAATTGAGCGCTTTTTTCTTCATATTGGCTGTCATATCTTTTCTGCATTGATTCTGCTTCAGGCTTTGCTATATATTTAGCTGTTTTATTTTCATTTAACATTTCGCCGTCAACTGTAAAAGCAGTCAAATATACATCGCATTTATCTGAAGTTATGCTGTTTTGTCCTTTTTCCAGACAGTTCTTCTCGATTTCCAGCTCTGCTAATTTTTCTTTTTTAGCTTTTATATCTTCGTCTAATCCATAATCTTTGCGGTTTTGCAGAGTGTTTCTCTCTGTTTCAATCATTTTCAGGCGCTGATTGGTTTTACTTAGTTCATTAGCGGCAACGTTTTTGTTTTTTCTCGCTTTATCTATGGCTTCATTTGTTGATGTCAGTGCAGCGATAGCCGACTTAACAGCATCTTCCGTAGCTTTGATTCTTGCCTGATGTTCTGCAATAAGATTTTTAACTTTCAGTTCTTGCACTTTGCGCTCATCAATGACAGCTTGAAGTTTGTTGACCGCAACAATGCGTCCCTTTCCTTTTGCCGCGTTATAAAAACTATCAGAATTGCCCCAAGCTTTTTTCAAATAGTTTTTAACCAGACAATCAGGCGTAAGGCAGATTTCATCAGGATTTACAGCCGATGTACCTTTGGTATATACACAGGTATGACCTAAGGATACTTTTTGATTTTCAACAATATCCGGTACAGAAACTGTTACGATATAAGGATTGCCATCGCTGTCATATCTTGTTTCATTTTTTTTGCGTTTCGTTATTATCATACCTTCACTATCTGTAACGGAACATTCTACATATCCGGATGTGCAATATTTACTCCGAGCTTTTGTTTTGGCGGTTTCGATACTATCACAAAGTGCCGCAGCGGTGATATATTTTGCTGCAATATCTTCCGAACTATAGTCTTGCGTCGTTTTTTCTGCAATTTTATATGAAACGACAGCTTGGTCGGTTGAGTGGATAATCAAGCCGGTATTGCGGTATTTATTACGCAGATATTCGGCCTGCAACATTTTTTGGTCATTCCACGGCTTAAATTCGAGGTTATATTTACTCATTGTTT
>CAJTWX010000041.1:3532-14382 GCA_910580155.1 uncultured Alphaproteobacteria bacterium
TTCACGAAGTTTTAATATAATAAGTTCACATTCAGTATCAAAACCGATAGCTCCGCCTGCATAAAAATTAATAGCTCCATTTTGTATCATTGTTTCAAGTAATTTATCACGTCCCAGATACCACGTTAATTCTGCGCTTTTGCGGCTGTCTTGTATAACTTCATCCGCATTATTGCCGTTCATAAAGCCATCTGTATCTGCCATATTTTTATACTTTGTATTTATTTTTGCAACATTTGCCCCATCAATATAATTATTGTCTATATCATTTATTTCGTCTTCGGCGGAGCTGTCTTCTGTTATTATTTTAACTTCACAGGCGCACATTTTACTATTTGCTTCACAACATTTTTTATTATTCCAGCTATATCCTGCCGGACAAGCATTTGTTTCATAAAAACCATCGCACTCATTGCTTGTGCCAAGAGCAATATTGGTCGACTTATCATCATATTCTTTAATTAACTCGCCCGCTATACCTTTGCGGCTAATATACTCAAAGCGCTCCGAATCTGTGGGTTCTGTTCCTCCATACCATATTTCTGCAGCGTTGCCGGCGGTATGTCGCCCAAGAAAATTTGTGACGCATTGTTCACTGGCTTTAACCAGTTTTTGGGCTTTTTTATGTATTTCAACTTGTAACAAATATTGGCGATATTGGCTTTTCAGCTGCGGCAATGTGCTTTTTATGTTATGTATGCTTACTGCCTTATTGATATTATCCTCTAAAGGCTGCAGTACTTTCAACGCATCCATACTCTCAATACTTTTTACTTTCGTCTTATCTTTATTTACCTGCGGACATTTTGTTTGGTCTGAGTTTCCTTCACATTCGTTTGCACGGTTATTAAACTTGATAGCCGGTGTTCCTTTGGCTACGACATATTCCTGCGAGTCGTCATAGGCAAAACGATAGTTAATATATTTATCCGCACTGCTTTGTTGCTTGTCGGCACTGATTGGTTTAGCTACTCCCATCTGGCGAGCGGCTTGGAATATTGCTTCTGTTGCGGTTAAATCCTCAATAATACGAAGCAGACGGTCATATACCATTGTGACAATATAGGCATTACGGGTAGCGGCTAATTGGGCTTTGTTATTCGGGTCACCATCGCTTCCGTCATCAGAGTTATCAGTTACTTTTGCCATCTTCATTCCGAAAAATTCACATTCATTTTCGGGTGCATCACCACTTTGGCACTTTTGTAAGCGGTTCAGGGTTTTATCAACATCTACAAGATAATCTTCCATCATTTTTGCAGAAAGATAGGTATCTATAGCCATATCTTGTTGATATTCCTCTGCTTTATTTTTATATGCAGTTTCAAGCAAAGCCGGTGATGCGCCATCAACACTTTCGGCACTAAAATCGTGTGTGAAAAACAGAGTATGATACGCATTAAAATATGCTTCTTCATCTACGCTTTGGGCATCAATATTTAGTGTACTGCTCGCGACAATCTCACCTTTCCCAGGTGTTTTTAAATTTCCTTCCTGATCCATTTCGGGAGATTGTACCGATTTTAACTTCTTCCATTCATCACCTAACGCGCCGCCTTTAAGGCCTGTCAACCCCAAGGCATTATCAAACGTAAATCCCGATGAAAGGGTATGTTTTATTTTAAGTCCTTCGCCAATGTATTTTCCGGCATCATTCGGAATGTCCAAAACCATATCCCACGGCATTGGAGGAAACAAAAAAGCTTCGGCTTTTTGACTGTTTGCGCTTAATAACAAGCCGCTTAACATCAAACACTTGATAATTTTTGATATTTTTGTCATAGCTTTATTCTCCTTATTACCTATATTCCTGCATCCTGCATATTGCCGATAACGCCGGTTTTATTGCTGTTGTCTACCAACTCTTTTATGTATTCCTGTGTTAAGATATATTTTTCCAAATCAAATTTACTGAAATCATTATCGGCAATTTTGCCTTGTTTTTTGAGCGATGTCGAATTGATTTCCCGCGCCGCAAGATATTGCATTTTAGCAGTTTGTAATCTGGCATATAGTGTCAGAGCACGAGCGCTTTCTATGCGCGAGTTTGAATATGCAGCGATAGCTTCAAGCTCGTCTTTGGCTGTTTTTGTTTTTTCAAACCAATCTTTTGCGCTATTTTCACGAATAGGTAAATCTCTTCTGATAGTTGCAGAAACCTGCAGTAGATGAGCTGCTGTGTTTACGACCAGATATTTACGCTGGCGTTCCAGCTTATCTCCTTTGGCTTGATGTTGCTGTCTTGCTATCCGTAAAGCACTATCTTGTTTCAGGTCTGTAAAAGCATTGTCGTCCTGCTCATAAAAATATGATTTGATAAAATCTTGATAGGTCGCATTATCTACTGTAAAATTGTCCATATTTTTTATATTTTCCCACTTTGTATTATTATCAGCGGCTTGTATTATTATACCGGTGTCTGCTTCTTCATTCTTAATAATCTCGGCACGTTTATTCATATCAACCCATTTTTTATCTGCCAACGTTCCAGCCTCTGCAGCTTCTTTTTGCAATTTTTCTAAAACACTGTTTTGATTTACTATGGACAGATCCAGTTCTTGCATATCTTTTTTAATCTTATCATATTGGCTCTTTTTTGTATGAAATTCATCCAACGCCTGATATTCCTCTATTGTTCCCGTGCCACGCAGACGTTCATATCTTTGAGCTGCTCTGTCCATTTCCTGTTTTGCGGTTTTGGCTTCATCTTCTTTGGAGGCTAATAAAGATTCGTCCTTTGCTATATTTTCCTCAACAATTTCAACTTTTTTTCCCTTTTCGGTTTTTGCTGCTTCTGCGTATACATCTCTTTCCTGCTCCAAAAGCTCTGAATTTTTGCCTTTGGTGCTTTTAACCATTGGCTTTAAGGTTTCGATTTTACCTTTAGCAAATATTCCGACGCTAATTAGATCTTTTAGTGAATTTAAATTTATTCCCTGTGTTAAAGATTGTTTTAACATATTTACCTGTTGTATACCCTGTGTTACCGTATCATATATCACCTGAGTATTTCCGCCGATGTTTTGAGCAATTGCCGCCGCATCTATCATCAAGCCTGATGAGGCCGGTTTCGCCAGCCCGGCATTCAAAAACAAAGCTAATGCTATTGAAAATGCTATCTTTTTCATTGTTTTCTCCCGCGTCTTACTCATCTTCTTTGGCTTCCCTGTTATATTGCGTTAATTCCTTTATTGCCTGAGCATTAAACATAAATGTCCGCAACTCCAGAATTCGGGCAATTCTTCTGTCACTGTTTAACATCAGCGTATTTTGTGCATATAAAATTTCTTCTATATTGCTTTCATCTTTAAATGACCGATTGTAAAGTTCCGGATTTTCCTGCAATATGCTCTGGCGGGTTACAACACCTTTAGCAAATAAAATAGCAAGAAGATCCGTGACAATTGCATTATTTACGGCTTCGTTTGTTGCTTTTCTTATAATATCCTGCCCTTGCCCTTTTTTATATGTACCATCGTTGATGATGCTATCTGCTAAATCTTTCGGATTCATCTTCATTAAGTCGCTGCTTTTAAGTTCCGAACCAACGCTTCTTATGCCTTGTATCGTTGACTCTGCATCGTGTTTCAAACTTTTGGCGTCTTTATAGCAGCTTTTCGGGTCGGAAAAACAGTTTTTCCCGATTTCAAACCCCTGTCGGACGGTCTTTTGAGCATCCTGCTTTAATTTCTGTATTTCTACAAGCTTATTTTCGATATCCGATTTTAATTTCAACGCTGATTGCAAAATTGCCGGAATATCAATGACTGCATACGCATTATTGGTGAATGCGAATAAAGACAAAAGCGTAACTATATATATCTTTTTTTTCATTTCTAGTTCTCCTCGTTAAAGCTTTCGTCAAAGAAATTATAATCAAGTTCGGTTAAATATTTTAAAATTTCAGTTTGTAAATTTTGAGCATCTGCATCTACAATGCTTAATATTTGCATTGTCGAATAATAATTTATCTCAGCACCCGACGCATAATCATCACGGGCTGTTGTGTTTTTTTTCATATCTTCCTGCAAACTGGCAATGTTAATTTCATCTTTCGGCAAATCTTTACGGTTAAGATAGTCTTTGCTTGATTTATAATTATTGATTGTTGCCAGAGCTAAAGTTTGAAATGATGAATCGTTAATGGCTTTTATTTCTTTTTCTCTCCATATCGTAGAACACTGCTCTAATGTTATATTTGAACCACAATAAGTTGAGTACTTATCTGTGGGGTCTGGGCGACGGCCACTCGCCGCTGCGGCGTGTTTATATGAACATTTTGCAATTTTTTTCTCTGCTTCTTCTTGTGCTGATGCCGAACTCTCAAGTAAAGACATAGAAATATCATCAGCTTTTAAATCACAGTTATATAAAAACACATTGGAGAAAATCTGCCTGTCTTCCGTACCTTTGTTTTTTCCTTCTATACTTGTTATTTTTATATTTTTCATCAGACCGTTTTTTTGTTGAGAAGCTTCTTTAAAATCTATATCTCTTCCATCCAGATATAATGTACTGCCGGTTTTAAATTGCTGCACTGCTTCCTTGGAACGTTGTAATGTATCAGTAACGCGAATCCAGCTCCAGAGTTTGGGCGCTTCCAAATCAACCATTCCCATTACAACATATGCGTTTCTGGCGTTATCTATCATTGCCTCACCGCCTGAGGTTTGTTCCGGATTTATAACTTTAAGCAAATCACCGTAGGTTTTTTCAAACCACGATGCTGTAAACTGCTGTATACGGTTATTATTAACAATGTTTGCTACGGAATAATCTTCTACAACGTGGTCATACACCCCATCTCGACGATAGGGTTTATATAACTTTTTGGGTTCTAAATCGTACGGGTCGCATTTTTTATCAGTTAATGGAATTCCTTTAATTGTACAAATATACTCTTTTTCTGCTTTGGCTAATGTTACGCATTCCCGAAAATTATCCGTATGTTTTTCGAGTTCTTTAAGGTTATCCTTTTTCATTTTATGGCAGAGGAGTTCACTTGATAGCCCGAATATTTGGTATTCATTGCTTAATTTCGAGCCAATATCTTTATTGAAATATATTTGTTTTGTATATACTGTTGTTTGTTTGGAGCTGTGCTGAAATATATATTTATTCAGGCTTAATCTATCGGAAGCGGGAGCTTCATCTGAATATTCGCGGCTGTTGCTTTGGGCATTTAAGATGGCTTCTTGCAATTTTTGAGCTGCTGCTACAACTTCCTGTGCTTGTTGAACCAACTGCTTGACGCGGGAATCAGCAATTCCTGCTTGCAAAGATGAAATTTCCTGCTGAAACTTTTCACCTGCCTGAGACAGCTCGTCTTTACTGATTTTTCCGGCATAGTAATCGCTGATACTTTGGCTGTATGCTGAAAAACTTGCAATAATCTGTGCATTATACTCCGAATTAAGCTTATTTTGTGTTTCTTTTACCGTTTCTGAAGCGTCTTTTTTAAGTTTTTCAGCTTTTGCAATCAGTATTTCTGCCTCTTCTTTAAAATTTTCACGCTCTTCAACATCCAGCTCTTCAGTTTGCTCCAATGCAGGTATTATTGATTTTAATTGTTCAATCGTAGTGTCCGCAATTTCATTTACTTCATCATTGCTGTCTTTATATGTCTCGTTTAATTTCTGATTTTCTGCCAATATTTCATCTTTTGCATCATTTAGCGTGGACTGTGTTTCTTCTTCTTTGGCATTATCTTCTATTTGCGAAGTCACATTTTTAATAGTAGAATCGGCTGTTTTTTGATTATTGTCATATGTTTCAAATGCTGCATCGTTAGTTTTAAGCAAAGACTTTTCCACATTTTCGCTGATACTGAGTTCTGCCGGATTAAGATTGCCAATTTTTGTAACCGATCCTTTTAAATCTGCCGTATATTTAGTGATAGCTGTTGCCTGATCACCAACGGAATTTACAGTTTGCACTGAATTGTCTATCTGGCTTTTGGTATTTGATATCTGACTTACACCATTGCTTACATCTGATACAAATGCACCAACTTGCGATATATCAATCGTCGGCCATATAAAAGCCGCAGCCGGACGTATAGCAGCAATGCAGCTGCAGAATGCTATGCTGACTATATATTTTTTTGCTATCGCCCTCTTTTTCATCTCAGTTCTCCCAATAATTTCTATTTTATAACTTAAAATATATTGCCGTTTTCTTAATTTTGCTCTTTCAATATATTATCTATTTCAGATACTAAATTTTCTACATCTTTGTTGATTTCAACAACCGCGTTTTGCAATTCTGTCAACACTGACGATGCCGGTGTTACGTTAATTGCAGCCGTTTCTTCCTTTAATTTGTTGCCTGCCGCAATAACATTTTCTTTGCTGTCGTCACCTTTTGTATATGCAATCACAATTTTGGTGTAGTTATTAATACCGTCTTTAATGACTTTATTATATTCACGATTATAGTTTTCTTTAGCACTTTCAACAATTCTTACTGCCCAATCGGTATTTTCTCTTTGTTTTTGGGAAATCTCCTCTATTCGGCTGTGCAGCCTGTTTTTATCCGACGGGCTTAACTGTGGCAAATTTTGAAGTATTTTATCTAACTCTTCAAAAGCAGCTATATTTTCAGCTGATGCCTTATTAAGCATTGTCAGCTGTGTTTCGAGAATGTCATTTAATTCTACAGCCAATTGCTTTTGCTCGGCCTGCACCTCATTTTGTATTCTGCTTAATTCTTCTATATTGCCGGCTATTGAAATTTCCTCTTCTTCCTCTTCTTCTTCATAACTGAATATTTCTTTATTGCTTACATTTTTATTTAGCATATTTTGGCTGTTATTACCGATGCCGGCTATTTGACTGGCTTGGTCTACATAGTCATTTACTATATTTTTTTGAGTGTTTATGGTGCTTGTTGTTGTATCTGATACGGTTTCTGCAGTTTGTGAAGTGATAGCTGCACTATTTGATGATGCTGTTTGAACTTCTTCTGCGGCGGATTTGGCATTTCCGCTGCCATTTGCTGAGATATTCTGACTAAAACTTGCTACGGTCTTGGCTTCTTTGCCGATTGCATTTAGTGTTTTATTCATTTCTCCTATTTGCTCTTTTAAGTCCTTTATCGTATCCACACCGGTTTTAACGTCTTTGCTAATCGGAACAATCTCTTGAAAATCAAATACGGGCCACTGCGCATACGCCGCATTAACAGACAGCAATACGCCCAAACAAAGAACAGCACTGGATTGCTTACTCTTTTTCATTCTTTTCCTCCCGTATTAAAATAATATTTTTTCAATAATTAATGTATCATATTTTTCAGATTTTGTCAATGATTATCCTCCAATCCCGTCCAAATACTTGGTGACAAAACCATCTTCCCCGAACTCTTTAACTAAGCTTTCAACCAGCAATACATTTTTAATGCCGGAATTGTATAATTTCAAATATGGGCCAATTCCCCCTAAATTAACATCAAGGATAACTGATTCCCCTTCGCCATTTTCACCGGCATCCGGACGTTTTAAGAGAATTGCATAAGGACAATCACGGTAAGAACGCCCACAGACAAAGTCGTATTCGCTGTCAGTTAAATTCCATTTTGCATATGATTCAGGCGTTGCCTGTGTATTGCGGAAGAATATCATTGTTTTGCATTGCCCGCGAACAGCATCACCAACACCTAAATCATCTACAATATTCGGTTGTTGGAAAGCACAAAGATAGGCCTGACGTTTTTTACGTCCTTCTTGCAAACCTTTAATAAACGCATCACGGAACATCTCGTGCTTCAGCATCGGTGCGGTTTCGTCTATCATTACCAATGCCGGCGTTCCGGTTTCTGTGCTTTGCGACTGAATTCGGTGCATAATATAACTAATTGAAGCTGCAGCCAGTGTTTCGTCATCAAAAATTTCTGTAAAATCAAATGCAACAAATCGATTTGAACTTAAATCAAGACTATCGTGTTCGGCATTAAAAATATTACCGTATTGATCCGGATTTATCCAACGGTACAATTCTCTGCGCATATTTCCGGTTGGTGAAAAACAGCTCTTATAGAGATTGTTTAAAACTCTTTCTTCAGGGCGTAAATAGTCAAATGCCGTAGTTACCGCTCGGGCAGCCTCGCGCTCGGACAAGGCATCTGATGACATAGTTATCGCTTTAAGCCAGTTACGCAAAAATGCTCTGTTGCTCATTGTATCTTTGGTATCAAACGGATTTAACGAAACGTTTTTACGTTCACCGCTAAAGCCGACATATGCACCTTTTACGGTATGCGTAAAGATTTCCGCACCGCGGTGACGGTCAAAAAAGTATACTTTCAAATCGCCGTGGCGCATTGCCTGACCTGCCAAAAACGTCAGCAAAGTCGTTTTACCTTGTCCGGTCGGACCAACAATACAACAGTGCGCCACTGCTGATTCAGCAGCCGAAATATGGAACTGGAAACGATATGGCGAACCGCTCATTGTTCTGAAAACGCTGATTGCCCCCTCTCCCCAGTCACTGCGCGGCAAACCTGTTGACAGTTGTTCAAAAGATACGGCCAGAGATACAATACGAGACAGATAAAAATATGTTCTGCCGCACATATCGTACCCCGGAAACTGGTTAAAGAACGTTGCCTGCGCAATCCAATTCTCGCGAACAGGGGTTACGCTGTATAACCGGCAAATGCGCTGAATTTCGCTTTCACCGAATATAAGCTCTTCCATCGTATTGCCTTTTAAGATAAAGCTCATAGAATATTCAACAAGCGACTGGTGATCTGCATCGCTATCTTCAATTGCAGCCAAAGCTTCGCTGTATTGGGCAACAACATCGCCTGAAAAGCTCGTTACTTCTGCCATTTTTTGCTGTTGTACAAGAATTGCTCTGGCTTTTGGCTTGAATAACGGATGGATATGGTGCAATACAGTTAATTCGCAGTCTATTGCCAGAAGGGCTGAAATCATATTTTCATCCATATAGTCGCCGGACTGCCTTATGCCCATTGTCAAAGCATATTTTTCGCGACCGCCGGAAAAGAATTTTATTATACCTTCTTCACCCGTGAAATGTATTCCGTCTGCAGTCATCAGCTCTTTTAGCTGAAACCCTTGTGCACCGTGCGCTTTCGGCTGGGGCTTGCTGATAGGGTTTAATATGCGGACAAACGGATATATAGGACTTTGCTCTGCCGGACTTTCATCATCCTCATACATTACTTTAACACCATAATCATTCAAATTTGCCATCACTGACTGAGAGGCAAAGTTCAAATCTTTTACGGCATCTTTTTTATCTTCAATCGACAAAACGATATAGTGGTCGTTTTTATATACCCTGCTTAAATTCTCGCGCCATACATCATCTACTATTTTAAGCCATTTATTACCAAAATCGGCTTTATTTTTTTCCATCGGCACTCGTTCACGAATCGTGATAACACGGCAGGTTACCTGCAAATCCGCCATATTATCCAGCCAAGACTTACGCGCTTCAAACATTGACATAACTGTCTCTTCGCGCGCTGAGGTTAAATCTACGCCCTGTACTTTAAAAACACGCACATAAGAACCATTATTGCAACGCAATGTCGAACCATCTGAAAGTAAACTATCAAACGGCAAAAAATCGGACACACGGGTTTCACTCGGCTGAGGAAGAATCCACGTTCCGATTTTGGAAACCAGTGATACGATTATTGCAGCAGC
Organism: uncultured Alphaproteobacteria bacterium; assembly: GCA_910580155.1. Taxonomy (GTDB): domain Bacteria; phylum Pseudomonadota; class Alphaproteobacteria; order RF32; family CAG-239; genus CAG-267. The sequence goes on from CAJTWX010000041.1 coordinate 13,209, forward strand.
CGTTATAATTCCCAATACGGCAACCAGTGCGTCAAAGCTTTCCAGCCCTGCAGCAAAAAGCGTATCAAACTGAAAATCTGTATTAAGGTTCAAATTTACGTCCTTTCACCTTGTATAAATTCGTTGTTACGATATTAGTGTTGCCAAAAGCCTGAATCATTCCCGACAAATGGGGGTCTTTTGTTCCCAAAGCAACAACAACAAGGTGACCCAACACGATAGTGATAATAAAAATCAGAGGATTTACCTGCCATATACCAACGCTCATAAACATAAACGGAATCTGTAATCCGGCATTGATTGCCGTGGGTAAGACAGGCCCCCAAAAGAGTTTGGGAGGATTAGCCACTGCTTTTAGAATCACATCTCTCATCGCGCTACATCCTGTTGTTTACTTATTACCCTAAATTATACGGCAAAAATTCTTACAAAACTGTTAATTTTTAAAATTTTACACAAAAGGAGCTCAAAGGCTGCTGTTGCGGTTAAGCTTTCCTATGCTGGTACCGGCCGCTACATAAGTATCTTTATATTCCAAGCTTACAGGCTGGTCTGAAACATAAGTAATCAGTGCAGCCGTTCCGGAAAGGAAAAACAAACTCATAACTATATAGCCGAGATGTTTAAAATTGATTTTTCCGCAAATTGCCAAAAAGGTAAACATCACAATACCAAACCCTGAAATAGCATAGGCAAGATACCGTAATTCTCCGGCAAATTTTGCAGTTTTCTGAGCTAATTCTTTAAAAACCGCCGCAGAAGCATCTCCGCTTACAAGCAAAAGCGCTACCGTCAAAAATATTCCGAAGATAATATTATTTTTCATTTTCATAGCCATTCTCCTATCTTCCATCCAGCGACCCTTTAGGGATTATACCTTTTGCGTCTTCGGGCGCAAACATACCGACAAACCCGACGCAGCAGCTGATGACAATAAGGCCAATAACAATCGCTGTCAGCCATTTCCAGTTAACATTACCAAAAAAACCACCCATACATACGGCAATAATTCCCACTGCTGATGCCGGATAGATAATCTCCCGCAATCCTTCAAAAATATCTCTACCGGCGTCTGTCAAGCTTTTAAACGCTGCAAATGCTGATGACGGTAAACAAACCACCAAAGCAGCGGCTAATAAAAAGAGCATTACTTTTTTATCATTAAACCTAAACA
>CAJTWX010000042.1 GCA_910580155.1 uncultured Alphaproteobacteria bacterium
TCAGTCCTCTGCTCTACCAACTGAGCTATCTGGCCGGCCACGAGATAGGTTTATATATGAGTTTTTTTTAGTTGGCAAGCGTTTTTTTTGTTTTTTTGCACTTTTTTGTGGGTATCTTGCTAATCCTTTGTTCTATCGTTGCTTTTCCCTTTGCTTATTCTGCCGGCAAAAAAGGCTATCAGGTATTTTATGCCGCGAATTATCAGGTCTTTATCTTTTTGTTTCAAGCCGCTCCAGAAGTGCCACGCGCGTTTGTGTATCGGTTCGACCGGCTTGTCTGCCAGCGCGACACTGCTCCCTGCCCCATACGTCAGCTTTAGTGGTTTGACTGTGCTTTGGTATGGCTGCAGCATTGCCGCAATTTCAGAATCCGGCAAGTATGCTCCGTGCAGACGGGTTAAGTTTCCGTCTGCCGCCAAAAACAGCGAATCGCCGCGCCCGATTAAATCTTCAGCGCCGGCAGTGTCTAAAATTGTCCGCGAATCTGCCGTTGAGGCAACTTTATAAGCAAGCCTTGTCGGAAAATTAGCTTTCAGAACGCCGGTAACAACATCTACCGACGGGCGCTGCGTGGCTAATATCAGGTGAATGCCGGCGGCTCTTGCCTTTTGCGCCAGACGCATTACGTCTTTTTCAACATTTTTATCCATTGCCATCAGGTCGGCAAACTCGTCTATTACGCAGACGATATACGGCAGTTTTTCGTCGGCGGTGCGATTATAATCGGTAAGATTTTTGCTCATATTTTCAGCAAACAATTCGTAGCGTTTATCCATCTCATTGGCAAGATAGGCTAAAACGGCAACGGCTTCGGAGGTTTCGGTGATTACCGGCGCATAGAGGTATTTTTGGTTATTATAAACACTAAATTCTATCCTTTTGGGATCGATAAGCACAAATTTGACTTCAGACGGCTTCTTTGCGGCAATAAGCGAAAGGATAAATGTGTTTAACCCTACGGATTTGCCCGAACCGGTTGTGCCGCCAATCAGTAAATGCGGCATTTTTGCCAAATCGGCAATGACCGGTGTGCCTTTGATATCAGCGCCCATTATCAGCGGCAGGGTTTGTGTTTCTTTTGCAGATGCAAACTGCGGCGTATCAAGCAGCTTTTTAAAATCTATTATGTCAAAACTTTGAGCCGGAATTTGAAATAAAACGGCATTGCCGGCTTGAGCCGGTTCGATACGCAGCGAAGAAACGCCCAGCTCGCGGCGGATATCTTCGGTGACGGCGGCGATGTTTTTGAGTTTTGTTCCGGCGGCCGGTTCAAATTCGATTATCTCCAACAAAGGTCCGCGGGTTTGGGTTAAAATCGTACCGTTTATATTATAATTATTCAAAACCTCAAGCAAATCGCGCATTGTTTTTCTCCTGCTTTGTTATTTTCCGGTTAATATAATCGCAAGAAGTTAAAAAACAGTCAGCAGCCGGAAATTTTTGTGATTATCTTACCATAAACCTGCAATTTATTTTTTTAAGATATTGTTTTAGCCGAATTTTAGGGGTTTCCTGTGTATTGTTTGGGGAGATGTGCAAGAAAATGCTTGTAATTTTCGGATTATCGGCTTATGAATGGGGTGAATTTAATTTTTTATGAGAGGATAACTATGTCTAATCCCTTGGATACAAAAATAATAAGCAGACTGGCCGAAATCTTGGATAAAACAAATTTAACAGAACTTGAATACGAAGATGAAAGCTGCAGAATATCATTGGTAAGAAATCCGGCAGGCGTTGCCGCAACCGCAGCATATGTTCCGGCAGCTGCTCCCGTTGCCGCCCCTGTTACTGCTCCGGCGGCTGCACCTGCTGCTACAGCACCGCAGGCTACTGCTGATGAAGACTATACCTGCAGTCCGAATGCGGTGAAATCGCCGATGGTTGGCGTTGTTTATTTGTCGGCAGACCCGAAGACGCCGAATTACGTTAAGGTTGGCGATACGGTTGCCGAGGGCGATACGGTTTGTCTGGTTGAGGCGATGAAGACATTTAACCCCGTAAAAGCGCACAAAGGCGGCAAAGTTGTCAAAATTTTGGTTGAAAGCGGCGACCCTGTTGAATATGGCGAACCGTTGGTTGTGATTGAATAAGCTTTTTAATAAATAATAAACAGGAATTGAGCTAATGTTTGAAAAAGTTTTGATTGCAAACCGCGGCGAAGTGGCGCTCCGTATTCACAGAGCCTGCAGAGAGATGGGTATCCGCACGGTGGCCGTGCATTCAGAGGCTGATGCTAATGCGATGCACGTTCGTCTGGCGGATGAAGCCGTTTGTATCGGCCCTGCCCGTTCGGGAGAGTCTTATTTAAATAAACAGGCGATTATTTCCGCAGCGCTGATTACAGGTGCGGATGCTATCCATCCGGGGTTCGGCTTTCTTTCGGAAAACGCGGACTTTGCCGAGATGGTAGAGCTGCACGGTATTACCTTTATCGGGCCGACTGCAGAACAGATGCGCTTGCTGGGCGATAAAATCACCGCGCGCAAAGCGGCGATTGAGGCCGGTTTGCCGATTACTCCGGGGTCTACGGCCCTTGAGAGCGTTGAGCACGCTAAAGAATGGGCTAATAAAATCGGTTATCCGGTAATTATTAAGGCCAAAGACGGTGGCGGCGGTAAGGGTATGAAAGTTGCTTACTCCGACGATGATATCGGCGAGGCTTATACGATGGCAAAAGCTGAAGCTAAGGCTGCTTTTCCGTCTGATGTCGTGTATATGGAGAAATATCTGCAACACCCGCGGCATATTGAAATGCAGGTGATTGCGGATAAGTTCGGCAATGTGGTACATTTGGGCGAGCGCGATTGCTCTATCCAGCGCAACCACCAGAAAGTGATTGAAGAATGCCCCTCTCCGGCGCTTAACCAGTCACAGCGCAAGGAAATTGGCGATATTGTTTGCAACGCCATCAAGAAAATCGGCTATACCAATGCCGGTACGCTTGAATTTATGTATGAAGACGGGCGTTTTTACTTCCTTGAGATGAACACACGTCTGCAGGTGGAGCACCCGATTACCGAAGCCATTTCCGGCATTGACATCGTGCGCGAGCAAATCCGCATTGCGTCCGGTGCGGCCTTGGGCTTTACGCAGGAAGACATTCACTTTAACGGTCACGCGATTGAATGCCGCATTAACGCCGAAGACCCCGAAACCTTTGCTCCCTGCCCCGGTAAAATTACCGAATGGCACGCTCCGGGCGGCTTGGGGATTCGTGTGGATTCGGAAATTTATTCGGGATATTCGATTCCGCCTTATTATGACAGTATGATTGCCAAACTTATTGTGCACGCCAAAACCCGCAATGCGGCTTTGATGCGTTTGCGCCGCGCTTTGGAAGAATTTATCATTATGGGCGTGAAGACAACAATCCCGTTACACGAAGATATTATTTCGCAAAACGAGTTTATTGACGGGCAGTACAATATTCACTGGCTTACCGAATATATGAACAAACGCAACAAGTAGAGGCGATATGAAAGAAAAACTGTCAGTCCGGAAGGTTTACCGCAACGCATACAGATATGTCTTAAGCCATTGGTTTGCCTTTTTGTTTCTGACAGTTTTTTATTTTTTAGGAAGTTTACTGCCGATGTTTATCGGCGTTGCTTCTTTTAAAGTCGTATCGCTTATTTATACTTATCTCTTTTTCTATTTTGCGGCAGGATGTTATTATAAGCAGCAGATTTTGTGGGATAAAGGAATTTTTGTTGCTGCCGGCGTACGTTTTTTGGCGGCGGTCGGGTTGTTTTTGACCTCGATTGTAATGGCAACGCTCGTTATCAATTCGGGAATTTATTTTTTCCGCATCAGCTTTCCCTCTATGGGCGGGGAGATTTTGGATGCCGTGTTCGGCAGTGCGTTATGGCTTATCGGCAAGTATACGTTTATTTTTGTGTTGTTTACGGTTTTCTTTATTGTGCCGTCGTTTGCGTTTGTTTCCGAGATTACGGGTAAAAACCGCTCGCTTTTGACAACATTTGCCAAGACCAGAGGTAACCTTATTAAAATCGGGATGGTGGCGTTTGGTGCGTTTATCTTTTTAATGGCGGCGATGATTATTTTGAGCCGCGCACACTTTTTGACTGCAACTATTGTCCGTGCAGCTGTGTTGGTTTATATAAGTATTGCCTATTTTAAGATGTATGACTTTTTCTACGGGCTGCCGCAAAACAGACGCCCGCGGAAAAATGAGAGCAAAATGTCCGCAGCTGTTTTGACGGACAAAACAGAAGGAGAGAACAATGCTAATGAAAGATAAAGACATTTTGGCGCAAAATATTGACGAGGCGGAAAACAGCAGCAGACAGCGCCCTGCCCCGAAAGGTATTAAAAGAGAAAATATGAGCGAAGCGTGGGGGGATGCATTTGACTATTATCTCCGTGGTATTACCGCAAAATACCTGCAATTCCGCGGGCGGGCTACGCGTCTGGAATTTTGGGGATTTGCGGTTGTTTCTTCCCTTTTATATCTGCCGCTTTATTTTCTGGGTGATTTTTCCGGTATTAAGCTTTTGCCGTATTATTATGCGCTGGCAACGCTTATTCCCTCTTTTGCGGTAACAGCGCGGCGGCTGCACGATATTAACAAGCGCTCAGCGCTTTATCTGGCAATAACAGCGGTTTTGATGGCTTTGATGTTTCTTAACCCTGTATACGCGTTTATTCCGGCGCTTGTCTGGGCGGGGGTTATGGTTAAGCTTTTATCCAAACCAACTGACGAGGATGAAGGCTTGTATGGTGAAAAGAACGAAGATGACGAGATTTACGGCGAAGATAATGCGCCGATTATCGCCAAGTTTCGCTTGTTGGCTTTGATGATGTCGGGGATTTGGATTATTGCGACCGGCGTTTTATTTGATAACTGGAGCAGAGAAGCAACGCAGAAAGGTACAATTGAGCAAATTTTGGATGAGGTGGAGCTATTGGCACAAAAAGAGAATTATTCTCCTGAGGATGTGATGCGTGCGCAAGGCGTTATGAGAAAAATTTTGAAACAGCTGGAAGGACAGGCTATCTCTGAAAAGAAAAAGCAGGAGCTTATTATGCAGGCTGTTCAAAGTGTTAAAAACGCAACATCCGGCGGACAATAACCGGCAGTCTACGGCGCGACGATGGTTAAAAAGGCAATCGTACTGGGTATTTTTCTCTTGGTCTTGCTGAGTGCGGCGACGATATATCTGCTGCGGGCGAGAGTGGTGGTGGCAGATAACGTACAAGGCAAAATCCGCCCATATGCCGAGCAGCTGGCCGCTGAAATCAACCGTAGGATTTCCGGCGAGTTCGGTAAGGCATATACGCTTTATACAACCAACTTTGATAGCGGCGATATGCTGCCGCCTTTATTTCAGCCCGAAAAAAACAGCATTCTCTGGATGGGCAGCCTGCCTGCAATTACGCCTGATATTCAGCCTTTTGATATGGTTATGGCGTCAACGCCGTTGCTGGTTGATTTTTTGCAGGCAAACGAAGATAAGGCTTTTTATCTGCCGCTGTTCACCTCGCAGATTGATATTGTTTCCGGCGAAAAAAAGTTTATTGCGCTTATCGGCGAGCCTGAATTTGCCGAAAATGTATTGCAGCGCCTGAACCTGCCTTATCGCAAATACCGTTTGGAGCAGGAAGATGATATTTTGCGAGATATGGTGCAGTTTCAGGCGGTTATTGCCGAAAACACGGCTTTTTCAAAAGGGGCGCTTGATTTGCACCCGATATTTTTTACCCTTGCTGCACAAAAAATCCCGCTGGCGGCATTTTGGGGATGGCCGAATGTTCAGGAAACGCTCAATTTGTTTAATGATGACATCAGTTTTTATATTGACGAAGCGGATGCTGAACGGCTGATTAAGGCACTGGTTTCTTCTCCCCTGCCCGATGACATTGCCAAACGTGTTCAAAATGCGCGCCGGCTTGTTAAAAATGAATATTCGCTCAAACGGGCAGCAGATGAGCTTGTTTCGGTTATGAAAAACGGGCGTAACGTTCAGACCAAACCTGCTGCAAACAGTCTTAACTTAGACCTTCCGGTGGCTGTGGGACACACGGCAAGCGGCGATTTTTGGCTGGCGCAGGATCTGGCGGTATCTCTTAACAAAAATGGCTGGAATACGGCATTGAGCTATTTTAATTCCTTTTTCAAATATCGGGCGGCGGTTAATATCTTAATGCGCGGGTTTTTATCTGTTCAACCGTGTATGGTGGGCGATGTGAACATTTTTTACCTTGCGTATCCGCAATTCGGAGAAGAAGTTTCGCAAAAGGTGCTTGATGATGTTACCGCTTTTTATGAAGAAAGCGCAAAAGAACTGGCGCAGTATGATGCTGTTGCGACGGCATCGGAAAGTCTGGCACGGGCTTTGAACGAGCGCGGCGTAAAGGCTTACTATATTCCGCAATTTACCAATGCCGAGCGGTTTTATCCGGACTATGACGAACTGCTCAAATCCGAAGTGCTTTTTGTGGGGAGGAATGCGCCTTATCGGCGAGCGGTGCAGATTGCGCTTGAACATAAACTGCCAATAACGATTTATGGCCCGCATTGGGGCGGCGAGGCTAAGGCTGAGTTTGTTGACAACCGCGACTTGCGCAAATATTACAGCGCGGCTAAGATTGTTTTGAACGATTCCAGGCCTGAAATGCTTGTACACGGGGTTATCAGCAACCGGATTTTTGACGGTACGGCGTGCGGAACGCTCGTGATTTCTGACTATATGCCGGAAATTGAGGCGATTTATGGCGATTCCGTTCCGATGTGGAAGACGGAAAAAGAGTTGGTAAACCTGATTAAATATTATCTTGACCCGAAGCACGAAGAAGAAAGGCTTGAAAAAGCCCAACGCGCAAGAGAGATTACGCTTAAGAACTTTACCGCCAAACAGGCTGCGGAGAAGTTTGAGCAGATTATTGAAGATGTGAGAAGAGAAAAGACCAAATAATAAAGTTGTCTGTTGCGGATTTTCTCTCGTTAAGGGGAGAAAAAATCCAGCTTGCGTTTTATTTATTCCACGAGCGGGATTGTTCGGGGCGGTAATAACGGATGCCGTTTTTTAAGTTGATATACCCGCCGGATTTGAAGGCAATTTCTTTGCCATCAAGTTTAAGCCAGCCTTTACCAAACTCTATACGGTCTTTATAAATGCAGCTTTGTTTGGTGCATTTTAAGGTTTCATCCTCTGCAGGTTTGTTTGTACCGGTCCACATTTTTGATAAAAAGCGGTTTTTATGGTACGGGCTTAAGTTTAATTTGCCGGCGGCGTTTTTATATGCATACGTTGTTCCGGTTTCATCAAACACAAAATCCGGCGCCGGCGCAAGGTATAATCCGGCTAATCCGGCCGCAATGCCGAGCCACCCCCAGCGGCGCCAACGGGACTGCCAGATACAGAGCCACAGTAACCCCAGCGTTAAAACAAAGATGCTCCAGTCGGGCATTGCCCCTACCCCTTCGCCGCTTTGGGCTGCGGGTAATGATGAAACCCACACGGTGATATGGTTTATAACATCCACACCGGCAGCCAGCGGCTTAACCGCATATTCTCCAAACCCGAAAGGCAGGCTGATTAAAAACACCAGCAGCGCCGGCATTACCCAAAACGCTATCACCGGTGCGGCAAGCAGGTTGCCAAGGCTCGTATAAACAGAGATTTGGTGAAAATAATACATACTGTAAGGCAAGGTCATCAAGCTTGCAACAAGATCCGTCACAAGGACACCAACGAGATATGCGCCAACCTTGCCGGCTATACTTTGCTGAGAAAGCCAGTGCCGCAGGCGGCTGCCGAATTGCTCATAAAACGTAACCAGACCGAGCACAGCGGCAAATGACATCAAAAAGCCAGGGGAAACAACTGCCGACGGCGTGATGACGCTTACGACCAACACTGCAAAAGCCCACAAGCGCAATGAAATCGCGCGGCGGTTCAACAATACGCCCAAGAGCACCAGCGAGGTCATCACAAAAGCCCTTATACACGATACGCTTTGTCCTGATATCAGAAAATAGGCAAACGTAAACGCCAGTGCGGTGATTGCTGCAGGCTTACGCAGGTCATACCGCCCTGCCCCGACAGGAAACAGCAACGCGCGAAACAGGAAAAACACCAACAGGGCAATCATTCCCATATGCATTCCCGAAATGGCGAGAAAATGTGCCAAACCTGTCGTGCGGTAATTGGCTGACTGTTCTTCGGCGATACTGCTTTTATCACCGATTGTTAAGGCTTTGATAATCCCGCCTTGTTCGGGGTCGGTATGTTGCGTTATGGTTTCTTTAATATAATTACGAATACGACTGATTGTTTCTGCCGCCGCGGGAGTGTTTTCCTCACAATCAACCTCAAACAGTGGTGCAATGCTGTAGCCGCCGGCACTTATGCCTTTATAGAAATTTGTACGCTCAAAGTTGTAATTGCTTAACGGGTTAGGCGTAAACCGTTTGGGGAGTTTGGCGACCATTTCGACACACGCTCCTGCTTTCAGCCAGTCTTCGGCATATATCAGGCTGATGCGGAAATCGCCTTTAAGCTTACGTTCAAAATTATCAGCATCGGTTAAAAGGATGCGCGGGCGATTATTTGAATTATAATCTAATTCTTTAACTTTCCCTCTTAAATATGTGATTTCAGGGAGGTTATTCTCAAGATGTGCAGCGCGATACATACTGTCGGCTTTGGTTACGCTCAAGCCCAGAGCAAACAGCAAGATGTATGTCCAGAGCTTGAATTTCTCCCGCTCGGTGCGTGTTAAGTACAACAACAGCAGTATCAGCTCCAGAAAAACGACAACCGCCCATACCGGTAGTTCCAGCGGCAGTGCAAAATAAAACGCCGCACCGAGAGCAAAACAGACAGCGTACCAGACAATCAGGCTTTCCGCCTCGTTATAGTAATTCTCGGAGGCGTAAAGTTTCAGACGCAGGAACTGTTTGCGCAGCCACCATCTCATTTATTTTATGCCCTTTCTTTAACCGCCTGCAAGATGATTTCTGCAGCTTTTTGACTCGGATAGGTTTGCCCGAAGCCCAGAGCCATACGCAAGTCTTTAAAACCGGCAAGTTCACGCTTATGCGGCTCCGATTTTTCATTGAGCAAGTCTTCAGCCGTAGCGAGCAGTTTTTCTTTGGTGCAGTCTTCCTGCAGCAGTTCGGGTACAATCAATGTATCCAATAAGATATTTGTCAGGTTTACATATTTAATATCTGAGATATGGCGCACCAGCCAAGCGGTGATTTTCGGCGCTTTATAGGCTATCAGGTGCGGCACGTTGACAATTGCCAACTCTAAAGCGACCGTTCCCGAGGCGGCTATTGCCATTTTGGCAGCGCGGGCAGCGGCGTATCGGTCTTCCTGTGTATTCACGACCAAAACATCCGCCCCTTTTTCTGCCAGAATATTCCGCACGCGCTTTTCAACGGTTTTGACTGTCGGGAGCACAAAATAAAGCTCCGGATGTTTTTTCTTTAATTCCACAGCAGTTTCGAGAAATACCGGCAAAAGATTGGCGACTTCGTTATGGCGAGAACCGGGGAGAATGAGCGCGACCTGCTTTTCTGCCGGAATATTGTATTTATTGAGAAAATCCTGAGGATTGGCGTTTATCATTGAGCTTTCAATCACTGGATGACCGACAAAATCGGTTTTAAGCCCGTGGGGCGTAAAATATGCCGGTTCGTTTGGAAACAGGGTCAGCAGGCGGTCTATATATTTATGCATTGTTTTCGCCCTACCCTTTTTCCACGCCCAGACCTGCGGCGCGACATAGTGCATTTGCAACACCTTTATCCTTTTTTTGCGCAATGCTTTATGCACGCGGGCGGAGAAACTCCAGCTGTCTATGGTTATGACCACATCGGGCTTTTTAGCGGCAATGTCGGCAACGGTTTCGCGGATATGGCGCAAGACTTTCGGGATGCTCGGAATCACCTCGGCTATTCCCATAATCGCCAAATCGGTAATATCAAACAGGGAGTTTATCCCCGCTTTTTCCATATTTTCACCGCCGACACCGGCGAACTGTATCTCCGGCTCAGCCGTTTTCAAGGCGCGCATTAAACGCACGCCTAGCATATCGCCCGAGGGTTCGCCTGCTATCAAATAAACTAACATTGACCCTCCGCCGCAGGATTTATCCCTTTAATAAACATTCCGTATTTATTTGCCAGTTTTATCACCTCATCCTCATTGACAATTAACGTGTTGCCGGCGTGAACGGCGATGCCTTTAAAACCGCTGTTATGCGCGTTTTCTACCGTTTTGGTGCCGATGGTCGGCAAATCTATGCGCATATCCTGCTGCGGTTTGCGCAATTTTACCAGCACGGGGGCTTTGCCTTTGCGTTTGTAGTCCGCGCAACGGGTTATCAGCTTATCCGTTCCCTCAATTCCCTCTACGCCCAGCACCAAACCCTGTTGCACCACAACAGACTGTCCGACATCCAGACGGCCTAATGACGTGGCAACCTCTATGCCGCGGCGGATATCCTCTTCGTCTTCCTTATCGGGTTTCTTTTTGGTCAGCGTACCCTCACGCGCCAGCAAATCCGGCACGACTTCCTGTATGCCGACAACCTTCATTCCCTCGCTCTCAATTTCTTTAACCAATGCGCGGAGAATACCGTCATCGCCTAAAGATTTTGCACCGAGTTTGGCAAAAAACGCCGTGGTACGCAAATCCGGCACCAGTTCGGCAAGTGTCGGGCGTTTTATTGTGCCGATTAAAACAATTTCTTTCACACCCTCTTCCTTAAACCGTTTAAAGCCGGTTCCGGCTTGGCCTATTCTTATCCAGTCGTGCGGGGTATCTTCGGTAAAGTATTCTTCGTTAGCGTTCCCCTTAATCGCCAATGCGTGGCAGGCACGACCATTTTCTTTGCACCACGCCAAGAGCTTTTGCGGCAGTTCGCCGCCGCCGGCAATTATTCCGAGCTTGCGGTCGGGATTTCGGGTTAAACCTGTTGATTTATCGGGGGTTGCAGACACCATTTTGTTCCCTTTATGCTGTTTGTGTATGTGGCAGATTTTAACATATCAAAAAAAATATGCAAAAGATATAAAAATATTATTGACAACTATTTTTTTTGAGTTTATATATGCATTCGTTGCTGCGGTAACATTATGTATCGCGGGGTAGAGCAGCTCGGTAGCTCGTCAGGCTCATAACCTGAAGGTCGTTGGTTCAAATCCTTCCCCCGCAACCAATAAAAGAAAAAAGGTGCCCTTGTGGTGCCTTTTTTGTTTTATATGGTGGCTAGGAGTTGAACCAACGAGAAAGTTGGTTCACTACAAGCGAAAGGCGGACAGAAATCTAAAACTTATTGAACTGTTAAAACTCAATCAGCCCTCAACGTGGCGGGGTTTAATCAGCTTATTATCCGGTCTTGGCGTGGCGATTAGCCCCGAACTTGTGGAACATATCGTTGCCCTCGCTGTTTCCGCATTTGGCATTGTGGAAATTGTCAGAAGCGAAAAGACCGGTAAATAAAAGAAAATCCCCTGTGTTACTTACGCAGGGGAACTCTTTATCTCTATACAGCTTTTTTGTTTAAGTCATTTACAGCAAGGTTGCCCATATCGCTGATATTTTCTGCTGTGCAAGATAATGAATCTGTTGTTGCAGAATTACTGATTCCAAATGTATTCATTGCTTGTATGAGTTGGTCTGCATTGCTTATGTCAATTGTCCTACCATCTGCTAATTCAATGCTTTCAACTCTACAATTAGCATTGTTGAAATATTCATTTATTTGTATGCCTTGATCTTTATCGTTATTGACTAAAATGCGCAAATTATTGCCACTTTGTTCTAATGACAGCATTGCTGCGTTTATTCCATCCCCAAAGACTATTTTGTCATTTCCTTTGGTATCATAAATAGTATCAAAGCCGTCATTGAGATTATAAACATATGTATCATCACCATAACCTCCCGACAGGTAATCGTTACCCTTACCGCCAACTAGAGTATCGTTGCCGACTGTGTATTTACTACTATCTCTATCGTCTCCGTATAATGTATCATTACCGTTATTGCCGTATAAAATATCATTACCAGTGTTTCCAATAAGAGTATCTTTACCATCATCTCCATAGATAACGTCATCTCCTGCGCCACCATCTATTGTATCAGCAAATATGTTGCCATATACCGTATCGTTACCGCCGGCAGTGTTGATATTATTATAGTCTGGGGCTAAATGGATGATATCGTCATTGTTTGTTAACGTAAGATTTGAGCTTATTTTATTCTGATTTAACTCAAAGCCAACTTTGGTGAAATCGATTATTGTCCCATCTGATAACTCTATATTTTCAATAGGTTTACCACTAAAATAGTCTTGGATGATAAAACCTTGATTTTCATCGCCGTTTAGTATCATCCGCAAATTATTTCCTTCGGCTCTATATGTAAAATTATCTAATGTTATACCTTCACCAAATTTGATTTTATCTACGCCATTTGTATCATAAATAGTATCCAGACTATCACCGAGATTATAAATGTAGGTATCATTGCCGTAACCGCCGGCAAGATAATCATTCCCTTTGCCGCCGATTAAGGTATCGTTGCCAACTGTATATTTGCTGCTTGTTTCATCGTCACCGTAAATAGTATCCTTGCCTGAACCGCCCGCTAAAATATCATCACCCATACCGCCAATAACTTTATCATTATATGCACCGCCATAAACTGTATCATTTCCAGCTCCCACATTCACACTATTACTTGGGGTGTCAAATAAATGAACAATATCGTCATAGTTCGTAGCATTTAAGCCGTTTGTTTGATTATTTTGGTGTAATTCAAAACCTTTTGTTGTCAAATCAATTATTGTTCCATCCGACAATTCTATATTTTCAACAGGCTTACCATTAAAGTAATCCTGAATAATAATTCCTTGCGTTTTATCATTATTCAAAATTATACGAAGATTATTTCCTTCCGCGCAATAAGTGAAACTATCCGATGTTATACCCTCGCCAAATTTAAGCGTATCAGTTCCCGTGACATCATAAATAGTGTCCAAACCATCGCCAAGATTGTATACATAAGTATCATTTCCATAGCCTCCGGCTAGATAATCATTACCTTTACCACCGATTAAAGTATCATCACCGACAGTATATTTGCTGCTATTTCTGTCATCACCAAATAATGTATCGTTGCCTTCATCACCATTTAGCACGTCATTACCGCCGCTTCCGATTAGTGTATCATTGCCATTATTTCCATAGATACTATCATCTCCTGCTCCGCCATCTATCGTATCGGCAAAAATATTTCCATATACTATATCATCACCTCCTGCCGCATTTATATTATTATAATTGTCATCGAGATGGAGTATATCATCATTATCCGTCAGTGTTAAACTGTTGCTGATACTATTTTGATTCAATTCAAATCCAACTTTTGTAAAGTCTATGGTTGTTCCATCAGACAGTTCAATATTTTCAATACGTTTGCCGCTAAAGTAATCCTGAATGATAATCCCTTGAGTTTCATCACCGTTTAATATCATCCGCAGGTTGTTGCCTTCCGCTCGGTATGTAAAATTATCCAACGTTATACCTTCGCCGAATTTAAGCGTATCTGTTCCCGTAACATCATAAATAGTATCCAAACCATCGCCAAGATTGTAAACATAAGTATCATTTCCGTAACCACCGGCAAGATAATCATTCCCTTTACCTCCGACTAAGGTATCATTTCCTACCGTATATTTGCTGCTTGTTTCATCGTCACCGTAAATAGTATCATTGCCTGAACCGCCATAGATGGTATCGTTCCCCTTTCCGCCGCTAATTTTATTGCCACTAACGTTAAATAGATGTACAGTATCATCATATATTGTTGTTACCAAACCATTTGTTAAATTATTTTGATGTAATTCAAACCCCATTTGGTTAAACGCAACTGTTGAGCCATCGGCAAATTCTAAAGTTTCAATCTTATAGTCATCGCTACCGAAGAAATTAT
>CAJTWX010000043.1 GCA_910580155.1 uncultured Alphaproteobacteria bacterium
CTTCAGTTCTTTACTTTGTAGGGTTAATTAAGTTAATTTTGAATTTAATTGGAGGAAGTTCTTTGCCGTTTTTATAGATGCCAGAGATTTCAAAAATGGCATCATTTAATTCTGAACAAACTAATGGTAACCTAAAATAATGATTTCTACGTAGTCCATTATTTATTGATAACGTAGCCTGGGCAATATTATTATTTTGTGAATCAACAGGCTGTAAATTGTATCCTTTACCATTTTTTATCATATACACTTGAGCGTTATTAAAAGTGTAATCCTGTGTCCGTTCATCAGCTAAAGATGAAAAATTTAACTGCACTATATTTTTTTTACTGCTTAATATATTTTTTTTACAATCTGTTCCATTATTATCTGTTATCGCATCAGATACCCCAAAAACAATAACTGTACGAGACATATTTGTTAACGTTTTTTGAGGAGTTATAGATATTTGTGCATAATATCCTACACTAACTTTCCAGTAATTTCCGAAAGAAGTTACAGAAATTCTCTGAGAAGAATAAACACTACTGCAACAAATCAGTATAAAACTTATTAAACACAAGAACAGCTGTTTCATTTTTTATTTTCCTTTTCCATTTTTTGTAGAAGAAAGATTGTTTGAATCCACTTTTGATGGAATTTTCCCGTAAAGAATAGAGAAGTATGTTCCAAAGAAAGACGGTATTATACTATTTCGCAGAGTATCAGGATCTGAAACCCCGTCAAACTGACGATCACTATTGCTATCACTTTGCTTCCAACCACTATCAAACATCATACTCAAGATTTGCTTTTGAGTTTCCTTAAGAGAGGGGGATATTTGCAAACGATAGTTCATAACTCTTCAGTTCTTTACTTTGTAGGGTTAATTAAGTTAATTTTGAATTTAATTGGAGGGAGCTCTTTGCGGTTTTTATAGATGCCAGAGATTTCAACAATTGTCTTATCTAAGCTATCACAGAGTAATGGTAATTTAAATTTATGATACCTATTAGGCCAATAATAATTACCTTGTTTATTTTTTTGGGGAGTGACATTCAATATTGTGCCTATTTTTTTTCCATCCAGAGGTTTCAAAATATATTTTTTTCCATTTGATATAAGGATACATTTGCTATTATCAAATGCATATTCTCCTTTAGAAAGAGTACCAAAAGATAAAGTGATATTATCATATCCTAGCGCAACAGTATTTTGCTTACAGTTAGGACTTTCTAGTGTTATTAAAGCTGATGTTAAATTAATTGAAATTGCTGTATTACTCATTTGGGAGATTTCTTCTTGAGGAATTGCCCATATTTCAGCTGAACCTGTTACTGTGATTTTCCAATATGTTGTTTCAGGTATTACGGTAATTTTTCGCTCTGTTGCTGCTATTTCTATACATCCAAATAGCAATAATGCAATTGTTAGCAAAATGATTTTCTTCATTATCTTTCCCCCTTATTAGATTTATTTTTCTCTGTTACCATATTTAATTTTGAGGGTAGCTTACCATAAATTGTTGAGAAATAGGTTCCCCAAAAAGATGGCAATATACTATTTCGTAGAATCTCCGCATTATCTACACCTAGAAATTGAGGGTCATGCACATTTGCTCCTGAATGTAACCCTGGTATTATTGCATCCCCGAACTTGAATAAGGGATTTAAATCAAAAGGAGATGCTAGCTTTTCTCTTAAAGATAAGTCTTCAGGCTTCTTATAACCTATGATTTCACCTTTATCATTTTTAATTGAATAGAACTCTTTATAAGATTCTGCAAGCATATTGGTTTTAGGATCAATGGTTTCTCTACCTACGTGAGAAGGCTTTAATCCTAATGTAGGAAGTATTCCGTTATCTTCTATAGAAGCAGAGCCTGCAAAGTATTCTTTTTGTAATTCATTCTTCTCATCATAATGTTCAGCGTTTTTATTGATGACTTCATTCCACCATTCTGTGAAACTGTCAGTAATAATGCGATTATCTACAGTAACTGTAGCATCTAATGCTCCGGTGATTTCGTCTTTTGTAATCGTCTCTGTTTTATTAACGTCACGGTTAATACCAGATATATCACTTCCGTCAGCAATTTCAATATTACCTTTGCCAATTGTGGCGTGTGTTACACTTTCGGTAACAGAACCTTTATCTACAACTTGGACTGATGTTGAACCTGCTGGTCTGCCATCATTTTTACCGCTGTTGTCTGATCCTGTTGATACTCCTAAACCGAATCCACTTTCTGAATTATTATTAAAATTTTGGATGTCACTTACTTCTAATGACCCTACTTTGAGGTCTAGGTTGCCTTTATCCACTCCAGTAAGGTCTGTGTTTGCTATAACAGAACCATTCATTTTCAACTTACCGTCAACGTCAATATCAACTGTTTCAGTACCGATAATAGACGTTTGATCATCAACCCACTGACGATCACTATTGGCATAACTGCCACTTACATTGATGCTTTTGCTATTACTTCCTGCACCTATACCAAAACCACTTGAAGCATTTTTAGTGTAATCAATATTTTGTTTAGACGATAGGTTCATATCTCCCTCAACATTAATATCTACATTTTTAGCTAGAGCATTATATCCGTCAGCGTTTATGTTATTGCCAACGTTTATCGCCAAGTTACCATTGGTTGCGATACTTGCTGCATTATTATAATGTTCACTGATAGCTTTTGAAGAAGAATTTGATGTTGCAAAATCTCCATAAACACCACCTTTGTTTGTTACACCTACTGATAAAGAGTTGTGTGTAGTTTTACTGCTATAATTGTATGTATCTTTACTTGCCTCAATGTTTAAGTCATTACCAACATTATAATCGATATTACCACTTGTTGAAACAACCAATGAACCTATCTGACTTAGATCATTTTCTGCATTTAATTTAATATCTTTATCTGCCAGAATTAATGATTCTGTATTTGTCACTTGATTTGAAGTAGATTGAGTTTCTTTCGTATCATATTGTAACCCCGCTTCAGCATAAAATCCTAATGTTGGGGCAGTTGTTCCAGCTTTCATATTATTTACTATATCATCACTTAAGGTTATGGCTTTTTCTGCAGAAATAGCTCCCGCCCCATAAGTGTCCGCAAAATTTTCAGTTGCTGCGGTCAAATTCGCTATGGCATCAGCTAAAGCGCGATCACTTGCTTTTCCTTCATTGTGAAGTTTTCTTATTTTATCTAACTCCTCTGATGCTTTCTTTACATCTTCAGCGGCTTTAACTACATCGGTCACCATATAAGCTGCATCTACAAGAACATTACCCACGCCAGCATTCGCTGAGATTTTACTTTCACTATGGGTTTTCTTGTCATCTTCTGTACTCTGTGATGACGTGATATTGATATTATTTTCCGCAGTTATGTTAATATTATTGTCTGAAATAACATTTGAACCTTTGATATTAACATTTTCGGTTGCGCCGATATTTATATCGCCGCCCGCTGTAATATTAGATGATACAGTATTTTTCTGAACATTATCCCATGTGTCCTTGGTTTCTTTACCTAGTTCTATGTCCATATTCAGCTTGCCATCTTTAAATCTGACATTTCCGTTTATAACAGCTCCCATTCCGCCTGTAACACTATTTAATGCGGCAATTTTAGCTATTTCCGTCAGTCCTTTTGTTAAATTTGTTTTTTCGTGGACTTCGCGATGTTTGGTGATTTCTTCACCATTCAAGATGTTGACAGAGCCTTTTTCGCCAGATTTTTCAAGTTTTCCATCTTCTCTAGCTTTATAACCTGCTAAAATATTAACATCTTTTCCTGCTTCAATATTTGAGGCAACAAACGTTGTATCTTTACCCGAAACAACGGTCAAACCCTCTGTGGTCTTAATATTAGAGCCGCGAAGTTTAGTTTCTTCGTGTTCTATTTCATCTAATGAAGATTTTAATCCGCCCCAAGAAGATTTTTTGGTTTTGGAATAGCTGTATTGGCTGTCTTCGGCAGCGGTGGCGGTGATGTTGCCGCCTGCCGTGATTTGAGCGTCTTTACCTGCTTCAACTTTTGAGCCCTTGGAGAAAATATCTTTAACAGCATCTATTAACGCATTGCCGCCCGCAACAATTGCTGAACCAATATTTTCCACCTTGTCTTTGACGGTTGTTGTGGTTTTCTTGCTCATAAAGCCAGATTTTGTTTGGCTTCGTTCTTCACGATTATGCAATTCTACCGTATCAAGAATAACATTTTCGGCTTTTAAGGAAACATCACCATCTTTACTCTCAAGTTTTGCTCCTTTGCTAATGTAACTGTTATCAGCTTCAATCAGTAAACCTTTATCGCCAGAGATAACAGCCTCTTGGCCTGTTTTTTCAATCAAGTCGTAGTTCTTTCCGCGACGTGTTTCTTCTGTATATTTCTTGGTTTCATTTAAGATATTATCAGCCTTAATTGTTGTGACATCTCCACCAATTGTTGCACTACGGTTAATCAAATTATCAGCTTCAATATCAGTTCTGCCACCGATAATTCGGGCAGTTTGTGTGCGATTGCTATCGTTTAATAAATTTTTAGCCTTGAGGGCTAATTCGTTTTTAGCGAACATATCGCCTGAATTGCTGATTGTATCGGCACTCACTGCAATATTTTTACCTGTCATTTTTGCGCCATAACCGCCAATTTTGATATTATCAAGTGAAGCCTCGCACAGATAAAGTTCAGGAACAAGGACTTTTTGCCCGTTGACTTCTTTTTCCACATACCAGATAATGTCCGAATTCAGTTGTTTAATTTGTTCAGGCGTTAAGGCAATGCCAATTTTTAATCCTAAGCGCTCATATTCTTTAGCGGCATTATTGTAAAGTGATTTCATCTGGTCAAGATCGTTGGAAATTTCACCATTTCCGAGATAATGGCCGTATGTTGCCTTACGGATGGCATCCATAATCAAACGGGTTTCATATGCCGGATCACCGAGCATCTTGCGCGTGTTGTATTCGTTTGAGAATGGTGTAATTCTATCAAAGAAATAATCAGATCCTACAAACGGTACGTTATTGAAAAAGTCTACATTTGAGGTAATCAAATATTTCGGGTCACCTTTTGAAACCGCAAACATTCCGTTGTCACCGCGCGGTAAAGTCAAATCAACAGAAACTTGTCCTGATTTAATCTCAGGCTTTTCATCGCGACCAAAACGGAATGATCCAGTTGCCGCTTCCACTTGGTCGTTGACCACATTACCGCCTGTAGCATTAATAACCAAATTATTTCCTGCGGTTACAAGTGATTTTTCATTAGAGTAAAAACGCTCCTGATAGGTCTCTGTGGCGTTATATGTTTTCTTTTTAGTACGGAAGTTTTTCTTCTTTTTTGTTCGGCGTTGTTTTTGGATTTTTAAAGTTGCTACCTCGCTGTATGTTTGATTAACCAAGTGTTCGGTATTAATTGTCGCATTATTTTTAGCTGAGAATGTTGAACTTTGATTTAAGATGTCGCGAGAGTTAATATTTAGGTCATTTCCGGCAAGAATTGTAGCTGCTTCTGCATCTAAATGAACCTCGCTTATTTTATAACGCCCTAACTCAAGCCATCCCGCATTATATGGAGCTTTATCGCGGATTTTATCGTAATATGTGCTGTATGCGGCATCGCCTGTATTATGGTTTAATCCCATATTGTAGAGTTTATCCGATTTAATCGTTATGTCATTAAAGCTCTCTATGCGACCGCCAAGATTGACCAACGCATTAAATTGGTCTTGGCTTGCTGCAAATGGTGTGTTTGTTATTTGTTCCTTAATAGTTTCTGAAGTTGTCTGGTTGGTTTTATCCGAATTATCAATTTTTTCACCATTATCTTCGGTATCATCCCATAAATCATACTTTACTTCGTTACCTGCCGAATCCAAAATTGTCATCTTATCAATATTAACGAAAGTTATGCTCGGCTCGCCGTCCGGCAGTGTAGACGGTGTAACTATCCTTTCGCCGACATAGATTGTAAAGCCGTCTATGGTATACGAATCGCCCAATTTCGGCTCTTCGGCAAAGGCATCTGCCGGTAATGTTAATGTTTTTCCTATTTCAGGAAGAGTTATTTCCAAACTGTCATCGTCTTCATCAAACTCTCCGGTTTGTATTTCTTGATTGTTTTGGGCTGATGATGTTGATGTGTGCGTATTTTCAATATTCGGATTATCATAAACTTTATCAGGGTCAACCGCACCAATCTTTGCGTCTTTTCCTTTTAACTCTATATCGTTTCCAGCAAAAATCTCAGCAAGATAATTAACAATATCTTTACCCGCCTCAATAACCACATCGGCTCCCGCTAATAAGCCGCTGTCACGATGGTTGATATAATCATTTTCGGTGGAAATACTGATACTGCCATTAGCGGCAATCTGTCCTAAATTATGTATATTATCTGCTGATAAGGTTGTGTCTGTTCCAGAGGAAATTTTACTATTATTAGTAATGTCACCGCTTGTGCTAACAGTCAATGTTTCATCTGTTGCAATTTCTGCATTATTCGTCAATGTGCCAGATGTTATACTTAAATTCTTTGCAGATACAGAACCTTTATCAAGCAAACTGTCACCGCCGACTTTAATATCAGCTTTATTTTGAGCCAAAATGGTATTATTATTGGTTAAATTTTTGCCAACCGTCACATTTAAATCTGTATCGGCAACAAGTTTACCTGAATTTGCCAGATTATTTTTAACATCAACATTAACCGTGTCAGCGTTAATAAACTCCTTTATCAAATTAAGGTCGTTTCCTGCATTTATATTCGCTGTTGTTACAGCAGCAACCTGCATTGCCGAATTAACATTTTGACCAGCTTTAACATCTACCGTATCAGATAAAATAAAGTCTCCATCAAGTGTCACATCCTTTTGTGCCGTCAAATTTATATTATTTTCTGCAAATACAGTTCCGCTAACACCAATATTGTTATCAGCTTTTGCTGAGATATTTTGCGAGGCATACGAAGTACCATTTAATTGGATGTTCTTTCCTACCTCAATACTTAAATCCTTTTCAGCATGAGCTGTTCCGTCCTTTATATGCTCTGCCGAACCTGATTTTGAAACAACTTTAATGTTATTTTTTGCTGCAATATTTTTAAATACAATATCACCGTCAGCAGTAATTTCCAAATTATCCATATCTGCGACAAGGTTACCATCTGTCTTTATACCCATACCGCTTTGTGTTGCTTCAATCTTAATACGCCCGGCATACATACCACCTAACGCTGAACTATCTAACGCTAACGTTGCTTGAGGAGAGGTTTCAGCTTTTGATGTTATTTGTTTTGTATTATAATCGTATTTATCATTACCTGTTTTGATATTTAATTCTTGGTCTTCATCAACATAAATATTTCCAGCAACTTTAACAGCATGAGAGACTAACTCAGCAGGACTTTCTGGAACATGAAGACCAAACGCTTGCTCGCCTTTACCCTCTATACTGATTGTTCCAACTGGTGAAATAGAAAAATCTTGTAATTTACCATCCACGACATTCGGTTTACCTGTAACCATAGTCAAACGGGAGAGGTTTATAAAACCTGCTCCCGCTGCTGTAATTCCATTTGGATTGGCGATGACTAATGCCGCTCTTTGCCCAAATATTTCTGTATACCCCTCTAATGCAGTAGTTGAATTTGATGTTACCTCATTCAAAATAACACGTGCAGCATCTCCTGTGCCGAAATTGGGGTTAAAAGCTACAGTTCCGCCAAGTGTGCTTTCCCCTTGTGGAATACCTGTTTTATAAGCATGGTTATTCAGAATCAGGTTTTTATCCGATACGTTATATTCTAGAAATTTATTATGTGAAACCCCGCCAGCGGTGGGTTTGACTATATTTAAAACATCTGTACCATTTGATGATTGAACGATGTTCGGTGCACCAGCTCCCGAATGTGCCGTGTTGTCTATGACTATATTATTATTTTGGGCAAAAGAAAATGTTGCGAAAGAAACTGACGACAGCAACAAATAAGTAGATAACGTAATCTGCTTTTTAGATATATACTTCTTATTGTTCATAGTACATCTATCCAAAAGTTTAAGATTTGGTTAATTTTTAATCCCGTAAATTTTAAAAATCAACAAAAAAATTATATTTTTTTCTCGGTATTACTATTTACTATAAAATTATATAATATATTATATATACAGAATATCAAATGCTTAAATATTTTTTTTAATCTTTTTATTGAAACTTAAAGCTATTCATTGTAAACTTAAATTATGAATACGAACTATCAGAGCAAATACTGGGCCTTAGAGGTTCAGACGGCAAATAATAACACGGATATTAGCAAATTATCCGGATCTTTGACAACATCCAATATAGACCTTAATCCTCATCAGATTGACGCAGCTTTGTTTGCATTAAAATCACCTGTTTCGCAAGGGGCGATTTTGGCAGATGAAGTCGGTCTTGGCAAAACTATTGAGGCAGGTATTGTCCTTTCAGAATATTTTTCACGCGGTAAAACGCATTTGCTCGTTATTGCTCCTGCCGCGCTTCGTACGCAATGGAAAAGCGAACTTGAACATAAATTTAATCTTCCCGCGCAAATTATTGATAACGGTGTTTGGCAAAAACCACGGCGTAAAAGAGGTGTAAGCCCGCTTGATTTTGAGGGTGTTTCAATTATTTCGTACAATTTTGCCGTTCAGGGTACAAAAGATTTAGGGAAATTTCCGTGGGATTTGGTGGTTTTTGATGAGGCACATAAATTACGGAATTTTTATAAAGGGGAAAATAAAACCGCAAATACGATTAAAGATACATTTGCCAATACGAACAAGCTCCTTTTGACGGCAACGCCTATTCAAAATTCACTGATGGATATTTACTCGCTTGTTTCTCTGATTGATGAAACGATTCTTGGTAATAAAGAAGCTTTTATGGATACTTATCTTTATTCGGAGCTGAAGCACCAAGAACTTCGGCAACGTTTACAGTCGGTAATGCATCGCACATTGCGCAAAGATGTTTTGGAATATATTCGTTATACGAACCGTGAAGCAATGACGATTGCTTTTGAACCTACTCCGGAAGAAGAGGAGCTATACAATAAAGTATCGCTCTATATTAAATTGCACGCCAAATTCGGCATTCCGACAAACGCGCGCAATCTGATTGTGATGATGGTCAGAAAGTTGATGAGTTCTTCGACTGCTGCTGTTAAAGGAACGTTAGAAACCATTCGCGACAAGCTTTCTCTGTTGATGGACTTAATGGATCACGGCGAATCAGTCAGAGATTTAATCAGTATTTACGATATGACCTCTTTACACGATGCCGAAATCAAAAACTACAAAAAACTTTATAAAGGCTATGGCAAAATCTTAAACCCGATGGATATCGGACCGGAAAGCAAATTATTAGATGAACTGATTGATATGGCGGCAAACATTAAAGTTGATGGCAAAACCTTAAAGCTTGTATCGGCCATAGAAGAAGGCTTTGCAAAAAAACAACAACGAAAAGTCATTATTTTTACTGAAAGTTACCGTACGTTGGAATACTTGTTTAATTTCCTATCAGAAAACGGTTATAAGGATAAAATCATCACATTCAGCGGTAAAAACAGCTCCCCCATACATAATAAAGTGTACAAAAACTTTTGCCGTCAGTATCCGGGCTTGGTAACGGGAACGCGGGAAACAGATATGCGACAGGCTATTGTCAGATATTTTCGGGACGAGGCTGAAATTATGATTGCAACCGAGGCGGCAGCGGAAGGTTTGAATCTGCAGTTTTGTTCGCTTTTAATCAATTATGACTTACCGTGGAATCCGCAAAGGATTGAGC
The DNA here is from genome assembly GCA_910580155.1 of uncultured Alphaproteobacteria bacterium. GTDB lineage: Bacteria > Pseudomonadota > Alphaproteobacteria > RF32 > CAG-239 > CAG-267. The sequence goes on from CAJTWX010000043.1 coordinate 9,805, forward strand.
AGCGAATAGGGCGGGTTCATCGTTACGGGCAAAAGCAAGACGTTGTCATCATTAACTTTATCAATAAAAAGAATTTAGCAGACGTTCGCCTTTATGAAATTTTGCAATATAAATTTAAGCTGTTTGACGGTGTGTTCGGCGCCAGTGATGAAATTTTGGGGGCAATGTTTGACGGTGTGGATTTTGAACGTGCTGTTGCCAAGATTTTGGACGAGTGCCGAACGGAAGAAGAAATCGCCAAAGCCTTTGATGCTTTGCAGGAAATGCTAAGCGTTAAAAAGGAACAAGGCTTGGAACAAGCAAAACAGCTTGTATTGGAGAACTTTACGCCCACATTGCAGGAAAAGCTTCATACCACCCAAGCCCGCGTTGAACAATTTTTAAGCAGGGATAAACAGATTTTTTGGAACTTAACCAAAAATATCTTAAAAATTATTGATCCGGAACTTTTCATAAATGACGACACTAAAACTTTCGGACAGTTTGAAGCGCAAGTTTTTCCCCGTGTTAATTCAGATACTAAATTTGCGGTTAATTTCTCACATCGTTTAGATTATACCAAACGGGATACGCGTTTTATGAATATAAGAGATAAGCGCGCACTCCGATTACAGCCAAAGCCGTATAATCCGCAGTCGGGCTACGGAAAAAGGGTTATAAAGACAGCACTTGAGCTAAACACGCCGCCAGCGCACCTGAGTGTTAAAAGTGATAAGTTGAAATCAGGGTTATGCGGAAGAATGCGTGTTAGTCTGTATAGGGAAAACAGCCCTGAAACCAATCAACGCCTTGTATGCACGTTTATCAGTTTTGAGGGCGAAAAACTTGATATATCGCCGGAAATGTTTTTTGATGGTATTGTTGATAGCGGGCAAATTCGCGATTTTGGCTATGCCGGTTTGTTGGATTCTCTACACGAGCGTGATATTAAAGCAGTAGCAGACACAGACAAAAAAGCGGCAGAGGCTCTTTTACAAGAAGAATTGGAAAAGCTGAACCGTTGGAAGTATGACGAAGTTTACGGTATCAGGCTAGCAATGTCGAGCGTTAAAAATAAAATTTTAGCACTGCACAAAAAACTTTTTTATGAAAAAATTATCCGCAATAAAGTCGAACTTCAAAAACAGATTAAGAAACTGGAAGAAAAATACGAAATGGGCTATCTGACCTCGCTTGAAAAAGAAAAAGCCATAAACCTAACCCACAATCGCCTCGTAGAAAAGAAAAAGCAAGCCCTCAAATTTGCTTATTCGTCAGAATTGGTTTTTGACTGCACATTTGAAGTACAATAATACTTTATCAATTGGCTCTATTCCAAATAGTTCCATTCTTCATAACTATTTTTTTACATCCTTTTGATAAATATTCGACAACCCCTAGCAACATTTCGGCAGCATCAATATCTGTATTTATGGTTTCCGGTTCCGGGAACATATACGTACATCGGATTCCTTTTATTTTTAATTTTTGTTGAGTTATATTGTTAATTATATATCCATCTTCAAATTTTTTTGTAATAACTATTTTTTCATTATATTGTATATTGTCAGGTTTGGGGCTAATACAAAGAAATTTTTAATCCCTTTTTCCAAATAAAGATATGCGATAAAAGCTCCCATCAACCGCGTTTTACCGACACCCGTTGCCAAAGCAAAGCATAATGACGGGAAATTTCTTTCAAAATTCTCTACTTTGGGTTCTATCTCACGGATAGCTGCAAGCAATTCCATCAAATCAGCTTCGGGCTTATCATCCAGTTTTTTAACAATTTGTTCGAGTAAATCTAGGCTTTTTCTCTGCGGTTCACGCAAAGAAAGGGCGTTGGCTATCATTTTGTTGTTTTCGTTCATTGGCGTTGCCTGACTATAATTAAATTTAAGTCAGTCTATTAAAAAACATTTGAAAATGCAAGGACAAGCATAATCTTTTACATAGTTTTATATAACTTTTTGATTCTTAAGGTTTGTTAGAATTTTTTTATATAATTTTCTGTTTAATTTATTCTTTGCACTGCAATGAGAATAAAAGATGAAATTTCAGTCCGAAAATGCTTGAAATCCTAGCAAAACTTAATGGGTACAGGTTTTGAAATCTGACCCCATAAAAGTATATATTTTGGGGTAATTTTAGGTGTTTTGAGCCAAAAATGGCAAAAAATGCTCATATACTCTGGACCCATAAAAATCGGCAAACCATTAAATTTCAAGCGGTACAGAGGACACAAAAAAACGGAAGTATTTACTTCCGTTTTTCATTATGGTAGGCGCGCAGGGATTCGAACCCTGGACCCACTGATTAAGAGTCAGTTGCTCTAGCCAACTGAGCTACGCACCCATAACCAAAATCTTTGCCCAATATACCCAAAAGATTTTTTTTTGCAATAGTTTTTTTTACTTTTTTGATAATTTTTTTTAAAAAAGAGAAAACCCTTGCCAAATAAGGAGGATACCATTATATTTACTACTGCAAAGGAGTATAAATGCAGATATATCAGGTTGGCGGAGCTGTCAGGGACAAACTTTTAAACAGGCCGTGTCAGGATAAAGATTTCGTGGTTATCGGTGCAACGGAAGCGGAAATGCTGGAACAAGGTTTTAAAAAGGTAGGCAAAAGCTTTCCTGTTTTTTTGCACCCCGAAACCGGTGAGGAATATGCACTCGCGCGTAAAGAAATCAAAACTGGTCGCGGACATAAAGATTTTAAGTTCGTCTTTACGCCGGATATCAGCTTAAAAGAGGATTCCTGCCGGCGGGATTTTACCTGCAACGCCATATATGAAGATACGGAAACCGGAGAAATTATAGACTATCATAATGGCTGTGAAGATATTAAAAACCGCATTTTGCGTCATATCTCCAAACACTTTGCCGAAGATCCGCTGCGGGTTTTGAGAATGTGCCGTTTTGCGGCGGAGTTAGGCTTTTCCGTAGCGCCCGAAACAATGGCTCTGTGTCAAAAAATGGTGCAAAAAGGCGCTATCCGGCATCTGAGCCGTGACCGTATCTGGCAAGAGCTGGCCAAAGCCCTGAAATCAAGCTCTTTTTACCGGTTTATTGAAACCGCTCGTGCGTGTGGCGCGCTAAAAGAAATTTTACCCGAGGTAGAACAGTTGTGGAGCATTCCGGAACGAACGGATTATCATCCCGAAGGTAACAGCGGTGCGCATACAATGTTGGCACTCAAAGCCGCTCAAACGGGAGATTCTTTTGTAAATTTTACCATCCTCTTGCACGACATCGGTAAAACGCAAACCAACCCCGAATTATGGCCGTCTCACCGCGGACACGATACACTTGGCGCAGAGCTGATAAAAAAGATAGCCCGCCGCATAAAAGCGCCGGCAGACTATGCGGAGTTTGCTTCGTTTACAGCCGCAAACCATATGCTGTATCACCGTCCGCTGCAAGACATCTGCAAAGAGCTTGCCGAAGTGGCGGTAACGTTGGCTAAACAAGAAAAGGGCGACTACTTTCGCCGTTATACCGAGGTACTCAAAGCCGATATGCAAGGCAGGGATAAAGCCGATTTTTCGGATGAATTTAAGGAATTTGCCGCGTTTGAAACCTATTTAAAACGTTTAACAGAAAAAGCTCGTATGCACAGTGCCGCTGCAATGCCGGACTTTGCTTCCCTACTTGCCAAAGTCCAAGCCGGAACAATGCCGCCGTCAGGCTTAAAAGAAGCCTATGTCGCGTTTATCTTAAACCAAACCCCGCTATGAAACCCTCTGGGTAAATCTGAAATTCTGCTTTAAAAAAAAGATAATTATGATTAAATGGCAAAGAGAAAATTTTTGTTGTTAACGGGTAATTATGGTGTTGTTATGAAAAAAAATCTGAGCTTGTTTGCTGGTATGGTTTCGCTGCTTGCCTTGTCGGGGCAAACGTATGCCGAAGGGGAAAATAAGTTTGAGCTGGATGAAAGCTCCGCCGCAGAATTTCAACTGAAAGAGACATTGCAAAAGGACACAGCCCCGAGCATAACTCCCGTTGCGCAGAGCGAAACGTCCACGTCTGCCGATTCTTCCCAA
>CAJTWX010000044.1 GCA_910580155.1 uncultured Alphaproteobacteria bacterium
GGCTATTATCGGCGTATATGCATCTGGTTTGTCTGCCAGATTGGCGGCAATAAAAAAATCGTCATCTTTTAAAATTTCAATATCAGAGTTAAGTGCATTTAAAACTGTTTCCAGCCGTAGAAGCCAGCGGGATTTTTTCATCGGTGCACCGTCAACCCTGTCTGCACGCGTAAGGATAACGTTGTCAGATGCTAGAAAACCGCATAAGTCAGCCCCGAGAATTCCGATATTTTTTTCGGGCAGGCTAAAGCCAAAATCTTTTTTCATCGGACGCGACATCCACATATCCGCCTGTGCCGGTTTCGGCCAGATACCTTCGTTGACTTCACCCAAAATAACATAGTCAAAATGGTGCAGTCGCGCTTCAATCGGTCCTAAAATATGGATTCGCGGGTGTGTGCCGTAAGCAGAACGCACAGTTTCCAATCCGGAAAGTTCCGAAAATAACGGAATATAATCTTTACCCGAGATTGAACCTAACACATCGGCAGATTCCAGCATTTTCGTAATAAACTGTGCCGCACATTTACCTGCCTCGCCGCGCCATAAAATATTTGTATTTTCCGTTGTATCAGAGGCTGCAAACAATTCTGCAGTTTTGATATGAAGCTGCAAAATGTCGGAAAATTTGACAGCATTCGCCGTTAAAGCTTTACTCAAATCAGTTAATGCTTCTTGTACAGAGTTAATAAAAGTATGCGATTCGTCACTTAAATCTGTTTTATTTCGTTGCCGCAGCTGCGTTTCATAATTATATGTTTTTTTACGAAAATCAGCAGCAGACATATTCAATCGGGCAAACGGGTGTTTTAAAAGACTGATGAGTTTAACCGCCGATTCCGGCGCTTCAGCTGCTTCAGCAATCAATCGCAGATATATACCAACCGGTGAAAGATTAAGCGGTAAACCGGCGGAATCATCTGCTTTAATTTCAAAACGTTCCAATTCTGCCGTAACGCGTCGTGCCAAATTTCTGTCGTAAGTAATAAGTGCAATAGTTTTTTCGGGTATATCAATTACTTGTCGGATTTTTAAAGCAATTGCCAAAGCCTCATCGCGCTGTGTATTGCAGTTTATAAATCGGATACCGTCAATAGCTTTCTTTAAGTCAATTGTCTGTGGCAGTTGCCGCCATCTGTCCGAAACGCTCGCCGGTCGCATAAGCTCGGAAATAAACTTTTCCCGCTCAGTATTTTCGGGCGGAACAATATCACAGATTTGGTTGCGTGAAATATTAAGCAGAGCTAGCAGTTCTTTGAGTTCAAATTGTGGGTGCGATTCATCAACGGCATCCCAATAGCAGTCATCTGCAAAACAGTCAATTCCGGCAAAATAAATCTCTCCGTTCGGAAGAGCCTGTACCGTTTTTAACATCTGAACAATTGCCGGAAAGCTTGCGGTAATACCGGCAGCTACAATATTTCTTGTAATATTTTCTTTTTGCCATATATCTGCTTGTTGCATTAAAACCTGTTTTTTAAGCTCGCTTGCATCGATAGCTAATCGTTCTTCTAATATTTGCGGCCAAAATTCGGTAATAATTTTCAAAAGCTTCAGGGTTTCCTGCCAATGTGTGGCATATTTTTCGGGGACGAGTTCTTCCAGTTTATCAAATGAAAGCCCTTGCTGGCAGGCCGTATCGATTAAATTACCCAAGTCTAATGCCAAATTAACCGCTTGAGCCAGTGATATTTGTTTTAAACCGAATTCGTTTGGCTTAGACATAATCAAACGGGCAAATAAAAACAAACGTTCTTCTTTGTTAATAACACGTTTTGTCTGTTCTGTGCTGCCATAAATGCCAAATTGGCTGAAAAACAATTCATCGTCATCTATTTCGGCAATCGGAATAATCTGCGGCAAAATAGTCGGTGCCAACCCTTGCTCGCGAATAAAAGCGTTTGTCAAAGCTTGACACGCCCGCCGATTCGGTACAAGAAATATCACAGCTGCTAATTTAAGAGTATCGGATTTATACTTTTTAAGGTAAATTCGCGCCAATACATCCCAAAAAGAGCAGCTTAATCTGATATTAAAAACATTTTTCAGGCAATCAGTCATTTATTACATTCATCGCTTAGATACTGCACGAATTTCTGTAAAGCGCGCCCTCTATGCGAAATTTTGTTTTTTTCTTCGCTGTTAAATTCGGCAAATGAGCGGTTAAAACCGGTCGGAATAAAAATCGGGTCATAGCCAAAACCGGCATTGCCGCTTTTGTGCGCAGCAATGCTGCCGTCTACCCGTCCCTCAAAAGATTTATAACGGCCGTCAGGATATGCTAAAACAATAACGCACGAAAAATGTGCGGCTCTGTTGCCGGACTTGGTTTCGGCCAGTTCATCCAAAAGCTTGTCCATTCCTTTATCAAAATCGCGATTCGGCGCATATCTTGCCGTATAAACTCCAGGTCTTCCTCCCATCGCATCAACGCATAATCCCGAGTCGTCAGCAAAGCACGGAATATTTTGTTCTTTAGCCGCGGCTAAGGCTTTGATATACGCATTTTCTTCAAAGGTCTTTCCGGTCTCTTCAACATCCGGCAAATTCAAATCTTCGCCGGATAAAACATTAATGCCAAGCGGAGATAAAATCTCCCGAATTTCGCTGATTTTTCCTTTATTATGGCTTGCGAAAATAATATTTTTACAGTTTTGCATTTTTTAAAGCCTCCTGTTGCAGAACAATAAGTTCGTTAATTCCTTTTTGTGCCAGTTCCATTAAAGCATTATAGTCTTCTTTGCTAAATGGTTCACCCTCAGCCGTTCCTTGCACCTCAACAATTCGCCCGTGATTAGTCAAAACAAAGTTGGCATCCACTTGGGCGTTAGAATCTTCCTCATATTCCAAATCAAGCAGTTTGGTGCCCGCGCATATCCCCACCGAAACGGCAGCTACGGATTCACGAATAGGTAAAACCGGAATAAGTCCGTCTCTGACCATCTTTTTTAAGGCAATCGTGAGGGCTACAAAACTTCCGGTAATGGCAGCTGTTCTTGTGCCGCCGTCTGCTTGTATAACATCACAATCCAATGTAATGAGATAGCCCTCAAGTGCTTCCAAATTAACCACAGCCCGCATAGAGCGTCCGATAAGCCGTTGTATTTCGTGTGTCCTGCCGCCGGTGCCGTGGGTTTCGCGGTTTACCCGCGTATGCGTAGCTCTGGGCAGAAGGGCATATTCTGCCGTAATCCAGCCTTTACCGCCGTCTTTCAGCCATTGTGGCACTTTGTTTTCAACCGAAGCCGTACAAATAACGTGTGTGTTACCGCATTTTATCAAACAAGAACCTTCCGCATAGCTGTTGACATCGGGTATTATCTCGACTTTTCTCAATTCGTCAAATTTGCGATTCGCTGCCCTCATTTTTTATTTTCCTTTATTAACGTTAAGATGCTTTTCAATAGCGTTTAAAACCCTTGCAACAGTATTGTCAACAGCTTCATTTCTCGTTTCAACCATAATATCTGCCTCGCTGTAATAAGGATATTCCGCATCAATGTATGACTGCAGCTTGTTTCTGATTTTCGAGTCGCTGCATTGCAAAAAAGGCCTGCGTTTTCTACCGGTTGTCCGATTATATAAAACATCCAAATCAGCCTTAAGCCAAATTGTTAACGCATTTTCTTTGGCGATAGCACGGGTTTGCTCCGCAACAAACGCACCGCCGCCGGAGGCTAAAACACAGGGAGAACCGGAAAGTAAGCGTTTCATAATCCGTTCTTCGCCAGCGCGGTATTCTTCTTGTCCGAAACATTTAAAAACATCAATAACCGAAAGTCCTGCAGCCTTTTCAATTTCTTGGTCGCCGTCTACAAACGGGAGATTGAGTTTTTTGGCAAGCCTTTTGCCCACACTCGTTTTGCCGCTGCCAATCAAGCCTACAAGTAAAATTATTTTATTAGGTTTTATCATATTATATTCACTAGTATTTATTCTCACTTTACAATAAAGGATATATTGTTAATATTAGATAATCAATACTTAATTGTGCAAAATTAAACTGTATGATATTTTTAGGAGGTAAACAATGAAATCAGGGATTCTGCTTTTAATTTTGGGAATAATTATACTGGGCGTGGCCTACACCGCGTGCAAAGATATCACTCCCGAACAAAAACGTATAGAAAATTCAATTGAACTAAAGCTTGCCAAATGAGAGAACTGATTAACGAATTTATAGATATGAAAGCGGTGGAAGCTGGTGCGGCATTAAATACGCTAAAGGCTTACCGCAATGATTTGGAACAATATGCCAAAGGGATATTGCCGCTGTTGGTGCAAAATGTTAAAAAAGAGGATATTGAAGATTATCTGAAAAAGCTTAAAGATAGTGGTTGCCGCCCTAAAACGCTTTCCCGCAAAATTTCGGCATTGCGTGAGTTTTACAAATTTTTGCAAAGTGAGCAGATAATGGCGGATAATCCTGCCACCAGACTTAGAACGCCTAAAATCGGTAAGTCGTTGCCGCTGTTTTTGACGCCGAAAGAAATAAAAAAGATATGTGAAGTATCAAGAACAAAACATAAAAATAAGTTCTCGATTATGCGGATGTGTGTGATGATTAAGCTGATGTATTCATCAGGGCTGCGCGTTTCGGAACTTGTATCTCTTTCTGAAAATGCTATAAACTATGACCAATTACAGATTCTTATTTACGGAAAGGGTAGTAAAGAGCGTATTGTTCCTATAACCAAAGAAGTAAAAAGCGAAATTTTTGAATATTTGGAACGGCGTGGTGAGTTTTTGGGCAGTCGTAAAAGCAAATGGATGTTTCCGTCTGTGCGTTCATTGTCTGGTCATATGACGCGTGACGGTTTTTTTAAAAACCTAAAGAAAATGGCGCTGGAAGCTGGAATAGCGTGCGAAAAAGTACACCCGCACGTCTTGCGCCATTCTTTTGCCACAAAACTTGTAAATAAAAACGCAGATTTGCGCTCAATCCAAAAAATGCTTGGACACGAAAACATCGTCACCACAGAAATTTATACGCATATTACAACTGAAAAACTGGCAAACGAAGTTCGAAAAAATCATCCGCTGATGCAGAAAAAGAAAAATGAAGAACAAGAATGAAAAAGAAAAAAATACATATCTCGGAAGAACGCCATAGCCGCGATTTGGAAAGTCTTGGAAATATATTTATTCCGATAATGAAAGGCGTTATGTCAGCAGAAGATTTTGTAGAGGCTGATGTAATAATGCATTGGGTAGACATTGTCGGGGGTGAGTTGGCAGGGTTCTGTAATCCGCTAAAAGTCAGATATGATGTTAAAGATAACACGCGTACGCTGTTTATTGAAGTTCCTGTTGGTGGTTTTGCTCTGGAACTGCGCCATCGTGAAGATTATATTCTTGAAAAGGTAAACGCATATTTTGGTTATAAAGCCATACATAAGCTTAATATCAGTCAAAATGCGAATATGAAAGTGCATAGTTTTATTTTAAAAGGGCAAAAAAAAGAACAAAGGGAACTGGATGCTTCCGAGCAAAATTATTTATCTGAACTGGTATCTGAAATAAAAGATGAAAAATTAAGGGAAATTTTAGTAAAATTGGGTAAAAGTGTTATATTATCAAATAAAGGAGCAAAATAACGTGTTGATAATTAAGAGAATAAGCAAAATACTGGCAACAGTCATCGTATACATTATTTGTGCATATGGTTACCTGACGGCAAAAGGGTTTGTAATGACGGAGAGCGGAATGATTCTTTCAAATCAGGCACACGCCGAAGAAGGCGGTTTTGCTCAAAAAGTTGAAGGGGATATCGATATCAGCAAAGAGCGTATGCGCGCACTGGGGGCGGAAAACGCGCCGCTAACAATGTATGGCTATTCTTCAATGGCGTGCTCGCATTGTCGGGAATTTCATAAGTTTATCCTGCCGAAAATCGAGCGTGATTTTATCTCAACCGGCAAACTGCGTTTTGTATATGTACATTTTCCGATTGATGTGCGGTCAATGAAAATTGCAAAATTGTCATATTGCCTGCCTGCAAATAAATATTATGATTTTATTTCTGAGCTGTATGATAATAAAGACTGGCAGTTTTCCGAAGATGAAAATATTTTTAATGAATATGCTAAAAAGTTCGGTATGACAGATGCGGATTTGGAAAAATGTGCACAAAATGCCAAGCTAACAAGCGATATTTTATTAACGCGCAATACGGCTATTGAAAAGTTTGGTGTCAAAGGAACGCCGTCTTTTATCATTGAGGGTAAAGATGGCAAAGAACTGATTGTCGGTTCACGTAACTATGATGACCTGAAGGACTATCTTAATGCCAGATTGGGAAAAGAGGAATAAATGTCTAAAACAATTCCCGAAGACATAAAAAAGATGGAACAGCGCATTTCTGCCTTAAAAAAAGAACAGAAATTAAAAGAGGCTGATGTAAAAGGCGAAAAAGTCGCCGGAATTTTTAAAGGGCTGCGTTTGGGGCTGGAATTTGCTTCCGGAACAATTGTTGGGGCGGGAATAGGGTATATATTGGACGAAGTATTTGACTTTCAGTTTGTTATGCTGCTAATCTTTACCATATTAGGCGGTTTTGCCGGTATGTTGAATGCATATCGTTATTTAAAAAATTTTGATGAAGATAAAAAATAAAGGAGTATGCGCGTGTCAGGCCCTATGGAGCAATTTGAAATCAAAAAACTCGTTCCGCTGGAATTAAACGGTTATGATATCGCTTTTACCAATTCATCGCTGTGTATGGTTTTATCAGCTCTGTCCGTAGTGGTCATCTTTGCTTTTTGCTTGCGGAAACGGACATTGGTTCCGACAATGGCGCAAACAATTCCCGAAAGCATTTACGAGTTTATCCGATCAATGGTGGTGGATAATGTTGGCAAGGAGGGAATGAAATATTTTTCATTTATATTCTCGTTGTTTTTATTTATTGCTGCCGGAAACTTGCTGGGCTTGTTCCCCTATAGTTTTACGTTTACATCGCATATAGCCGCTGTTGGCACATTAGCAATAATGGGATTGTTAATGAATATCTATGTCGGGATTAAAACTAAAAAATGGGGCTATCTGCACACATTTTTACCTCAAGGCGTTCCTCTCCTGATGGCGCCTTTGATTGCTCCGATTGAAATGATATCGCTGATATCTAAGCCGTTTAGTTTAACAGTTCGTCTGGTTGCTAATATGACGGTCGGGCATATTATCTTAAAAAGCATTGCCGGTTTTATAGTCACAATGGGACTGCTCGGAGGGGAGCTGCCGTTGACATTCGCCGGTATGATTATAATTTTTGAAATATTTGTCGGAATATTACAGGCTTATATTTACACAATTTTGTCTTGCATCTACTTAAGTGATGCGATACATAGTCATTAACTTATAATTGGAAAGGAAATAAAATGGAAAATATTGTTAGTTCAGATGCAATGATGTATATCGGTGTTGGTATATGTGCTTTGTCAATGACTGTTTCAGCTTGGGGCTTGGCAAAAGTCTTTGGAATTTTGATTGAAACAATCGGTCGCAACCCACAGGTTAAAAAAGATGTTCAGGCATTAGGGCTGATTGCTGGTGGTCTTATTGAAGCTATTGCTCTGTATGCCCTTGTTGTTGCAATTTTGATGATTTATAAATAAGAGCAGATAAGCAATGCCGCAGCTTGAAGTTTCAACATATATATCTCAGATATTTTGGCTGATAACAACTTTTTTAAGTTTTTGGCTTATTATGGACAAGATAATTATACCGCGTATTTCCGAAACGATTGAGGCTCGAAAACGCAAGTATAATGATTTTATCTTGAAAGCTGAAGAGATAAATAAAAAAGCATTATCAACACTTAATAAGTATGAAGAAACTTTGGCTGCGGCAAAAGCGGATGCTGCACGGCAGATAAGTGAAAATGAAGCAGAGCTGAAAGCTTTTATTGCCGGCCAAGAGGCTGAGATGACCAAGCGGCTTAAGCAAAAAGTTGCTGAAGACGAAGAAAAGCTTTTTCACGAAAAAGAGGAAACGCTGAAAAAAATCGAAGAACTTTCGCAAACAGCGGCAATTACCGTGTTACGGCAGCTCGGGATAAAAAACGTTACACCGTCAAATATACAAAAAAGTTCTTCAACGAAAGAAAACTAAAATGTCCACAACAATTGCAGATACGGCACTTTCTATTGCTGAAAATATAGAAAATGAAGAGATATTTTACCAAAGTGCGGAATTTTGGGTCAGCTTTGCTTTTGTTGTCGTAGTGTTGTTACTCATCTCACCGGTAGGCAAAGCCATAACGGGAATGATGAAACAACGCATTGAAAGGATTAAGGATGAGCTGCAAACCGCCGAAAACCTGAAACTCGATGCACAAAAGCTCTATGCGGAATATGAACGTAAATTTCTAAATACAGAGAATGAAGTAAATGCAATCATTACCGGTGAGCAGGCGGCGATTGCCGATACGAAAAAGCGTAAAATACGTGCGCTTGATTTAATGCTTAAGCAAAAAGATATCGAAGCGGATGCTAAAATAGAAATGGCGTTTGAACGTGTTAATAATGAAATTAATACGCTCATCAGTAAACGCACAACAGAGATATTGCAAAATGTTTTTCAAACACAAATCAGCGAAATTGAACACCGAAAAATAATCAATAATTCTCTGAAAAATTTAGAGGCAATGAAAATAAATGAATAAGAAGACAGACGAAAACAAAAAACTGCTGGAATATAATTTTTCAGATTTATATATTGATAAAAACAAAGATTTTTATATCTCAGATGAACGCTATCTTAACAGCTTGAAAAAAATCGAGCCGCTAGATAAAGAAATATTTTATCAGGTATTAAAAGATATCCCTCATAAAGCCAGTTCTTACTCAATGAATTATGATGGAACGTTTTTCCGCATTGAATACGTAATGTCTGTTGGCGGAGAATTGTATTGTTTGCGCCGTATGCCGCAGAAAGTACCAAGTATTCACGATTTGAATTATGACCGTAAGTTTATTCAACACCTGATATCGCTGTCCTCGCACAGCGGACTGATTTTATGGAGTGGTTCAACCGGTTCGGGAAAAACAACGGCTATTTCATCTCTGTTAGCCGAATATCTGAATTTGCAAGGCGGCTTTGCTTATACAATTGAAGATCCTGCTGAAATGCCCTTGGAAGGCATATATAAAGCAGTTAATGGTTCAATAGGGTTTTGTAAACAGACAGAAGTTCGAAATGATAACTGGAGCGACCCGTTAAAGTCGGCTCTTCGCTCAAAACCGCGTTATATCTTTATTGGCGAGATAAGAACGCCGGATGCGGCCAAAGAATGCCTTCGTGCCTCAATTTCCGGCCATCTGGTATTGGCAACAATACACGGCAGTTCTATCACGGATTCTTTAAGCTCATTGGTTAAATATGCGAGTTATAATATGAGCGAATCATCAGCCTATGATATATTGTCGCGTGGGTTGTTGTGTGCCGTGAAGCAGGATTTAATCGGTACAAAACTTGAGAGCAGGCCTTATATAGAAACTTTATTTGCAAATCCCAACCAAAATAAAGGCTGTCAGGTTCGTGCAATTATCCGTAGCGGAAAACTGAACCTCGGAACATCCATTGAAATGCAAACTGTTCGGTTAGCTCAGGGATAACCACTTTTTTAAGATTATTGTATAGTCCAAATCAGCGTATTATCCGAGTGCGAACACACATCTTTGCTGGCATATTTTGTGATAGGCAGTTTATAAGTTCCGCCCCATTCAAAAGAATAAGTTCCGCCGGAATTCACGATGCTGATACGCTGCAGCTTGACAATATCTTCATCTGAAATTTTTCCTTCAGCATAAGAGATACATTGTGCTTGATTTAAATGCGGCAAAATTACATCAAAAGAAGACATCTTTGGCATAACAACATCTGCATTAGCGCCATTACCGATTAAAATTTCCTCGCCGCCGGAAAGATATATTTTTCCATTTCTGATATACTTTTCTGAAATAAACTTATCCTGCAAAATCTTTTGTGTAGATAAGCCCCAATAATCAGGTTGATCGGCATAATGAAAACGAACGTCATCCGAAATTTTAAAAATATCAGATATATTTTGAGTTACACGGTGCTGTGAAGACGAACAGCTGTAAAACACTGCCAAAACTAAAAGCAGAGGAAATGATAATTTAAATATCATTTCCTTATTTTCTTTAATCGTATTGGCAATATTTTTCCAAAGAGACTTAAAATTTTGACGCACAGCAATATATCGGACAATAATATAATTTTTTGCAGAAAAAAGATATTTTTTAAAGTCCGTTTTGGTGAGCATCAAATTATCCCATCGCACTTGTAATTTGGTCTTGCATTTCAAATACGCCGAATACCGCCCAGGCAATAATACCAGAAATAGCAAACATTGCCACCATATTCAAAACAGATGCTTTGGTTTCAACCGCTTCCGCCGATTCGTCAAGCCAGTCGTTGGCAAGTTTATCCAATGCTTCCTCAAAGTTATCTAACTCAGCATAAATACGCAAGTCTGCAACAATTTCCTTATCAGGAAATTCTAATTTTGTTTTAGATAATGCCTGACCTAAGTTATCACCGTTTTTAATAAAATCCATTGCTCTGTCAATTCGTTCCTGCAAATATCTGTTAGAGTCTTTTCTAAGAGAAGCCAAGGCAACAGAAATCGGCACCCCGCCGCGAATAAGTGCGGATAATGACAATAGCCAAGTAATACCCATAAACATTTTATATAATGACCACGGTGGGCAATTATCAATAGCTGCTCTGGTCGGGCCAGTCCAAATACCGATAGTAAAATAAATAGTAGCAAATAATCCCGGAAAAAACGAAAAGGCCAATAACCAGTTTTTTTGAATCCAGTGCGAAACATCCACCAAATCTCGGGCACTGCCGGTCCAGCGGGCATTAGGCGCAGCCTCTTCCATCGGCGGCACCATATACGCACCAATAGCGTAAATAACCAAAACTGACATCAAAAGCAAAAATGACGGATACGCAATTGCGCCAATAATTGGCTTTAACATCTTTTCCGTACCTTCCGCCACTTTAATTAAGTTTAATAAAGCACTTTCCAAGTCTGACATATCGCCCACAGAAAGCATCAAACGCTCTCGGCTGGGCGCCCAGCCTTTTAGCGCGTCTGAAAATGCATAACCATTTTGCAAAGACTTACCCCAAGAGGCAATGGCAATCGCCATCGGCTCATTCGGGTTTTTACCGTTGTCTGTGATACTGCCATACATAATATCAAGCGCATTCATTAACGAAAAACGGTTACGCAGCAAAGACGCCAGTTTTTTATAAACTTTTAAACGTGCTTTGTTTGCCATCCCCACCCGAAACTTCGCAAATGAAACTTCAAGCGAGCCTAAAGACTTCATTGCCTTGTTAAATGCACCGTTATTCGTCTTCTCAACCATTGATACACCTCACTAGTAAACCGGACGTTGGTCAATCAAGCCACACCAACGCTCAACTTCATCCATATCAATTTGCCCTTTAATCATTCTTTCAATCGCAGCATCCTTCAGCGGGCGGCCGTTTAATTCACTTACCCAATAGTCAATAGCATGAGCTGTTTCATTATCAATAATCATCCTGAGGAAGTGTGAATCGGGCAAAATAATCTCATCAACAGCCATCCTGCCTTTGAAGCCTTTATATCCGCATACTTTACACCCCGGACCACTGACATAAACGTTTTCAATACCATAATCACCCAGTGCATTGCGCAAACGATTAAATTCAGGCGTTCCTTCTTTGGTTTTGATAGATTGTCTGCACGCCGGACAAAGTTTACGGAACAAACGTTGCGATACCAATCCTTTAACAAGCTCAGGGTCGTTTAATAAGTATGGTTGAATACCCATATCTCTTAAACGGGTAACAATAGCCGGTGCAGAGTTAGCGTGTAGAGTTGTCCATACGCCGTGACCAGACAGCGCCCCTTTAAACGTTAATTCAGCCGTAGACAACGAACGCGTTTCACCCACCAGAATAACATCAGGGTCGGAACGGAGCGCCGCAGACAAAGCTTTTGTGAATTGCTCATTCTTTTCCTCTTCGGTATTAGCATTCGTCACCGGCATTTGACGGGCACCCGGAATAGGATACTCAGGAGGATCTTCCACCGTCAAAAGGTTAATCTGATAGTTTTTCTCTTGCAGCAGTTTAATCATATTACGTTGTAACGTAGTAGATTTACCCGAACCCGTTGGCCCTGCCACAACGTTCAAGCCAACCGCCATACTGCGCATTTTGTAAAAAAGGTCTTCTTCGTATTTTCCCAAACCGAGCGAGCGCAAATCCGAACTTCCTTCCGGATTGTCATCCGCATATAACAGACGCATAACCAGATATTGCGAACCAAACGCAATCGGGTTAAATTGTAAACGAATAGCCAATACATTATGTGGCAGCATTAATTTACCGTTAGAACCGCGCAACGGTGTAGAACCCAGTTTTTGCGCACCTTGAAACTCATTTTGCGAATAGTTCGAGTCGGAAATATCAGCAGAAGCAAATACCGAGCGGACAAAAGCTTCACCCCACTCGCCGCCATATTCGCTTTGCTTAACCATAATACCGTTCTCACGGAATAAAACCGTAGATGAAGAACCTACAATAACGTGAACGTCGGAAACTTTTTTTTGTGAGGCGCGTTGAATGATGTTGATAAAGTCAATTTGCATCTGCATATCTTCTGCTTCTTCGGCAGACACATCAACAGTACCGGCACCACGCTCGGCATACGCATAAATAGCAGATATTTCATTTAGTGTTACATAAATCGGCGCCTTAATCGGTATTTTTCTTCTTTTGACATTCGCTTCAAAGTTATAAACCGCACCATCAAAACGGTTATCTTTTGAAACAAGATATGTTCCGTCTGTAAAGAGAGCCAGCAGACGCCGCGTTTCATTTGAAATAGGAAACTCCGAACCGCTTACCGTAAGCAGCTTATTGCCGTTTGCAAATAATCTGTCAAACAGATTTTCTTTTTTACCCTGAGAGCCGCCGTTGTCTTCCTCTTCAAAGTTAGACTTTGGTGTGACCTGAGTTTCTGTTTTAAGCGGATTCTTTACATCTTCTGCCATTTCTAATACCCACAAGCAAAATAATTATTTCTTATCTTTAACCAAACCTAAAGTCGGGGTAACACCATCAATTGTTCTTCCGACATAAAGGTATTCATTAACACCATTACGGGAAAACATTGCATAGTCAGAACCGATTTCTTTAAGAATGTGTCCGGATGGTAACGCCGTGCCGACTTTTAAGGAAATAGGCAGCCCGTTTACATCAATCACTTCAATTGACATTGTATCTGCTCTTCCTGTAATTCCCAAAATGGCGTATTGCGCACTTAATCTAATAGGAAGTTCAACCTCTTCTTCCTCTTCATCCGTTTCAACAACATCAGAAGAATCTGCAGTATCAGCCGTTGTCTGCGCATTAGCCGCAGCTGAAGCATTCCTGTTTTGAAGCTCCTCAATTGATTGTGATTTCAAATATATGCTGTTCTGTGCATTTTTAATTATCTTTGCATCAGCCTCAATGCGTTTGCGCAATTGTTCGTTACGGGCTTTTAAGCTCTTGACAACGCGGTCAAAGTTAGCTTTAGCCGCTTCCGCCGCTTGCATATTTTTAACCGAAGCATCAACCAATTTCTCTATTTTGGCTTTAAACAAATCTGTAAGCTCATTCTTTTCTTGCTTTGCAGCTGCAAGCTGCGCATATAAGTCTTCTTTTTCCCTTAACCAGGATTGTTGGTTAACAAGCATATGGTTCATATATGCATTTAACAATTTCTTCTGCTTTAAAACTTCCAGCATTTGTTGCTTATCA
>CAJTWX010000045.1 GCA_910580155.1 uncultured Alphaproteobacteria bacterium
GAAGCAATCTTTGGAGAGTATGGAATGCTCTTGCCGAATGAGATTGCCACGTCGGCTAAAGCCTCCTCGCAATGACTCACGAAAAAAGAATGCCCTCGCAATGACTCACGTTTAAATAGTCATTGCGAGGAGCGGAGTGACGAAGCAATCTTTGGAGAGTATGGAATGCTCTTGCCGAATGAGATTGCCACGTCGGACTGCGTCCTCCTCGCAATGACTCACGAAAAGAGGAAAGTCCTTGCAATGACAAGAGCGGCGGGGGGATTATGTTTTTTTTACTTGATTTTAATAATCTTTGGTTTATATTTGTTTTGTAGGTACGAAAAAGGTATCTATGGGAAGTAGAATCCTCGATACAACGCGTTAGCGTGAAACGATATTTACGTCATTACCTATTTATGGGTGGGTGATGTGAATAATTTGTGCTTTGCACAAAAAATAAGCATGACCGGCGTTGTACGGATTTCTACCATCCACCCTCCTTAAAATGGGAAGGTTTTTTTTATATTTTTTTGGTTTGTTAACTAAATCTTAGGTTTTAATTTATAAACTAAATATGAATACCGAGTTGGGGTTCACGGGCGTAGAAACCTGTACAACTTATCTTATATTTAAGATAGAACTTATTACTCGCCTTTTGGTCTATGACTGGAAGGTGGTAAAATAAGCTTATAGCAAACATACCACGCTATGTTGTATAGTTTCTAACTTCCAGTCACCTCTTCGGGTGACTTTTTTGTATATTCGAAAACGGAGGACTGTTATGAAGAAACTATTTTTGCTTGTTAGTGTATTTACTGCTATTGCTTATCAACTCGCATTTGCCCGTGACTATTACGGTTACGAGCAAGTGGGGCGTGACGATTCTGATTATATTTATATAAACAATGAACGTTACGCCCGTGTTCCGGAAGAAAGAGTTCAGCGCGCGCAACCGCGGCATTTTGTCAGGCTTGACGCCGAACAGAGCAATGAGGCGCGGCGCAGGGTTCTGAATACGGGAAGTTGGAATGTCCGCCCGTATGTGGGGATTGACGGCAGTTTTGGGCAGATTAAATATAAACAAGAGCTGGATAAAGAGCTTTTGGGCAAAGCCTCAAAGCGTGTGGGGGCGTTTGCCGGTTTGCAATTTAACCAATATGTCGGGCTGGAGGCGTTTTACCAAATTGGTAATACCAAGGAGAAAAAGGTTTCTCCGGATGTGGTTTCGTTTTTGGATGTGACGTTAAAAGACACGTTAGACTTTACGGCTTATGGGTTTGATTTGATGGGGTATATTCCTATCCAACGGGAGATGGATATTATTCTTGGCTTGGGCTATGGCTGGTATGAGTTTGAGGGAAAGATTAAAGGAGAGGCTTATAACTATATAAACAATCAAGGCTACGAGGTGAAGTTTTCTGATAAGGTTAAAGACGGGGCGGTGCGCTTAAGTTTGGGAACGCAGTTTTTGCTGGATGACGACTGGGCGGTGCGCATATTGGGACGGTATATGTACTTTTCGGATGATGACGCTGTTAAGAATATGATGGAGTTGTCGTTGGGATTGCGGTATATGTTTTAGTTGAAAGGTGGAGCTGAGGCTCCGCTTTTTTTGTTTTTGTGAGTCATTGCGAGGAGCGGAGCGACGTGGCAATCTCATTCGGCAAAAGCATTCCATACTCTCCAAAGATTGCCACGCTCATTTCATTCGCTCGCAATGACTCACAAAAAAAGTAAGATTGCCACGTCGGACTGCGTCCTCCTCGCAATGACTCACGAAAAAGAAAAGCGCCCTCGCTATGACTCGCAGGTGGGGAGGGTAGGAGAGGGGGCTAATTTGAGATTGCGGCTTTAAAGCAAAGTGCTTCGGGGGTGATGTAATCTTTTATGGTTTTGCCGTCTTTGGTTTGCGCATTTGCGTTAGCGCCGGCTTTTTGCAACAGGCGGACTTTGCCGATATCGCCGCTTTCCATCGCATACATCAGCACTGTTTTGCCTTGATTATCCGCCGCATTCACATCGCCGCCCGCATTTAGCAGTTCGATTAAAACATTGCCGTCCGTATTAGCATTTGCAGCAGCATACATTAAGGCTGTGCGCCCCTGCATATCTTTACTGTTGACATTGCGGCCGCGTTCCAGAATCTCGGTAATTCCCCGTGCATCCACACGGCTGTACGGATTAGCCACAGCATACATCAGCGCTGTCTTGCCCTCATTGTCTGTTTTTGTGGCATCTGCCCCGTTGACTAAAAGTGTATGCGCCTTAAAGGGCTGGTTGTTTTGATAGCCGACAGCATACATCAGCGCTGTACGCCCGCTTTTATCTGCCAAATTTATCCAGTGTTCGCCGTTTTGGCGGATTTCTTTTAACACGCTGACCACGTTAACACCGATATCCTGCTCTGCTGCATACATCAGTGCTGTTTTGCCGCTATTGTCAATCAGGCGCACGTCACCACCTTTTTCAAAGGCTTCGCGCAAGGCATCCGGACGTCCTTTACCGGCTAATAACATCAAAAACGTAACGCCGTTGTTATCCCGTTCGTTAATCGTTGTCCGATATTCTTTGAGCATCAGCTTAATCAAATCAATATTGCCGCCCTCAACCGCCATCATCCCCAGACTTTTGCCGTTTTCCTTAGCCTTTGTTCGGGTTTGGCCATCAAATAATTGCACTAAATTATACAAATCTTCGCGTCCGGTTTCCAGCGCATACATCATTGGCGTATAGCCGCGGTCATCCGTTGCATATAAATTGGCGCCCATTTTTACCAGACGTCTTACAATTTCAGCACTGCCGCCTTTGATGGCATACGACAGAACCGGTGTTCTGTTATTATCTGTTGCGTTAACGTCTACGCCTTTCATTAACAGCGTTTCCGCAACGTCAGGATTGCCGCCTTGAGCTGCATACATCAAAACCGTGCGTCCGTTATTATCTGTCTGTGCTGCACTTTCGCCCATATTGACGAGCATATCGACAATGGCGCCGTGTCCTTTTTCGGCGGCATACATTAGTACGGTTTTGCCGTCATTATCCGCAGCTGAAATATCGGCGCCTTTATCTGCCAGATACTTTGCGGCATCTGCTTTGCCGGCGCGTGCTGCAAAAGTCAGCACGGTGTGTCCGAACTTATCTTTTGCGGCCAGATTATCCCCTTTATACAAAAGATAATCCATCACCTGACGATTGCCGCCTTCTGCTGCATACATCAGAGCCGTTTTGCCGTTATTGTCTTTTTGCCAGATGTTGCCGCCTTTATTCACAATGCGCTCAAAATTTTGAAAATTGCCGGCAGCCGCAAACATCATCAAAAGTGTTTCGCCATTATAGCCGGTTTCGTTAATATCGGTCAGCCTTTTTTCAAACATTTCCAAAATCTCCGGCTGTTCGGCGGCCAGTCCGACTGCTGTTTTAAACGGTGTGGTTCCGTTATTGTATTCCTGCCATATATCCGCGCCGTTTTCCAAAAGGAAGGCGACTACTTCTGTTTTGCCGGTTCGCAAGGCATACATCAGTGCGTCTTCATCCATTTTTTGCGGTTTAATATTTGGGTGCGCATAGCATTTGGCGAGTTTCAGGAACATTTCGGGATTTTTCTTTTTTAGCATCTGCTCCATTACTTCGGGTGTTGGCATTGCGCCGGCTTTTAAAAACATCTCGACCGCTTCGTCGTAGGTGCTGTCATTTTTGCGTTGTCCTAAAAGGCGGGCAAAGGCTTTGTTTACTTCTCCGGCATCGGCTTTTAAAAGATATGCGAGTGTTTCGGGGGCAGCTCCGCCGGCAGCATACGTCAGCAAATCCATCCCTTTAACCGAAATCTGCCGCAGATTGCCGGCGTTTTCTGCCAGTGCTTTAACCATCGCAGCTGAGGTAGTGCGCAGTTCTTCGGTCAGAAAATCGACCACGCCTTCCGCCCCGTTTTTTGCCAATACGGATACAACCGCCGGTTTATTATCCTGAACGGCTTTTTTCAGCGGTGTGGTGACTCGCGGGTCTTTGTAGTTTAATATATCATCGGGACGTTTTCTGCCTTTGAATGCCAAAATCGCATTTACATCCGCACCTTTGTCAAGCAGTGTCTGCACGAGTTCGGCATTGCCACTATCAATAGCTTTATCGAGGTATGCCGGTTCTTTCAAATCTGCCGTGCTTTTAGCTGCCAGCAGGTTAAACAGTGCGGTATCGCCTTTTTCTGCGGATGCCAAAAGGGCAGAAACGCCGTCGGCGTTGCGCACGTCAACATCTGCTCCTTTTTCGAGGAAATATTGCACGGCCGCTATATCGCCGGCTTTTACGGCTTTGACGAGCGGCAGGTTGCCGTCGGCGCTTTTAAGGTTCAGTTCCGTCTGGCCATCCCAATATGCTGCTATCTGCGCTTTGCCGGAATCCTGCATAAAATAAAAGCCGCTGCCTAATGCCGCCGCCGTTACCAATACGCTACTTAAAACAACAACCGATTTTTTCATATAATTTCTCCATAAAAAAATACATATTCCTCTTTTCCTCCCGTCATCCCCCGATTTATTTCTTCTTTGCGAGTTATTGCGAGGGGGCAGCCCGTGGCAGTTTCTGCCAGCGCACGGGCATACTCTCTTTCCTACTCGTTGCCTGTATTACCATTGCAGACGGCGCACTTGCCAACTAGTATTGCCCCCGGTTCGATGGCGATGGTTTTATATACCGAATCGCCAATAAATTTTGCGGTTCCGGCAATAAACAAATTTTCTGCTTTGAGTGTTCCGTTCAGCTCGCCGTACAGTTCAACGCTTTTGGCTTCAACCATTCCGTTTACGCGGCCTTCTGCGCCGATAACCAGTTCTTTGCAAACAACATCGCCTTCAATGTGTCCGTCAATGTGAATCACATCGCCGTCGGTAATATTGCCGGCAATTTTTGTTCCGGCGCTGATTATGCAGGGCACGATGTTTTTTTCGCCACGCATAAATCTTGCCAGTTTCAGAAACATTACACGTCTTAGTTTTCTCATTTAAAGCCTCCGTTCAATTCTCTATTTAGCCTTCATAAAGACCATCGGGTTAAGGTTTACCCCCTCATATAAAACTTCATAATGCAAATGCGGACCGGTGGAGCGCCCTGTTGAGCCGACTTCGCCCACTGTCTGTCCTTGCTCAATTGTTTGCCCCTGTTTAACGTATATTGCGTTTAAGTGCGCATATTTAGTCTTAAAGCCGTTGCCGTGGTCTATTTCTACCACTTTGCCATAACCGCTGGCTACGCCGGCGCGTGTTACCTTGCCCTCGGCCATACTTTTGACTTTATTGCCTTTGTTAGATGCCAAGTCTACGCCTTTGTGTGTTGCGCTTTTGGCGTTAAACGGGTCACTACGCTTACCAAACGGTGATGACAGCCAATATGTCCATACCGGCTTGCCTAGCGGCAGCTTTTTCATCGCCTCCTGATAATAAGTAATGTCATCAACTGCCGTATAGGCTTTTTGCGCCTGTTTGACCAGCTCTTCGTTAAAGCCCGCTGCCATCTCGGCCGGAATAAACTCGCCGCCGCGGCTGTTCTTTTTGGAGTTTGCCATCGGGTTGAAATATTTTCCACGCTTTTTAAGCTCGCCATTTACAGTTGAAATTGTTGTTTTCAGCTTATCAATTTCTTTGTTGGAAACCGTTTCTACTTTTTGCAGCAAGTCAAACTCAAACGCTTGCAGCGAACGAACCATTTCTTCCAGATGTTTGACTTTTTCTTCCAAAAGGTTTTTTTCTTCAATTGCAACATCGCGGCTGATGATTGCCTCTTTTACGGCATTTTTGCGGTTTAAATCGTGTTCGTTAATCCAGTCTTCGTTTGCGGTAATCTGGCGGATACGCTCTTCAATGATTTCGGCTTTTTTCAGATATTCGTCAATGCTGTCTACCTGCTGTTCCTGCGGTTTGCCCAGCACTTCGACCATATTGGAAATGTTTTTATGCACGGTGACAAAGTCACTCATCAAGTCTACATACGCGCTGCGAGTTTCATCCAGTTTTTGTTCCTGATAAGAGATTATCCGGTCGGACACGCTGTACATCCGGTATGAATATGCTGTCCATATCGCCACGCCGAGCATTGTCACAAACAGGCACCACTGTAATTGCGGCGAGATTTTAAAGATTTTCATTTTGCCGTTGGAACGAATAATAAATTCCTTTTCCGAAAACAAAGATCTGTCTTCAGATGCCTGATATTTAACCGGTTTTAACCTATTTGAATATCGCTTGTATCTCAATTAAAAAATCCGTCCTGTTATGCCAAACCGTGTAAAACCTTATGTTTTACCCGATTTATCGCTAGTTATAGCAAATATTTTTTAAATGACAAATCCTTTTTAGCGTTTATCAATATCTTTATCTAAAATGACATATTCGCCGTCGCCCACCATATTAAGAACGATACGTGCTCGCTCTTCAAGATAATCAAGGTCGAGCGTTTTTTCTGAAAGCATAGCAACTTTGTGTTCCAAATCTTTTTTTATCATTGCATATTTGGCGCGTTCGGCCTGAGCAGCCTCAACCTTGCCTTTAAGATAAAGATATTTAAAAAAGCCGCGGTCGCCTTTAATCGCGTTAATCGTAAAGTAAAACGACAATACACCGAAAACAATCAATACGCCGGATTTTTTTAACTTGTCCATAATATCGTTTAGGGTATTCATCGTCTGACCGCACCTCTGTTGCCATTTAATACATTAAAGATATTAGACACCGGATATCGTTAATTTTTCGTATAAGAAGAAATTTTTTTTGGATTTTTTTGCGCTTTTTTAGCATAAAACAAAAACGCACGAACTTGCGCCCGTGCGTTTTAATATTATCTGCCGTTAATTGCAGCTCTCCCCTCAGGGAACAGCCGGCATTAGTTGGCAGCAGCTTCTTCGGCAGCCGGAGCTGTTTCGTTGCTGTAAGCTTTTTCCTGTTTTTTTGCTTCATCAGCCGAACGCGCAATGTTTACGAGAACAGTCTGAGAAACTTCGGGGTGCAAGCTTAATTTAACCGGATATACGCCGAGGTATTTAATCGGCTTATCCAACGCAACAAAACGACGCTCGAGTTCTACACCGGATTCGTTAATTGCTTTGGCAATGTCGCGAATGGTAACAGAACCATAGAGCTGGCCGGTTTCTGCAGCCTGACGAATAAGAACGGCTGAAAAGCCTTTCAATTCTTCAGATTTCTTGGTTGCTTCATCAAACAAAGCCTTGTTGCGGGCTTCGAGTTCTGCTTTTTGCTTTTCAAAATAAGCAAGGTTTGCCTCGGTTGCGCGCAAAGCTTTATTTTGCGGTAAAAGGTAGTTACGGGCATAGCCGCTCTTAACCTGTACCTTATCACCCATTTTGCCTAATTTTTCAACGTGTTCTAAAAGAATGATTTCCATTTCCACATCTCCTTAATCAGCAACATACGGCAACAAAGCAACAAAACGGGCGCGTTTGATGGCGCGGGCGATTTGTCGTTGTGTTTTCGCACTAACGTTAGTGATACGGCTAGGCATAATTTTGCCTTTTTCCGAAATATAGCGGGACAAAAACTTCGTGTCTTTATAATCAATCACAAAGTTCGGATTGTCACTCAAATTCTTTTTCTTAAAAAATCCTTGTTTTGCCATAATACCAAACTCCTTTAGTTAGCTTCAGCCGCAGCAGCTTCTTCTTTGCTGCCGGCAAATTCTTCAACTTTAATTGTCATATAGCGGATGATATCTTCGTTCAAACGAGCGAGGCGCTCATATTCAAAAATAGCATTCGCCGGAGCTGAAATGTTCAAAACAACATAGTAACCTTTACGGTTTTTTCTGATGCGGTATGCCAGAGTTTTCAAACCCCAGTTATCCACACTTACAACCTCGCCGCCTTCTCTTTTAATTGCATCGGACAATGTTGCCACGATGTCATTAACCTGAGACTGACCGAGGTCTTGACGAGCAATTAACATACTCTCATATTTAGTCATAAAAAATCTCCTTATGGATTCTCAACAAAAATTAATGTATAGCCGCAAAGAAAGGTCTTTCTTTACAGCAAGGACAACGTGACTATACACTCTGAAATTTAAATTGCAAGCATTTTCTTTAACCCTTTTTTCAGATTTGTTTTTTTAGAGCAGGGTGTTGGCAGACGGTTCGGTGATTTGAGAAATAATAAAAAAAAGGCCGGCTCTCTGCCGACCCTTATAAATGTAGTGGTACACCCGAGGCGATTCGAACGCCTGACCCACAGCTTAGAAGGCTGTTGCTCTATCCTGCTGAGCTACGGGTGCATTGATGTGTTCTTTCATAAAATAATTATTTTTGTTTGTAAAGAGTTTTTTTTACGATTTGTGTTTTTTTTATTTTATCTTGTTTTAGGTGTCAATCTTTTTAAGAAGGGAGCTATCTGCCCTGCTGTTGCATTTGTCTGATAGCTGTGGGAGAGAGGGGGGTGGATTGCTCTCTGGCAGGTCGGACAAGCTCGGTGCACTGTGTGATTACTGCGGAATCGTGAGCCTGTCTGTCTTGCTGCATTACGGCGGATATATCTTCGCGCTCTATTGTGCCGAGCGTTATGGTGGGCATCATTTCTTCCGGTGCAATGGTGGTCAGGGTTATTCTTTCGGATTGTTGTTGCTGTTGTTGTTTTTTCTGCGCTTCGGCTAACATCGTATCTGATATTTGGAAGTTTTGTCCCTCTGAATTGGTTATAATGCGCATATTTGCCCAGACGCCTTCGTTTAGCCCGTCGGCATATGTCATTGCGGAATTGTAGCTCAGCAGAATGTTTTTTAATTCCGTATCTTGGTTTTTCTCCCGTCGGGCGATGTCTTTCAGGGCGGTCGTCAGGTATTGGTTTTTGGCGTTATCGGTTGTCAGGCCTTTGCTTTCCAGATAGGTGTTAACGGCGTTTAATTCTTCATATGAAATTAGGTCAATTTTATTGCTTTCATTATCGGGGGATGCTGTGTTAGCTTCCTGTCCGCTGCGGATGTCTTTGGCAAATTGTGTGCGGTCAAGCGTGTCCAGTAAATCCCGACAGCTGGACAGGTCGACTATTGTATTTTGTCCGATGTATGCGGTTTTTAACATCTTTTCGGATATTTCGTTATAAGTCTGTTCTTCATTTTTTAAGAGTTCCAGCTTTTCTGTCATTGTGTATGCTGCGAAATTTTGTGAGGCGGCAGCTGAGAAGCTTGCATCTTGTTTAATATAAATGTTGTTTCTGTTTTTATGCCACTCGGCGGAGGCTTTTTCGACGATATTGCGGACGCTGGCGGGGTCTTTGGCATCAAATCCTTTTTCGAGAACAGTTTCCTTCAGGTTAGGATACATCTCAAGGATGTTTTCCAGCGGGCGGTTTTCGCCGTTAATCTGGATGGTGTCCATTCCTTGTTTTTTCAGATTGGTGTAAAGCTCTGCGGCAGCCAGATATTCGACAGCGTATGATTTTGTTTCGGTTAAGTGGTTTCCACAGGCGGCGTTAAGCGGGGTTTGGTTTAAAAGAAACTGTCCGCTGTATTGGTCATCAATCATATGATTGGCTTCGTGCAGGGCAATAGTTATGCGGGCAACGGGGTTGTTCAGTTTGTATTCATCATAGGAGTTAGTGCCGTAATTTTGTGTGTTTTCTCTGGCTTGCTGCTGTTCTTTTTCCGAATATGTCTGCAAGGTGATTTTTTGAGACAGAACCGAGCTGCCGTACCAGGCTAAGGCTTCGTCACTGGTTTTTTCTATTGTTTCGATGGTTATGCGTTTGTTTTTGCCTGTATGGGCTAATATCTGGTCGGGTGTGTCCGGAAGTTCTTTGGTGGCCATTTTGCTATGGATTTTTCCCCATATAGAACTTTCCACACTTGAGTTTCCCCAGTTGCCAATTCGGAACGGACTATCGTCGTTTGAGACAGGTTTGGTGAGTGTTTCGGCGATATTGGCCTGTGCTAAGCGATACTGCTCAAGCGTGAGGTTATTTTTTTCGGCATATGCCTGTGCGTATTCTTGATAGTTTTCGTGTTCTGCCGCGGCCGGTTTTAGTTTTGCGGTTTGGGCATCGTGTTCGGTGCGGTCGTTTTGCATTTGGTTTTTTAACCATTCTTCGCTGCCGAATGCGGGTTGGTTTTGAGCTTCTTTAATATTGGTTATTTCTATTGTATTTTTAGGTGAGGCGGTGATGACGCGTGCTGTTTCGGGAGCGGGGGCGGAATTTTGTGCGGCAGAAAGGAAAGGCGTCAATGTTGATGCTGCTGTGGCAAGGGTTACGGTCGCCTTGGAAATTCTCGCTTTGGCAGCTTCGTATGCAGATTTCTTTTCTTCTTCGGTCATCATAATATCTCCTATAAAGATTATTATATCAAATATATCGGATAATGTCAATTTTTTTATTATCTCCGATTCGGGGCGGGTTTTAAAACATATTTAAATTAAAAAATGTTTAAAATAATGGTTGACTATATAAAAAAGATGAGGTAAGTTTCGGGCAACGAATTTAGGGGGCAGTGTATCTGCCTTTTCAGTTTGTTTTGTCTTTAAGGACGATAAATCAACAGGTTATGTTTAATCAAACAAAAATAAGCCGGTTGAGAATCGCTTTTTAAGGGCAAGTCGTTTTAATAATTTAACTTTTAAGGAAATTTGTGATGCCTACAATTAATCAGTTAATTCGTAAATCACGAACACCAAAAGAGAAGAGAAACAAAGTCCCGGCTCTGGATGCGTGTCCGCAAAAAAGAGGTGTTTGCACAAGGGTTTACACAACAACCCCGAAGAAACCTAACTCCGCTTTGCGTAAAGTAGCACGTGTACGGTTGACCAACGGCTCTGAAGTAATCAGCTACATCCCTGGTGAAGGTCACAATCTTCAAGAACACTCAGTGGTGCTGATTAGAGGAGGCCGTGTGAAAGACTTGCCTGGTGTTCGCTATCATATCATTCGTGGTACCTTGGATACCCAAGGAATTGCTAAACGTCGTCAACGCCGCTCTTTGTATGGCGCTAAGAGACCTAAATAGGAGAATATCAGATGTCACGTCGTCATAGTGCTATAAAAAGAGTTGTGCTTCCTGATGCTAAATATAACGATCAGGTTGTTGCAAAATTTATTAACAATGTTATGGAACAGGGCAAAAAAGCCGTTGCAGAAAAAATCGTTTATTCTGCATTTGACATTTTGGCTCAGAAATCAAAGCAAGAAGCTTTGACCGTGTTCCTTGAAGCTATTGAAAATGTTAAACCTGTTTTGGAAGTTCGTTCACGCCGTGTGGGCGGTGCTACTTACCAAGTTCCTTGCGAAGTAAGAGCAGACCGCCGTCAGGCTTTGGCTATCCGCTGGATTATTGCCGCAGCTAAGAAACGTTCTGAAACAACAATGACAGACAAGCTTGCTAACGAGCTTTTGGATGCTTATGCCAACCGTGGTGCTGCCGTTAAAAAACGTGAAGATACCCACAAAATGGCTGAAGCTAACAAAGCTTTCTCGCATTATAAATTCTAATATTACAGGGAACATAAGACAATGGCTCGTACACATAAATTGGAAATGTACAGAAATATCGGCATCATGGCACATATTGATGCCGGTAAAACCACTACAACAGAGCGTATCTTATTTTACACCGGTGTAAACCACAAAATCGGCGAAACCCACGATGGTGCTGCTACGATGGACTGGATGGAGCAGGAACAGGAGCGTGGTATTACCATTACTTCTGCTGCGACTACCTGCTATTGGAAAGGTCACCGCGTCAATATTATTGACACTCCGGGACACGTTGACTTTACGGTTGAGGTTGAACGTTCTTTGCGCGTTCTTGACGGTGCGATTACGGTGTTTGACTCTGTTGCCGGTGTTGAACCGCAGTCTGAAACAGTTTGGAGACAAGCTGATAAGTATAACGTTCCGAGAATCTGCTTCTGTAACAAGATGGACAGAATCGGCGCGAACTTTTATCGCTGTCTGGATATGATTGTAGACCGTTTGGGTGCACGCCCGATGGCTCTGCAATTGCCGATTGGCGCGGAAGCTGAATTTCAGGGTGTTATTGACTTGCTTGAGATGAAAGCAGTCATTTACACCGGTGATACTGCTGATGCTCCGATTAACGTTACGGAAATTCCGGCAGAATTGAAAGACAAGGCGGAAGAATATCATTCAAAATTAGTTGAAATGGCTGTTGAGATGGATGATCAGGCTATGGAAGACTATTTTGAAGGCAAAGAAATCTCTGTTGATACTTTGAAAAAGTGCATTCGTAAAGGTACGCTTTCTATGTCTTTTGTTCCGGTATTATGCGGAACTGCCTTTAAGAACAAAGGTGTTCAGCCGCTGTTGGATGCGGTTATCGACTATTTGCCTTCTCCTCTGGATTTGCCGGATGTTGAAGGGACTAAGCCGGGGACTGAAGAAGTTATTACCCGTAAAGCTGACGATAACCAGCCGCTTTCCGCTTTGGCATTCAAGATTATGAATGACCCGTTTGTCGGTTCGTTGACCTTTACCCGTATTTATTCGGGTACATTGCAAGCCGGTTCTTATATCTATAACTCTGTTAAAGATAAAAAGGAACGTATCGGCCGTATGTTGTTGATGCACGCCAACAAGCGTGATGATATTAAAGAAGCTAATGCCGGTGATATTATTGCTTTGGCAGGTTTGAAAGATACGACAACCGGTGATACGCTTTGCGATGCAAGCAATCCGATTGTTTTGGAGAATATGGTATTTCCGGATCCCGTTATTGAATTGGCCGTTGAACCGAAAACCAAAGCAGACGTTGAAAAAATGGGCTTGGCTTTGTCTCGTTTGGCAATGGAAGACCCGTCATTCAAAGTTTCTTCCGATCCTGATTCCGGTCAGACTATCATTAAAGGTATGGGCGAGTTGCACCTCGACATTATCGTTGACCGTCTGAAACGTGAATTCAAAGTTGAAGCTAACATCGGTAACCCGCAGGTTGCTTACCGCGAGACGATTACCAAACCGTGCGATATTGAATATACCCACAAGAAACAATCCGGTGGTGCCGGTCAGTTCGCTAAAGTTAAAATCAAATTTGAACCGATGGAAGGTTACACCGGTTTTGAATTTGCGAATACGGTTGTCGGCGGTAACGTTCCGAAGGAATATATTCCGGGTGTTGAAAAAGGTTTGCGTTCGGCTATGGATGCCGGTGTTCTCGCGGGCTATCCGGTAACCGGTGTTAAGTGCACATTGTATGATGGTGCTTACCACGAGGTTGACTCGAACGTTATGTGCTTTGAAATTGCAGCCCGTGCGGCTTTCCGCGAAGGTATGCGTCAGGCAGATGCAAAATTGCTTGAGCCGATTATGAAGGTTGAAGTGGTTACTCCGGAAGAATATATGGGCGATATTATCGGTGACTTGAACTCCAGACGCGGTTTGGTCAGCGGTATGGATCAGCGTGGTAATGCACGCGTGGTTGACGCTCAGGTGCCTTTGGCAAATATGTTCGGCTATGTAAACACATTGCGTTCTCTCTCTCAGGGCCGTGCGCAGTTTACAATGCAATTCGACCATTATGCTGAAGTTCCGAGAGAAGTTGCGGAAACAGTTAAGGCTAAAAACAGCTAATAAGTTTAACCGGAGCAGCCATCGTTTTGGCGGCTGCTCCATTTTTCCGATTGCATAGGCAATCAATAATTAGATATCTTTTTATTAGGAGAAGATTAAGATGGCAAAAGAGAAGTTTGAACGCAGTAAGCCACACTGCAACATTGGTACCATTG
>CAJTWX010000046.1 GCA_910580155.1 uncultured Alphaproteobacteria bacterium
CCAAACACAGCTAATACCGGCTTAATAACCAACATCGTCGCAACAGATACAATTGCCCCGAAAATTATACTTGTGTATATAAGCATAGAAAATATTTGATTAGCCATAAACCTGTCTTTTTCACCCAAGGTTTTGGCAATCAACGCACTCCCACCAGTTGAAAACATAAACCCGACCGCCGCCAAAATCATCAAAAACGGAAACACGATATTAACCGCCGCAAACGGCGTTGCACCCACATAATTGGAAACAAACAACCCATCGACGATGCTGTATATGGATGTAAAAATCATCATCAAAATCGACGGCATCGTAAACCTCAACAACTTCGCAAACGTAAAATGTTCCGAAAGTTTAATCTCCATAATTCACCTGTCTAATATTACTCCTAAGCAAGCAATATATCTCAAATAAAACAAAAGTCAAAAAAATCAGACAAACAAAGTTTAATAACTCAAAAACAAAAAACGCCCCCAAAAGAGCGCCTTAAAATTGGTGCGCCTGGCCAGACTCGAACTGGCACGCCCTTGCGGGCAACAGATTTTAAGTCTGCAGCGTCTACCTGTTCCGCCACAAGCGCTTATCACCAACAAAAATTCTTATACAAACAAAAAAATATAATTGCAACATAAAACTTGTATTTTTTTTCATTTCCGAATAATGTTTCCTTGTTTTGGCACACAGCGTGTGTCAGATTTAACATCCGTATGCGGCAGAAACAGCGTTTCGGCATACATTTTTGAAAGATATTTATATGAAACCTATAAAC
Source organism: uncultured Alphaproteobacteria bacterium (assembly GCA_910580155.1). Classification (GTDB taxonomy): domain Bacteria; phylum Pseudomonadota; class Alphaproteobacteria; order RF32; family CAG-239; genus CAG-267. The sequence goes on from CAJTWX010000046.1 coordinate 770, forward strand.
AAAAAGCTTAAAGCTACAAAAAACAAGCTTAGCGAAGTTCCTTTTCGCAAGCTTATCCCCAACATTGTGACAATGTTGGCTCTTTGCTCAGGCATCACCTCTATTCGCTATTCTATGCAGGAAAACTGGGAAAAAGCAGTGATTTTTATCTTTCTAGCCGCCCTTTTTGACGGCTTGGACGGCCGCGTTGCCAGAATGCTTAAAGCTTCGTCCAAATTCGGTGCTGAGCTTGATTCGTTAAGCGATTTCGTCAGTTTCGGCGTTGCACCGGCAATTCTGATGTTCCAGTGGTGCTTGTTTGACCTCCCGAAAATCGGCTGGTTTTTCTGCCTCCTGTTTTCAATGGGAATGGCTATGCGCCTCGCCCGTTTCAACACAATGTTGGAAGATGACACCGTTCCGCCGTACTGGTCACATTATTTCACCGGCGTTCCCGCTCCCGCTGCCGCCGCAATGGTTATAATGCCCCTTTTAATCAGCTTTGACTGCAAAGAGGCTTTGCCTTATATGCGCACACATCTGTTTTGCGGCGTGTGGATGTGCCTTGTGTCCTATCTTGAAACCAGCCGCATCCCGACAATCTCGCTCAAAAAAGCCAAGGTTCACCCCTCAATGATAGTCCCATTGTTGCTGGTAGTTGCCTTGCTTGCAAATTTCTTATTTACACAAACTTGGCTGACACTGGGCGTGTTGACCGGCTTATATGCTTTGTCGATTCCATACGGTATTATCCGCTTTTTGCGTGATAAGCGCACTTATGAAAAAGAGCTGCAAAACGCCAATTAACTGTAAGGGGAGGCAAAAACCTCCCCTATTTAAAAACTTCTTGCTTTTTAAAATAATCAGCGTATAAAAAACACACTAAACAGCACCCCTGGAGGCTGTTTGGATGTTTAATTTAACAAATATAAAAGGATAAAAAAATGTCAGAAATTACATTTAACGCAAATTTGCGCGAAAATGCAGGTAAGGGGGCAGCTCGTGCGTGTCGTAGAGAAGGCCGTATTCCTGCAGTTATTTATGGTGGCAAAAAAGACGCTGTAAACATCAGTCTTCATCCGGTTGAGTTGGAAAAGGCTCTGGATTTGGCAGACTTCTACAAATCTGTTATCACCGTTTCCGTAAACGGCAAAAACGAAAAAGTAATCTGCAAAGACGTTCAGTTCCATCCGGTATCTGATATGCCGATTCACGTCGACTTCTTACGCAAATAAGAGGGGCAGATGTTTCTAGTGGCAGGACTTGGAAATCCCGGAGAGGAATATGCAAAAACCCGCCACAACATTGGTTTTATGGCGGCAGATAAAATACATAGCTACTATAATTTTACTCCGTTTAAGACCAAGTTTGAGGGCTTGCTCGCCGAAGGCATAATTGATGGCGAAAAAGTTTTGCTCCTCAAGCCGCAAACATATATGAATCTTTCCGGCAATTCCCTTGACAAAGTTGCCGGCTTTTATAAGATTCCATCGCAAAACATTATTGTCATCCACGATGACAAAGACCTCGCATTAGGCAAGCTCAAAGCCAAAATCGGCGGTTCTGCCGGCGGACACAACGGCTTAAAAAATATTGACTCACACATAGGCACTGATTACAATCGTATACGAATCGGCGTCGGCTCACCTAAAGAACACCACACAGACACCGTAAGTTTTGTACTTTCCCGATTCTCCAAAGCCGAAATAGAGATTTTAGAAGAAAGGCTGGATTTTATTGCTGCTACAATCAACGAACTAATCAAAAAAGGCATCGCGCAATATTCTAACCTTATCGGTATGCACAATCAAAATTAGACCAATCAGAAAATTATTGTTAAATCATTAAACTTAATCATTATGAAGGTACGAGAAATATGGGATATTTTATTAGACATCCTTTATAGCGCTTTCGGGTTTAATATCAACGGACCTATAATAGACTCAGAAGAAGAAAGAGGATTGAGCTATCTCACTCCCCGAGCTTGGCGTATCTACAGCATTCTAAATACTGTAGATGTGCACAAACCAAAATCAAACCGAAGTTTTATGAAAAACGTGCGTCATATGCACAAATACCAGTTTGCACTAAGTTTCATAAACAATTACGGACACGTTACTAAAGCCTATGCTGAAGAAATGGTCGCAAAAAAGCTCATCACGCCACAGATTGAAGAAATATATATCAGACAGAAATATAATCGTAATCTGATATATTACATCAACGACGCCGGACACAAATGGAGTCCGCAAGCTAAAAAGCTGATAAAAAAACTCCATCCAATAGCGTACAAAAGCTTCTTTAAAAAGTAATCCCCCAAGAGCGCTGACTTATGTCAACGCTCTTTTTGTTGCATTTTTCTGTTGCAAAACAAACATATCTCTAGTATAACCGCCACATAACAAATAATTCTTAAAGGAGCAGTCAAATGGGATTTAATTGTGGCATTGTTGGTCTTCCGAACGTTGGCAAATCCACACTTTTTAACGCTTTAACCCAAACCATCGCCGCACAGGCAGCAAATTTTCCGTTCTGCACGATTGAGCCGAATACCGGACGTGTTGCCGTGCCGGATAAACGTTTGCAGGAGCTCGCCGATATTGTCCATCCCAAAAACATTGTTCCGACACAACTGGAGTTTGTAGACATCGCAGGTTTGGTAAAAGGCGCGTCCAAAGGCGAGGGCTTGGGCAACCAGTTTCTTGCCAACATCCGCGAAACCGATGCCATAATTCACGTTCTCCGCTGCTTTGAGGACGGCAATATCACCCACGTTGAAGGCTCTGTAGACCCGATTCGCGATGCGGAAATCGTAGAAACCGAACTGATGATAGCTGACCTCGAATCCCTCGAAAAACGCTTTGAACAAACCAAAAAGAAAGCCCAAACCGGCGGCGACAAAGAATCAGCCGTCCGCGCCCGCGTAATGGAACCGATAATCAACGCCTTGCGCGAGGGCAAACCTGCCCGCACTGCCGCTCCGTCCGAAGCAGACAAAGACGCGTATAAGCAATACCAGATGATGCAGCTTTTAACATCCAAACCGGTTTTATATGTTTGCAACGTAGACGAAGAAAGCGCTGCGACCGGCAACGAATTTTCCAAACGCGTGTTTGAAAAAGCCGCAAAAGAAAACGCCAAAGCTGTCATTATTTCCGCCGCTATCGAGTCCGAAGTTGCCCAGCTTGACAGCGAAGAAGAAAAACAAGAATTCCTTTCCGCATTAGGGCTTGAAGAAACCGGTCTTACCAAAATCATTAAAGCCGGATATTCCCTTTTGGGACTTGAAACCTATTTCACTGCCGGACCGAAAGAAGTACGTGCGTGGACATTCCTTAAAGGCTCAAAAGCCCCACAATGTGCCGGTATTATTCACTCTGATTTTGAACGTGGTTTCATCCGTGCCGAAACCATCGCTTACGATGACTACATCAAATATAACGGCGAGCAAGGCTGCAAAGAAGCCGGCAAGATGCGTTCTGAAGGCAAAGAATATGTCGTTAAAGACGGCGACTTGCTAAACTTCTTATTCAATGTCTAAAAAAAGGCGGGTTCTCCCGCCTTTTTATTGCTTATTCAACATCCAGATACTCAATCGCATCCATCGCCGCTTTCGCCCCACTGCCGGCGGAAATAATTGCCTGCTTATATTTCGGGTCTTTCACGTCACCCGCCGCAAACACACCCTCAATATCCGTCTGCGAACAGTTTTCGTGCGTCACGATATAGCCTTTGCTGTCTAAAATCAAATTACCTTTAAAGATTTCCGTATTCGGCTGGTGTCCGACTGCCACAAAAATCCCGTCAACCGGCAAAACCTTTGTCGCATCGCTTTCCACATTGCGGATTTTAAGCCCTGTTACCTTACGCGGCTCGTCCTCACCTAAAATCTCTTCAACCACGCTGTCCCATTCAATAGTAATCTTGCGGTTATTAAAGATTTTATCTTGCAAAATCTTATCTGCCCGCAACTGATGGCGTCTGTGTACCAAAATTACCTTATCTGCAAGCGTTGCCAGATACAAAGCTTCCGCAGCAGCCGAATTACCACCACCGATAACAGCAACCGTCCGCCCACGATAAAAGAATCCGTCACACGTAGCACAAGCCGACACACCATAGCCCAGATATTTCTTTTCCGATTCGATATTAAGCCACTTTGCCGAAGAACCTGTTGCCACAATCACCGCACGGGCTTTATAAGAGTGTCCGTTTTCCGAGCTGCAAACAAACGGGCGATGTGCAAAATCAACCTCGACAATATGATCGTTTACCATCTGCACGCCCAGTTTCAAAGCCTGCTGTTTCATCTTGTCCATCAACTCATAACCGCTGATTTCTTCAAACCCGGGGTAATTTTCAATACTGTTGGTCATTGTCAGCTGTCCGCCTTCCTGATTACCGGCAACAATCATTGTATTTAAGCCGGCACGCGCCGCATAAATTCCCGCTGTATACCCTGCAGGGCCGGACCCCAAAATTAACAAATCAACCGTATATAGTGCCATAATGCTCTCCTAGTTTAATAGTTTCAAAGTACTTTCGCGCAACCTTTTAATACGGGTTGCCTTTTCTTTTTCTCCCTGCAATTCATAAATTGCTAAAAGCTGGCTGCTGATATTAAGAGTGTCCTGATATTTCGCATAAAAGTTTTCGTCCTGTCCCATAACACCATCTAAAGCTTTTTCCAAAAATCTGGCTTTGACTTGCGGCAGTTCTGCATTCTCCGCCAACAGCATATATGCAGCAAACTTCCCGTCAAAATCGTGATTTTCCGCCCAGGTTTCCTCAACCTTAACCAGCGCATCCTCATCATTAACATAGTAATAAATATCTTTCAGCGCCAACAACACCCGATTTTTCTCTTCTGTTGTACGGGCATATGTTAATGCTTGATTATAATACTCGGCTGCCAAAAAATATCTAGTATTATCTTGATTTTGTAAACCGCCTTCATAGTAAATATCACCAAGTTTGACATACGTCCAAAACAAAACAGATGAAACATTTGGCGTATACGTTTCATTATGCTGCAAAAATTTCATAAAAAATCGTAAAATCGCACTATATTGCACAATTTTTGCATCGTCATTTAAAAATGTTTCCCGTTCCTGCACCATTTTGTATAAGTGTAAAAAACGGTTTTCTACGCTTGTTTCGGTAGTCACAGCCGTTTTTAACATTTTTGTTCTCCAAACTAAACAATACCCCCGCTATTTAAGCAATAATCTTCATTATTAAGCGCATATTTCTGATGTACCGGACAGTCCGAACACAAACAACCACGATGCTCGTGAATACAATTACTTTTTTCAAACGCGCAAAACATCATTTCCAGATGCTGAGCATCTTCAATATGTTCAACTTCTTCAGTCAGCTCGGGAACATTTTTAATTTTACAGGTTTTCGTATACGACGGACAAGTCAAGCACATACATTCTCTGGCATTTTCAACAGTCTTATCAACGTGCATATTTTTTCTCCTAACAATTATTATCAGACACGATAAAAATATGCGTTAATTACCCTAAAACAATTAAACTATATCCTATATTTAGGGTTATAACTTAAAGGCATATAAACCGCCCTTGTTGAATCGGCGGTAAAAAGGAAACCTCACTTTTTACCATAAAAGCAACATTATCAACACGTGCAAATAACGGTCCGCTATAACAGCGTTTTACCATCTCGTTTATTGCCGTTTCTTCTCCAAGCATCATAATTTCAACACTTCCGTCTTCAATGTTCCTAACCCAGCCCGAAAGTCCTCCGATATCCCGAGCTTGCGCAATTACCCATCGCCGGAAGCCGACTCGTTGAACCCACCCCTCAATTTTAAGATATGCTTCTTTCATTCTTGTTTTGCTTCATTTTGTGAACAAGTCCTATAAAAACATTACTCAGCAGTTTTCTTTTTCTCCAATGCGCCGCCCGAAAGCAAATTAAGCAACCCTTTGGTCGTATCCTTAACCGCCCCGACACTGTCATTCAAAATCTGCCCGACATCGCCGGTTGTTGATTGAACAACATTTTCAGGCTTCGGAAACATTGTTTCATACCCTGTTCCCTGCAAAGCCGTATAACAAGGAGAACCATCATTTTCCAGCAACATCTGCGCTCCCAGATATACCGGTCCTCCAGTCGTCACGCCGACAATCGTCTTTACCGCATTCGCACTGTCAACACCAATTTTCGGATTTTGTATTGTTCCAGTCAGTTTAACCAGTGAAGAAAGTGCTTTGGCAATATTCGTATCAGTAAGTTTACCGGCAAAAGGCTTCACGCTGACACTGATTTTATCATTTTTCAGATTAACACTGCCATTAGCTACCAACGTAAATTTATCAGCATTCATCACAATCCCGTTCGGAAATTCCGCCTTACCATTTTTAAGGTCTGCACGCACGACTGCACAACTTAAATTCAAATCATCATTACCTTTTGTAAGTTTTAAAGTGTCAAACAACTGAGAAATAACATTTCCTTTTAATAATCCGATGTTTCCGATATGCAGCTGCGATTTATTAACGACTGCAATTACTTGCCCGTCCAGACTGTCCACAACATTTGCAGCTGTACTTCCTCTGCCGTTCAGCTTAATATGCACATCCGTATCACTTCCGCTTGAAAAGTTCAAAGCAGCCGTATCAACGTTAAGTGCCTTCATTAACTTCATTAAATTCATTTTCGAAATATCTGCATTAACCGCCACCGATTGGCTTTGTGCATTAACATTTAAGTTTGCGGTAACAGCACCATCTGCAACTTTTCCTTTTAAAATTTTGATTGCCGCAACACCATTATTAACTTTTGCATTTATTCCCAAATCGCTTGCAATTGCAGTATTCCCGTTCACAAGCTGCGCAATAGTCATATCCGCATTCACATTAACACCATATAATTGTTGATACGGAATAACGGTTGCCGGCACCAGAGTTGTCGCATACGCCGAACTGATTAACGAAAATTTATGAGCCGATTTTGTTTCCACATTAAAAGAGGCAATATCAATCTTCGGTGAAGATAAAACAGCCGAAACAACAGGAATTTTATTAGTTAAATTCGCTTTTACAGTTCCGGTGATGTTGTTTCCGGCAATTTTAAAACTTTTAATTGTTGCATCAACCTTTTTCAAATCTCCTTTAAATGCTATATCGGCAGATTCGCCAAACCCACTGTTCTTTCCCATAAAGCCTTTTGCGTTAGCAGTTCCCTCAAAGCGGATATTGCCCAACACATCATAAAGCAGAACTTCGGTATTTGCTTTAATCCCCATAACATCAAGCTCTGCTTTTACAGGATATCCGGATGCAGAATTCAGCAAAGCCAGTGCTCCCAGTTTTCCTGAACCATTATACAAACCTTTATTGACATCAAATTTAAAATCAATCGCTCCGTCAACATCCTCTTCCAAATTCAAATAGCTGATATCATAGCTTTCAGTTTTAGCCGATTTATTTGTAAAATTGATTTTCACATTCTCAAGTGCAATCTGCTTAACTACCAACGAAGACAAAAACTTTGCCGTATCATTTGTCACAGCTGTTTCATCCGCATTTGCACTCTTAATTAAAGAAATCCACGCCTGTTTTTCTTGAACAACAGGTAACTCGGGCAATGTAAACTCCCAGTTAGCTTTACCATTTGCGCTCTCTTCCAAATTAACCACCGCACCATTAAGCTTAAACATATCTATCACAACATTTTTACGCAACAGCGGTAAAACGGCAAATCCCAAATCCACGGCATCTGCACTGACCATTACCGGATTTTTTGCCCATTGAGCATTGGAAAAAGTTACATTCTTAACTTCAATCGTCGGATTAAATGACGCCTTAACCTGAATATCACCGATTGTCAATTCGCGCCCTGTCGAATTCCGAACTGTTTTTATAATCAATTCTTTATAGCGATTAAAATCAATTTGCGTTAAAGCAATATAGCCAGCAGCAATTGCAATCACACATAAACTGATAACAGAAATCAAAACAATCTTAATTGCTTTTTTCATAACAATCTACTCCTTAAAATTTAATCCGAGCGTTTTTAAACTCTCTTTAAAATAATCCGGCAATTTAGCCTTAACAACTACCCGTTTGCCGTAAACCGAAGATAAATCAATTTTATAAGCGTGCAAGTGTAATTTATTTATAAACAAGCTGCTTTTCATTCTTTCGGTTCCAAAATACTTATCATCACCCAAAATCGGAGCATCAATATATTCCAGATGCACACGAATTTGATGCGTTCTGCCTGTCAATGGGCTGGCAGCAATCAGTGCAAACCTATCGCTGACACTGTCAAGAACTTCATATTCCGTAATCGCCGGTTTTCCGCCGTCTAATACCTGTACCCGCCCGTCAACCTTTTCAAGCGGCGCCTTAATCTCGCCAATTTCTTTAGCCGGAACACCACGCGCCAATGCCAAATAAGTTTTTTGCAACGTATGTTCCCTGAAAGCTTTAGTTAGCATATCCGCCATTTTACGATGACGTGCTAACACCAAAACACCGCTCGTATCCTTGTCAATACGATGAACAAGTTTCGGTTTTTCCTCATTGCCGAATTTCAATGCGTCTAACAACCCGTCAATATGTTTAAGCGTATTCGTTCCACCCTGCACAGCCAAACCCGACGGCTTATTCAAAACTATGATATTTTCGTCTTTATAAATAACCATATCTTCAATATACTTCGCATCACGTTCCGAAACGCTGTTATGAGTTATTTCTTTCTTTTCATTATCAAGTGGCGGCACACGCACTTCTTGTCCCGTTTCCAAACGGGTATTTGCTTCTGCACGCCCCCCGTCAACTTTAATTTGCTTCGTCCTCAACAGTTTTTGCAGCCGTCCAAGGCTTAACCCCGGATAATACTTCAAAAACCACCTGTTCAAGCGAATTCCGTCATCTTCCGCTTTTACCTTAACTAATTCAACACCGCTCATTTATCTTCATCCTTTTGCTGTTTTCTGGCTCTTTGTTTTTCGATTCGCAATTTATCAAAATAATCAATTCTCTTTTTTATTTCCCGCTCAAATCCGCGGTCAACCGGATTATAGAAGCGCCTCCGCCCCATTTCTTCTGGAAAATAATTTTGCCCCGAAAACCCGTCTTCCAAATCTTGGTCATAAATATAGCCATCATTATATCCCAGATTTTTCATAAGTTTCGTCGGTGCATTCAAAATATGTTTCGGTGGCATCAATGAACCCGTTTGTCTTGCAGCTGCAAAGGCACTGTGCATAGCTTTATAAACTGCCGCAGATTTCGGCGCAGTCGCCAAATACGCCGTCAACTGCATCACCGCCAACTCCCCCTCAGGTGACCCGAGCCGCTCAAACGTTTCCGCACACGCAATGGCCTGCACCACCGCATTCGGGTCTGCCAGAGAAACATCCTCAACCGCAAACCGTACTAACCGTCGCACAATATATCGCGGGTCTTCGCCAGAGGTCAGCATCCGCGCCACCCAGTAAAGTGCCGCGTCCACATCCGACCCGCGCAAAGATTTATGCACAGCAGAAATCAGATTATAATGCCCGTCGCGCCCTTTGTCATATACCGGTGCACGCGACCGAATAATCTTCATAAGCTTGTCTTTGTCAAAAATCTCATCCGGCTTGGCATAAGCCCACACACTTTCCGCCAGGTTCAAAATATAACGCCCGTCACCATCTGCCACATTTTTCATAAACTCGCGCGCTTCTTCGTCTACTGGCAGTTTCAGCCCCTCCTCACGTTCTGCCCGCTGCAGCAATTCTTCAAAATTTTCCGGTGTTAACCGATTCAACACAAAAACCTGACAGCGTGAAAGTAACGCGGCATTTAATTCAAAAGACGGATTTTCCGTAGTTGCCCCCACCAAAATAACCGTTCCGTCTTCCACATATGGCAAAAAACCATCTTGTTGCGATTTATTAAAACGATGAATTTCATCCACAAACAAAAGCGTACCTTTCCCCTGTGTTACCCGCCGTTCTTTGGCATACTGAAATACGCGTCTTAAATCTGCCACACCGGAAAACACCGCAGAAATCTGCTCAAAATAAAGATTTGTATGTTCGGCAATCAATCTCGCAATCGTTGTTTTGCCACACCCCGGAGGCCCCCAGAGGATAAAAGAAGAAACCCTCCCCGTTCCGAGCATTCTGCCCAACGGAGAATCTTCACCCAACACCTGCTCTTGCCCAACCACATCCTGCAGTCTTTGCGGGCGCAGCCTGTCAGCAAGCGGTCTTTTGACCCTGTTTGAAAATAATGTTTCTTCCATTTCTCTAATCTCGTTATAAATTATCACCTTTATTAGCATAAAGATTTAAAAGCTACAACTACATTTTTCTTAAAAACAGACATACCTCTTGACTCTAAACAAGAAAGTTATACTATTCAACCATTAAAAATAACAAACAACGTAGGATGAAATTATGAGTTTTAAAGATTTAGGCTTAAGCGAGCAAACAATAAAAGCAATTGAAGACTTGGGTTATCAAGAGCCGACAACAGTTCAAAAAGACGTTATCCCGTCTGTTCTTGCCGGCAAAGATATTTTCACGATTGCCCCTGCTGCCTGTGGTAAAACCTGCTCATATATCTTCCCGCTGATTGATATTATATCTAAAAAAGAAGGACAGAATATCCTGATTATCTCTGCAGATTCCAAAGAGTCGGTAAACATCTCGGACAAGCTTTCCATCTTTAACAAATATCACGAAAGCACCACTGCAGACGATTCGCAAGAAAATTCAGCCAACGAGGCAAACGTTATCATCGCCGCACCGGCTTTATTATTAGATAACATCGCAGAAAGCCGCGTGGATATTTCTAATATAAACATTCTGGTTGTTGATGACATTAACCTGATAAAGAAAAAACGCCAGCTGAATAACCTTAACAAAATTTTGGATTTACTGCCGGCAAATAAGCAAAACATTGTTTTTACGACGCGACGCTCCAAAGAAACGCAAGATACACTGGATAAAATCTTAAAAACTCCGGCAGAAATCAAGATAGATAAAACCAAAGAAAGCGAAGTAACAGAAGTTCAGCAAAATGAACCGACACTCCCGACCAAACCGGCAGCAACCAAATCTCGCACAGGCAATGAGGATAAAAAAACCTGCCGCTCCAATCGCGAAACAGATAAAAAAGCTGTCGAGCTTGCCAAGCGTTATAAAGTTTTCGGCAAAAAAACACCGACATTTTTGCTCACAAATTGTAAACTTGCCACAGAAGCAAAATCTTAATCAAATCAAAAAAAAAGACTTGCGCTATTTTTTACGAAGTTTTATACAAAAAGAAAAAACATTAACTTAACTATGGAGATGCTAAATGTCAGGACACTCCCAATTTAAAAATATTATGTACCGCAAAGGTGCACAAGATGCTAAAAAAGCCAGAGTTTTTGCCAAACTCGCGCGTGAAATTACCGTTGCAGCCAAAAGCGGCTTGCCTGAGCCGGATAAAAACCCGCGCTTAAGACTGGCCATTCAGGCAGCCCGTGCCGAAAGTATGCCGAAAGATAACATTGAACGCGCAATTGCCAAAGCCACACAAGTTGCCGGTGGAGCAGACTTCACCACAATGCGCTATGAAGGCTTTTCGGCAAACAAAACCGCTGTTATTGTTGAAGCATTAACAGATAATAAAAACCGCACGGCAAGCAACGTCCGCTCCATCTTTGGCAAGCGCGGCGGGGCAATGGGCGAAACCGGTTCCGTAACATTCAACTTTGAACGCATCGGTTATATTGAATATCCGCTGTCTGTTGCAGATGCTGATAAAATGTTTGAAGAAGCATTGGAAGCCGGTGCAAATGAAGTTGTTTCCGAAGATGACATCCACGCGATTGAAACGCTGCCGGATGATTTGTCTGCCGTAACAGAAGCTCTGGAACAAAAATTCGGCACACCGTCTGCCTCCCGTCTGGATTGGAAGCCAACCGTTAAATCAGAAATTACTGATTTGGAAACCGCTAAAAAATTCCTCGAATTTATTGACGCATTGGAAGAAGACGAAGACGTTCAACACGTTTATCACAATGCTGACATTGCCGAAGATGTTATGGCGCAGTTAGAGGCTGAATAAATGCGGATTATTGGTCTTGACCCGAGTATTTCTTCTACCGGTTGGGGCATAATCGATGTAAACGGAAACCGTCTGTCTTATGTGGCAGACGGTTTCATTGCAACCAGCGCCAAAGTCCCTCTCACTCAGCGACTTCAAACAATTCATAACGAGCTGCAGCGCGTTATAGAGCTGTATAAGCCCGATGAGGCCTCCATTGAAATTACTTTTTTAAATACAAACCCAGAAACCTCACTCAAACTAAGTATGGCACGCGGCGTTGTTTTCCTGATGCCTGCATTATATAACATCCCGCTTTTCGAATACGAACCAAACAAAATAAAAAAAGCGCTAACCGGCGTTGGCAAAGCTGATAAAGCTCAGGTTGAAACAATGGTCAAAATCCTCCTCCCCGGCTGCCAGCCAAAAAACAACGACTCGTCAGACGCTCTGGCCATCGCCATCACGCATTGCAACCTGCGTAACTCATACAGCGACAAAGCAGTATAACTTTTAATTGCCCATTTAGCCATCACCCGAAAAACAAAAAAGCGGACAGCCAAAGCCATCCGCTCCATAAACCCGTTGGAAAT
>CAJTWX010000047.1 GCA_910580155.1 uncultured Alphaproteobacteria bacterium
TGCGTCAAACGCATACCGTTGCCAAGGGGGATACACTCTATAATATTTCAAAAATATATAATGTTGATATCACCTCTTTAAGCCGGTTAAACGATTTGGCTGCACCTTACACGCTGAATGTCGGTCAGGTTCTGGTTCTGCCCGAAACATTGGCCGAAACAACAAAAGTAGCACAGCGTGCTCCGACCCCAAAAAACAACACTCCTAAAGTTAAGACTTCTGCTCCGGCAAAAACAACTGTTAAAACCTCAACAACATCAAAGAAAATTGCCAAATCGGCACCGCGTAAAAATGTTTCAACGTATCGCAAAACAAAATTTATGTGGCCGGTTAACGGTAAGGTTGTTTCAAATTTCGGCGTTGTCGGTAAAGGGCGCAAAAACGACGGTATCAACATTAAAGCAGCCATTGGCACAAATGTTAAAGCAGCAGACAAAGGTGTGGTTGCCTATGCTGGAAATGAACTTAAAGGTTTTGGTAATTTGGTGTTGATTAAACATTCCGACGGTTATATCACCGCCTATGCGCATAATGAAAAGATATATGTCAAAAAGGGACAGAAAGTTCTTCGCGGTGAGAAAATTGCGACTGTCGGCAGCACCGGCAGTGTGAATACGCCTCAGCTTCATTTTGAGGTTCGTGCCGGTAAAAAAGCCGTAAATCCGCGCTCATATCTGCCCTGAACCAAAGTATAAAAGCAGAAATATTCTCTAAGAGGTAATTTTTCGTGGTAAATCTATGAGTTTAGGGTTGTATCATCAAATTTTTTTGCTTAAAATCCTCACAGCATAAATCAATTTTAATGGAGAAAAAAATGTTTATAACAGAAGCTCTTGCAGCAACAGAAACAGCGCCGGTGGCAGAAGTCAGCCCGATGGCAGGTTTTTTTGTGCAGCTCGTACTTGTTTTTGCTATTTTCTACTTTTTGCTTATCCGTCCTCAACAAAAGAAGATGAAAGAGCACGAAAATATGTTAAACGCAATCAAGCCGAAAGACGAGATTATCACCGGTGGCGGCGTATACGCCAAAGTGATTAAAGCTGATAATGATGTCTTAACGGTCGAAATTGCTAAAGATGTGGAGATTAAAATTTCCCGCTCAAGTGTCAGAGAAGTGGTTTCTGAAACTAAATAAACGAAGTTAAATAATTAAAGAGAGTAATTAAATGTATAAATTATCACTACAAAGAGTAATTATGATTTTGGCAGTATGCGCGCTCGGTATTTTCTTTACCGTGCCGAACTTTGTCAAAGATGCAAAAAACACGTTGCCTTCTTGGTGGCAGCCGGTAAACCTCGGTCTTGACCTGCAAGGCGGTTCCAGCCTGTTACTGGAAGTTGATTTAAATGCGGCAATGAAAGACAGAATGCAGACATTGGAAGATTCTGCTCGTTCTGCCTTAAAAGAAGCTAAAGTCCGCTATCAGGGCATCAGCTCTAATGCAGATGGGCTGAAAGTGAAAATTGAAAGCGCTTCCGCCCGCGGCAAAGCCATTATCCCATTAAGAAAAATGGATGATGGTTTAAACGTAACCGAGCAAGATGGTTCTTTGCTTGTAAAATATGACGAGCAGGCTTTAGCAGAGTTTAACCGTAAGCTTGTAGACCAGTCAATTGAAATTGTGCGCAAGCGTATTGACGAATACGGTACCAACGAGCCGATTATTCAAAGTCAGGGCTCAGGGCGTATTCTCGTTCAGCTCCCCGGTGTGCAAAATCCGGAAGAGGTAAAAGTCCTTCTCGGTAAAACAGCAAAGATGACTTTTCACTTGGTTGATAGTTCCACAACGGCAACAGAGGCTAAACGCGGAAAACTCAAAAGCTCTTCACGTGTTATCCGTGGTTCGGATGGGGTACAATATGTTATCGTCAGAAAGCCGGCAGTCGGTGGTGAAACCTTAACTGATGCCGGTGTATCTTTCCAAGACGGCGGAGCTGCAGTCAGCTTTAAATTTAATAATCTGGGGGCTAAAAAATTTGGTGAAGTAACCAAAAATAATGTTGGCGAACAATTAGCTATTGTTTTAGATGATGAAGTTATTTCAGCTCCGACTATCCAGTCCGCAATTACTGGCGGTTCCGGCGTTATTACCGGTAACTACACCTCCGAAAGTGCGCAGGAATTAGCCTTGTTACTCCGTTCCGGTGCGTTGCCTGCTCCGTTGAATATTCTTGAAGAAAGAACAGTAGGCGCAGGGCTGGGGGCGGATTCGATTAAATCCGGCGTATTTGCCTCCATCATCGGTTTTATCGGTGTTGTTGTTTTCTTGCTTCTGGCGTATGGCTTGTTTGGTTTGTTTACAACAATAACCGTGTTTATAAACCTGTTTCTGATGTTAGGTGCTTTAAGTTTGTTGGGTGCAACCTTAACTCTTCCAGGTATCGCTGGTATTATCTTGACAATCGGTATGGCAGTTGATGCTAATGTGCTGATTTTTGAGCGTATGCGTGAAGAAGTTAAAAATGGCCGCTCTATCAAAGATACAATTGAAACAGGCTTCTCCTTTGCGTGGGGTACGATTATTGACTCTAACTTAACAACCTTGATTGCAGCAGCCGTACTGTTCTACTTCGGTAGTGGCCCTGTTCGCGGTTTTGCCGTAACATTGGCTGTCGGTATTATGACCTCGCTGTTTACATCAGTAACGGTAACGCGCCTGATTATCACGGCTTGGTATAATCACTATAAACCTAAAGCGCTTCCGCTCTAATTTGAATAAGGATAAATAAAATGACAATGTTAAAATGGATAACCAAAGACACCAATATTGATTTTATGAAAGCGCGCGGGTTTACCTATGCCCTGTCAGCAATTTTAGTTGTTTTGTCTTTTTTGAGTATGTATTTCAAAGGTTTTAACTTTGGTATAGACTTTTCTGGCGGCGTGCTGATGGAAATCAAGTCCGAACAGCCGATAAATGTTGAGGAAATTCGCTCCAAATTAAGTGTTTTGAATTTGGATGAATTAAACTTGCAGACAATAGGTGAAAAAGGCGATGAGCTGATGATTCGAGCTCAGGCTGAAAATGCGGATGAAGCTGCGCAAAGAAAAGCTGTTGTTGATATCAAAAATATTTTAGGCAACAGCTATGAATATCGCCGTGTTGAAAACGTTGGTCCGCAAGTTGGTGACGAATTAAAAACGGCAGGTATTGTTGCGTCTGTATTAGCTATGATTGCAATTGCAATTTATATCTGGATGCGTTTTGAATGGCAGTTTGCCCTTGGCGCATTAGTAGGTTTGTTCCACGATATCATCATCACGGTAGGCTTATTATCATATTTCCGGTTTGATTTCAGCTTGACCACTGTTGCAGCCATCTTAACTCTTGTCGGTTATTCGATTAACGATACGGTTGTAACCTATGACCGTATTCGTGAAAACTTGAAGAAATATAAGAAAATGCCACAATTGGAATTGTTGAATAAAAGTATCAATGATATTTTCTCTCGTACAATTTTAACCGGTGTGACAACATTAATTGCTGTTTTGCCATTATACATCTGGGGCGGTGAGGCGTTGGAAAGCTTTGCTTTCACGATTTTTGCCGGGTTGCTCATCGGAACTTATTCTTCCATTTATATCTGTACGGCCTTTTTGAATTTGTTTGATTTAAGAGCTGTAAATGAAAAAGATGAAGATAATTTCTTTGGTACAATCGGTTAAAACAAGAAGCCGGACTTAAATAAAAGCCGCTCGTTTGAGCGGCTTTTATGTTAGTTATATAAATGTGATTGGGAATGTTTAGTTTGTACATTGGGAGGGGTAAAGTGATGCAGTTCAGGAGCTTCCTCTGCCCGCTTGAAAACTTCTTCGGCAAAAGCCATCTTTGCAACGTGCGTAATAAAAAGAGGGCGTTCCAGCTTTAGCTTTCCAAGTGTTTCTTCAAGTGCTTCAAAACTGTCATAAATTGTTCCGACAAAAATCATATTGTCTTTTAATTTATCCTGTTTCGCTTTATCCATTGTTATACCTCACATAAATTATAAAATCGAACACTATGCAAAGTATGAATAAAAAATTTCTTTTAAAGCTCCTAATAATGCTATATTGACAATATAATTTTGCTGTATTTTGACGAGTCTAAATCAAAAAATTCTGCCGGATTTGGTCGTTATGATTATGCTTAATGTTTTTAGGACCGGAAACAAAATGTTTTTTGTGCCAGTGTTCCGCAACCATTCCGACAATTTCGTTGTCCATATCGTTGTTTTCGATACAGTTAAGTTGATTTTGAAGGTTATAAACAATATAGTTTGCAATATTGACTTTACTCATAACAAAACTCCTCTTTACATTGCAATCACAATATAAAGTGTTGTTTTTACAAAATAAAGATGTATAAAACTAATGTCTATGTTTATAAGGGTGTTTTTAGCCTTTACACCCTTATTTTTATACCTAAAGTTCTATAAACACTTAATATTTTCTAAAATATATAAGCTATCCGAGTTTCTCTTGCAACAGTTTATTCACCATCGCCGGATTTGCCTTGCCCTGTGATTGTTTCATCACCTGCCCGACAAACCATCCCATCAGATTAACTTTGCCTGCCTTGTAGCTAGCTACATTGTCCGGATTCGCAGCAATAACCGTATCAATTATTGCTTCAATTGCCGAAGTGTCCGTCACTTGTTTTAAGCCTTTTTTCTCAACAATCTCTTCGGGATTTTCACCAGTTTCAGCCATAATCTCAAAAACATCTTTCGCAATCTTGCCCGAAATAACATCTTTGCTAATTAAATCAACAAGTTTGCCCAAATTTTCAGCACTGACAGGAGAATCTTTAATTTCTAGATTCTTTTTGTTTAGCATCGCAAAAAAATCGCCCATCAACCAGTTTGCCACCTTTTTGGCATCACGTCCGGCTGCAGCTTTTTCAAAAAACAGCGCAACCTCTTTGTTTTCGCAAATAACCATTGCATCGTATGCTGTCAGTCCTAGCTCATTAACAAAACGTGCTTTTTTCGCATCTGGAAGCTCAATCAACTCATTTTTAATTTTAGCAATAAAATCATCGCTTAAAATCAGTGGTGGTAAATCCGGTTCCGGAAAATAGCGATAATCGTGCGCAAATTCTTTTTTGCGCATAACTTTGGTTGAGAGTGTAACAGGGTCAAACTGTCGGGTTTCTTGGCAAATCTCGCCGCCGTTTTCATAAACTTCCACGTGGCGTTTAGCTTCAGATTCGATCGCCTGCATCACAAACTTAACGCTGTTAACATTTTTCATCTCGCAGCGGGTTCTAAACTCATCTGAACCGAGCGGACGCACAGAAACATTAACATCGCACCGCATAGAACCTTCATCCATATTCCCGTCACACGTTCCGAGGTAGCGGAGAATCGAGCGGAGTTTGCGTAAAAACGCTCCAGCTTCTTCCGGTGCTCTGAAATCCGGCTTTGTTACAATCTCCATCAGCCCCACACCTGCACGGTTAAGGTCAATAAAACTCTTTTTCGGGTCAATATCGTGAATAGACTTGCCTGCATCTTGTTCAATATGCATTCTTTCAATGCGGATAGTTTTGGTTGTGCCGTCAGCCAAATCAATATCAATCGCTCCCTCGCCAACAATCGGGTGTACAAACTGCGTAATCTGATATCCCTGCGGCAGGTCGGCGTAAAAATAGTTTTTACGCGAAAATTCCGAATATTTATTGATAACTGCATTAAGCCCCAAACCGGTTTTAACAGCTTGGTGAACACATTCCATATTTAGCGTTGGTAGCATCCCCGGCATACCGGCATCCACAAACGACACGTTTTCATTTACATCGTCGCCGAATTCCGTAGATGCGCCGCTAAAAATTTTTGATTTGGAAATAATCTGACAGTGAATTTCCAATCCGCAGATAACTTCCCATTTCCCTTTTTCTGTTTCGATAATATACTCTGCCATTTTTTTTACATCCTAACAAAATTTGCGCCGCGTTCAAGCTGATATGCTGTTTTAAAGATTGTCGCCTCGTCAAAAGCTTTGCCTATCAGCTGCATTCCAAATGGCAGTCCGTTAGCCGATAAGCCGATAGGCAGACTTAAAGCCGGCAACCCCGCAAGATTAACCGATACCGTAAACACATCGTTCAAATACATATTGATAGGATTCTCTAACATATTCTTATCACCGATTGCAAATGGTTCAATCGGGCTTGTCGGTGTCAAAATTACATCACATTTCTTAAATGCTTCGTCAAAGTCATTTTTAATCAAACGACGAACTTTTTGCGCTTTCAGGTAATATGCATCATAATATCCGGCAGAAAGAACGTATGTGCCGATAAGAATGCGCCGTTTAACCTCATTACCGAAACCGGCAGTTCTGGTGTTGATATACAGCTCATCCAAACCGTTGGCTTCCACACGGTTGCCATAGCGCACGCCATCATATCTTGCAAGGTTGGAAGACGCTTCTGCCGGCGCAATCACATAATACGCCGGCAAAGCATATTTAGTATGCGGCAGGCCGATATGAACAATCTCCGCACCTTGTGCTTTTAAAATCTCTGCTGCTTTATCCCAATAGGCGCTAACTTCGGGGTTTAATCCGTCAGGGCGGTATTCTTCGGGAAGCCCCACCTTAAGCCCTTTAATATCTTGTCCGATAAATGAAGTGAAATCAGGAACGGCAATTCTGGAGGATGTTGAATCTTTTGCATCATATCCGGCCATACTGTTGAGCATCAGTGCACAGTCCGTTACGTCTTTACAAATTGGTCCCGCTTGGTCTAAAGAAGACGCAAATGCAACAATTCCATTACGCGAGCAGCGCCCGTATGTTGGTTTAATCCCTGTTACGCCGCAAAAAGCAGAAGGCTGGCGAATAGAACCGCCTGTGTCTGTTCCTGTTGCCGCTGCGCACATTTTCGCAGCCACAGCTGCCGCTGAGCCGCCAGATGAACCACCCGCAACAAGCTTTCTTTCCTTGCTCCACGGATTAACTACCGGTCCGAAACAGCTGGTTTCGTTGCTTCCACCCATTGCAAACTCGTCAAGGTTAAGTTTGCCTAAAAACAATGCGCCGTCGTCAAGCAGATTTTGCGTTACAGTCGATTCATATGGCGGAATAAAATTATCTATAATATGCGAGCAGGCTGTCGTGCGTACGTTTTTGGTGCAAAATAAATCTTTAATCCCGAGTGCAATCCCCTCAAGTGGGCGGTTTGTCCCGTTGGTATATCTTTTTTCGGCTTCTTTTGCGCCTTCAAGAGCTTGTTCTGCTGTTTGTGTCACGTATGCATTGTATTTGCCATTCTCGCTCATTTTATCAATATAAGCTTGTGTCAGCTCTACCGGCGAAATATCTTTTGTTTTTAATTTTGCAAGCGATTCGCTGATAGTCAAATCTGTTAAATTCGTCATAATACCTTACTCCACAACTTTCGGCACAACAAAATAGCCATATTCTTTTACCGGTGCATTCGCTAAAATCTCTTCGCAGATATGTCCGGCAGTTACTTCGTCTTGCCGTAGCGTAAGCGATTCGCTGTTTACAGAAACCAGCGGTTCAACATTGTCCGTATTGACCTCGTCAAGTTCTTCAACCCAGGCTAAAATTTTGTTAAATTGTTCTTTTGTTTCTTCAAGCTTATCTTGTTCGACTTTAAGTCTTGCCAAAAAGGCAATGCGCCGTACTGTGTCATTATCAATAGACATCATTTATCTCCTTACAAAATACTCTAGATTACTATCACGAAACAAGTTTTTTGCAAGTTTAAATTTGCCGAATCGGGAAAATTCGCAAATTTTTACTGCATTTTAGCGAATATGAGAATAAGCTGTCTGATAAACAGCAGGGAGAAACAATTATGATTGTCGCAACATATAGAAAACTTGAGAGTAACTGGTTTAAGCTGAATCAAAAAATCCGCTTTTTGCTGGTTGGCGGATTTAATACCGCGTTGTCATTTTTGATTTATTATGGCTTTTTATATGTAACAAGCGGCAAAGAACAACTGTCGTTATTTTTAATGAACTTGATAAATATAAATATTTCCATTGCCACAATGCGCTATTATGTGTTCCAAAGCCACGGTAATTTTTATAAAGAATACGCCAAAGCCTTTTCATCATATATTGTGTTGTATTTTGTAAATATCGCATTGCTGGCATTTTTCGTTCGGGTTATCCGTATTCGGCAAACCCTGTCAGCAGACAGCTTTTTGCAGGAAGTTCCAAACCTTAATAAAGCAATCGCTCAGCTTTGCTGTATTTGCATCATCACGGTAATAACCTTTTTCGTGCATAAATATTTCTCGTTTAGGAAAGAAAATTGATTACATAAGAAAAAACTGCCTCGCCATTTGGTGGGTGCTGTTTTTTTTTAACATTTTTCCAAAAAACTGCCCATAATCTTTTTCTTGCCAAATTTATCAAAGAAGACCTCGCATTTATCGCCCTCAACATTGATAATTTTACCATAGCCGAAACTCGGATGATAAACGCGCACTCCCACAAGCGGAGAAGTCTTTTTACTTTGGTAAAAATAATCTGAAGATTGTTTGCGGCCGTATGTGGAACCATTGTCATAGTCATCATCTGCATATTCATCGTATGCCGCGCTTTCATAACTATCAAAATAGCTGTTTCGTGTTTTACGTACAGACGAATTATTTGCCCAAGTTGGTTTCGAATCGGTGCTGCGGTAACCATCATAGTATTCCTTGCTTCCGCCATAATTGCCGCTGTAAGAGTTGGCTTTCAGGGCGCCATATCCGGTGTTGTTACAAAGCTCAATGCAAGAAGGGGGAAGTTCGTTCAAAAAACGCGAGGGCAAATTATTTTGCCATTGTCCATAAAGTTTGCGGCTAAATGCCATCGTGATATATAAAAGCCTTTTGGCGCGTGTGATAGCAACATATGCGAGTCTTCGCTCTTCCTCGATTCCCTCTTCGCCGCCACAGTCCAAACATTTTTGATGCGGGAAAATGCCCTCTTCCCACCCCGGTAAAAAGACAGCATCAAATTCAAGCCCCTTTGCTGCGTGTAATGTGGAAACAATAACTTTGTTGCTGTTGTCGTTATATTCATTGTCAATGACAAGGCTGACGTGCTCTAAAAAGTCTGCAAGGCTTGGATAAGTCTCCGTGTCGCTCATCACACTGATAAGTTCTTTGATGTTTTCAATTCGCCCCGGCGCTTCCACAGATTTATCTGCCTCAAGCATTGTTTTGTATCCCGATTCGTCAAACACTTGTTCGGCCAAATCGCCAAGTGATACTGCCTGTATTGTTTTGCGCCATTCATTGATGTTATGGATAAAACTCTCTAAAGCGGCTTTGGTTTTGCCTTTAAATTCTCCGTCTTCTACCAGATTCGCCATTGCCTGATAAAGCGGAATACGGTCTGCTCTGGCGCGTTCGCGGAATTTATCAACCGTTTTTTCGCCGATTCCTCTGGCAGGTTTATTGACAATTCTCTCAAAAGCAAGGTCGTCACTTGGCTGCAAAATCAGTCTGAAATAAGCGAGCATATCGCGAATTTCCGCTCGTTCATAGAATTTTAAACCGCCAACGACTTTATATGGTATGGATTCTTTAATGAACACTTCTTCTAACGCACGAGTCTGCGATGCTGTGCGTACCAAAACCGCCATCTGCTCGTATGAGAAATTATCATAGTGCAAATCTTCAATCTTTCGCGCAATAAATTTTGCCTCGTCATCACCGCTGTATGTGCTGACAACCTGCACTTTTTCATTTTTGCACTCTGAAACGGGGCTGTGCTCCGCCACTTTCAACGTTTTACCCAAACGTTTGGAGTTATGTGCAATAACTGCCGAGGCTGCTGTTAAAATATTTGCGGTGGAACGGTAGTTTCTCTCAAGCCGGATAGTTGTTGCCTCTGGAAAATCATCATTAAATTTCAAAATATTTTCAATCTCGGCTCCGCGCCACGAATAAATCGATTGGTCGTCATCTCCCACGCAGCAGATATTGCGATATTTTTGTGAGAGCAGCCGCAAAAGCAGATATTGCGTCACATTTGTATCTTGGTACTCGTCTACCATAATATATTTAAAACGCTCCTGATATTCTTCCAAAACTGCCTTATTTTCAGGTTTCATCAGCATATCAAGCACATAAAGCAAAATATCGCCAAAATCGACACAGTTTAACTCCACTAGTCGTGTTTGGTACTCCTTATATAAAAAAGCGGTAACATTATTTTTGTAGTCACTCACCACCTTTTGAATAGTCAATCCTTTGTCTTTATAACGCGAAATCCGCTCCACAATATCCTGCGGTGTGTATTGCTTTTCATCAATGTTGTTATCTTGCAAAATCTTTTTAATAACTCTTTTTTGGTCGTCTTCACCCAAAATTGTAAAATTCGGTTTTAAACCGGCAAGCTCCGGATATTTGCGCAGGATTTTTACGCAAATGCTGTGAAAAGTTCCGAGCCAGACCGAGTTGACCGTATCGCCGATATATTGGCGCACGCGTTCTTTCATCTCATTGGCTGCCCGATTCGTAAATGTGACGACTAAACAATTCCACGGACGTACATTATTGTTATTTAAAATATACGCAAGCCGCGTGGTCAAAACTTTGGTTTTTCCTGTTCCCGCACCGGCAAGCACCAACAAAGGCCCCTCTGTTTTCATAACAGCTTCTTTTTGCTCGGGATTTAGTCCGTTTATAAAATCCGGCACAGGTTTTAATGCGCTGATATTATCATACACCGGCGCGTTGTTTGGTTCGTTTTCGTCATCAAAATCAAAAATGTTATTCATCGTGCAATATTTCTTGTATTTTTATCCTTAGAATCTTATATATAGCCTTATACAATATATTTTCAGAATGAAAAGTATTTTATTTGGTTTTAGAACAGAAATAAAACATTTGGGGGTATGATGAACGAGGTCAAGGAAAAAATCATTGCTTTGCAAAAGTATTTGGACAGCCGGATTATTGGGCAGAAAGAACTTGTCAAAAAGCTGATTATCACGCTTTTGGCAGACGGGCACGCATTGCTGGAAGGTGCGCCGGGGCTGGCTAAAACCAAAGCAATTAAAACGCTTTCCGAATGTATCAAAGCCGCATACAACCGTATCCAGTTTACGCCGGATTTGCTTCCGTCAGATATCACCGGCAGTGATATTTATATTGCTGCACGTTGTGAATTTGAATTTCGAAAAGGGCCGATTTTTGCGAATATGGTTTTAGCAGACGAGATAAACCGTGCTCCGGCAAAAGTACAATCAGCCTTGCTGGAGGCAATGGCAGAGCGTCAGGTTAGTGTTGGCGGCAAACAATACCGCTTGCCGGAATTGTTTATGGTGCTCGCCACTCAAAACCCGATAGAGCAGGAGGGGACATATAACCTGCCGGAGGCGCAGCTGGACCGTTTCTTGATGTATATCAAAATTGACCAGCCGGAAGCAGATGTGGAACGTAAGATTTTAAAATTAGTCCGTGGCGAGCAACTGGGAACAAAAGAACAAGAACCCGCGTGGAAAGAATTTGCCCAGACCGTTGGTAAATTGGAAATAGAAGATGTGTTGCGTGCGCGTAAGGATGTGTTGTCTGTACATATGAGCGAGCCGCTGGAAGAATACCTCGTCCAGCTTATCGTTGCTACCCGCCATCCTGAAAAATATGATGCGTCATTAAAAGAGAGTATTTTATTCGGAGCAAGCCCGCGTGCAACCATCGCGCTGGATAAATGTGCTAAAATCAACGCTTGGCTTGAAGGGCGTGATTTTGTTACCCCTGAGGATATTCACGCTGTTGTTTATGATGTTCTTCGCCATCGTATCATTTTGAGTTTTGAAGCACAGGCAGAAGGGATTACAGCTGATGATGTTATTACGTCTTTATTAAAAACAGTCCCTCTGCCCTGATAATTAAAACGGTGTATTTAAATGTTCTTTAAAAAGAAAATAATTGATAATTCCACTTCTGAAACTGACGGTTTGTCCGCCAGTCTGGAAGATTTGATAGAACAAAAAAAATATCTCCCCTACATCAAACGCCGCCAAAATGCCATAACGTCAGACCGTGCCGGAGACATCCGTTCTGCTTTCAAAGGGCGGGGAATGGAACTTGAAGAGGTGCGGGCTTACGGCTATGGCGATGATGTGCGTGATATAGATTGGCGTGTAACTGCCCGCAAAGGCGATACTTATACCAAAGTTTTTTCCGAAGAAAAAGACCGCGAAGTTTATGTTGTGCTGGATTTATCACCCTATATGCTTTTTGGAACCAAAAAAGAACTGAAATCTGTTGCTGCCGCAAAACTCGCTGCGTTGCTTGGTTGGCAAAGTATGGCAAATAAAGACCGTTTCGGGCTTTTGCTATATGATGGCAACGAAACAAAAGTCTTCAAGCCGCAAAATAATCAAAAAAATCTGATGGCAATATTTAAAGCCGTATCCGATACGAGCCATAAAATCCTGTATTCTGCCGAAAAGAAAAATGCAGACATAACCGATTCACTGCAAATTTTACAGTTCAGTATAAAAAGCCGTGCGATGATTTTTGTTATCAGCGATTTTAAAAATATAACCGAAACGGCTCGCAAGACATTGGTGGCTTTAACCAAACGCTGCCGTGTCTATTGTGTTGGTGTATACGATTATATTGAGGAAATCCCACCGGAAAGTGGAGAGTATTTTGCCGAATATAACGGTGAAAAACTTATTTTTAATACCACCCCTGAAGCGTTTAAAGATACATATTATCAATATTTTGCCCACAAGCGCAAAACAATGGAAAATTTCTGTAAACGTTTCGGCTGCCAGTACATAAACATCCGCACAGACCGCCCGTTATATAAACAGTTAAAAATTTTATAATAAGATTGCTTGCAAATTTGGAGTTAAGGAATAAAATTCTTTCATATTTAAGGAGAAAATATGAAAAAATTTTTAGTCATAATCAGCATAATCCTGATTACAGGAATAGGAATTAGCCGCTATATAAACCAAAAGATAAGTTTTAGTGTTGTTATACCGGTATATAATGCCGAAAAATATTTAGCTCGTTGTCTGGATAGTATTTTAGCGCAAAAAGGTGATTTTGAAATTATCGCCGTAAATGACGGTTCAAAAGACAAATCTTTGCAAATATTACAGGAATATGCCAAAAAATATTCAAATATCCGTATAATAGACCAGAAAAATCAGGGAATATCTGCAGCAAGAAATGCCGGTATGAATGTCGCAAAAAATAAATATATAACATTTGTTGATAATGATGATTGGTTAGAACCAAATGCCTTTTCCATTGTTGAAAAAGCAATAAAAAAAGACAGGCCAGATTTCCTTTTAAGCAGTTTTTATGATATATATGATAAAGAGTGGGTACA
>CAJTWX010000048.1 GCA_910580155.1 uncultured Alphaproteobacteria bacterium
ATGAGCGGCAGAGGGAATCGGGTCAACAAGACGCCAATTCACCTGCTGGCAGAAAAGCACGGCATTGAAGTTCGTACACCGCGGACACTGAAAAGCGAGGAAGAACAGGCAATATTACGGGCATATAATGCTGATGTGGCGATTGTGGCTGCATACGGGCTGTTGTTGCCGCAGGCGGTGCTGGATATGTTTCCGAAAGGATGTATCAACGTACACGCATCCCTTTTGCCGAGATGGCGTGGCGCGGCGCCGATTCAGCGGGCGGTTGAGGCTGGCGACAGCGAGAGCGGCATTTCGATTATGCAAATGGCGCTGGCGTTGGATGCGGGCGATGTATTGGACCAAAAAGCCGTGCCGATTACCTCGCAAACAACCGGTGGAGATTTGCACGATGCTTTGTCTGCCGTGGGGGCAGATTTACTGATTGATACTTTGCGAAGGCTTGATGAGATTATGCCGCAAAAGCAGGATGAAACTTTGGTGACTTACGCCGAAAAGCTTGATAAATCGGAATGCAGGATTGATTTTAATACGCCGGTGGAAAAGCTTGCAGCAAAAATCAGGGCGTTTTCCCCCTACCCTGCGACATATTTTATCTACAACGGCGAGCGCTTTAAGGTTTTGGGCGTAGAAGCGGCGGATATGCAGGGGGCTGCCGGAGAGATTTTGGAAAGTCAGGACAAGCTGGTTATCGCAGCTGCCGACAAGGCGCTGAATATTCTTAAAATCCAGCGCGAGGGCAAACAACCTATGGCTATCCGAGATTTGTTGCGCGGATTTAAGTTTGAAAAAGGTGCAAAGCTTTAAAAATTGCTTAATTCTTCTCTTTTTTTGCTTGATTATATAAAAATGTTGTATATACTCGGGGCAAATTTATTGTTGCAATCAGCGGGCGTGGTGAAATTGGTAGACACGCCAGACTTAGGATCTGGTGGCTTTGCTGTGAGAGTTCGAGTCTCTCCGCCCGCACCATCTTTTTTAAGATGGCTTTTTTTGAGAAGAGAAATAAATGAATATTAAAGAAGTAAAATCCGAAGGCTTGAGCCGCGAATATGAAGTTACCATCAGTGCTGCTGATTTTGAGGCTGCTGTTGAGAAGAAGTTAAAAGAAATCTCCAAAAATGTCAGTATGGCGGGGTTCAGAGCTGGTAAAGTGCCGTTTGCGATGATTAAGCAAAAATATCAGGGCAATGCAATGAGCGAAGCTGTTGATGATTTGCTGCGTGACGGCGTGAACGAAGTTTTGAAAGAAAAGAAAGTTCGTCCGGTGTTTACGCCTGATGTCGAGCTTACCAAGTTTGAAGAAGGCAAGGATATTTTGTTCAAAGTTTCGATGGATATTATGCCGGAAATCGAGCTTAAAGATTTTTCTGCTATCAAGATTGAAAAGCCGGTGGCGGAAGTTCCGGCTGAAGAAGTTGAGAAAGCGCTTAACTATATGGCTGAAAGCCGCCGTGACAGCGTTAAGGTTGAAGAAGACCGTGCAACCGTTAAAGGCGATATTGCCGTTATCGACTTTGTTGGTTCTATTGACGGTGTTGAGTTTGCCGGTGGTAAAGGCGAGGCTTATCCGCTGGAACTCGGCTCTAACTCCTTTATTCCGGGGTATGAAGACCAGCTTATCGGCAAAAAAGCGGGCGAAGTTGTGAATGTTAAGGCAACTTTCCCAGAAACTTATCACGCGAAAGATTTGGCCGGCAAGGAAGCTTTGTTTGTAACTACCATCAAAGAAATCCGCACTATTAAAAAAGCTGAAATCAATGATGAGTTTGCAACATCTATGGGTGAGGAAAACCTTGACAAGCTTAAAGAGACCGTTAAGAGCCGAATCGCGCAGGATTATGATACAGCATCAAAGATGAAAGCCAAACGTGCACTTTTGGATGCTTTGGACAAGGCTTATAAGTTTGATGTTCCGGCAAAATTGGTTGATATGGAATATGACTCCATTGTTAAACAATATGAAAATGCTAAAAAGAATAACCAACTTGATGAAGACGAGAAGAGCAAAAAAGAAGAAGATTTGCTTAAAGAATATAAAGAAATTGCCATTCGCCGTGTTAAACTCGGTTTGTTGCTTGCTGAAGTCGGCAATGAGGCTAAAATTGAGGTTACTCAGGAAGACATCAATAAAGCCATTATGAACGAAGCACAGCGCTATCCGATGCAGGCAAAGGCGATTTTTGATTTCTATCTCAAGAATAAAGAGGCGATTGAGCGTTTACGCACGTCTGTTTATGAAGAGAAAGTTATCGACTATGTTCTTTCTAAAGTTGAAACCAAAGAAAAGACGGTTTCTGTTGAAGATTTGTATAACTTTGACGAGAAAAAAGCATAGTCTTTTTAAGAAAAACATTTTTGATAAAGCCCTCGGAAACGGGGGCTTTTTGATGGCTGTTTTTTGGGGCTTGTGTGCGTCTTGCAAGGAAATATATCTTCATTATAAGTGTCAAAAATTTGAACCAAGCAATTAAACACATAAAAAAGCACTGTTTGCGGTTATCTATGCTCCAAATTACGCCATCATTCTCACATCCATCTGATTTTACGTTAAATTATTGCATTGATAAACATTGACAAAAGGTCAATAATGTGGTATAATAATTTTACAATAATATTTTTTAACTATTAAAATCTCTATAATTATGAAAAAAATCTTTTTTGTTGTTGCTATTATCACAACAATTCTTTTCAGCAGCTGTTCAAATTCATCCGCCAATGTTTCAACTTCCAGCGAAACACCTGCGAATGTTAGCAACGATATGACCCCAAATATCCCCACCACTTACAAGGATGTCAAAGTTATAAACGTTCTTATGACAACAGGTGTAACATTGAAAGGTTCAAGCACTGTCGCCTATCTCCTTTTGGAAAACCACGACGTTGTTATCTTTAAGGATAGATGGGCAGAACCTCCGCTGACAAAAGAACAAGCCAGAAGTATTATGATATTTCAGCTTGGAGACACCGTGACGATGAAAGTTGCAGTAAAGTAAAAAAACGATTTGAAAACAAAAACCCCCGCATAAAATTCAGCGGGGGTTTCCTTTTACCTATGAGCAAAGCCCTATTCAGCGTTGTTTTTTGCTTTTGCCTGTGCGGACAAATCGTCTGCAATACGGGCAGAACGGCCACGCAGCGCGCGCAAGAAATACAATTTTGCACGTCTTACTTTACCGATACGGGTTACTTCGATTTTCGCAACGTTCGGAGAATACAGCGGGAATACGCGCTCTACGCCTTCGCCGAAAGAAATTTTGCGAACGGTGAAAGAAGAATTCAAACCATCGTTTTTGCGGGCAATGCAGATACCTTCATAAATTTGGATACGCTCACGGTCGCCTTCTTTAACTTTGGTGTGAACTTTAAGGGTGTCGCCGGCTTTGAAGTCAGGAATGTTCTTGCCTTCGGTCAATTTGGCAACTTGCTCTTTTTCAATATTTTCTAAAATGTTCATCAGTTTTACCTTTTAAATAAATTTTTCAACTTTATACACCTAACTATTTTTAAAATCAAGATAAATCTTGAATAAGTCAGGCCGTTTGGCTTTGGTTGCAATTTCGGACTGTTGTTTCCTCCAGTCGGCTATTTTTTGATGGTGCCCCGAAAGCAACACTTCCGGAACCGTTCGCCCCTCCCACTCTATCGGGCGGGTGTATTGCGGGTATTCCAAAAGGCAGTTTTCAAAACTCTCATCTTCAAGCGACGCCTCATTTCCCAATACGCCGGGGAGCAATCTTACGACTGCGTCCAGCATTATCTGTGCGGCTTGCTCGCCGCCGGTTAAAATGTAGTCGCCGATACTTATCTCTTCGATATTAAAGGCTTCAATAACGCGCTCGTCTATGCCTTCGAATCTTCCGCAGATAATCGTCAATTCCGTTTCTTTTGCCAGCTCGCGGGCTTTTTTCTGGGTTAGCGGCGTTCCTTTCGGGGACATATAGATTATTCGCCCTGTGGTATGATTTTCAGCTATCGTACGCCCTAAGACGTCCGGCCGCATAATCATCCCTGCGCCGCCGCCACACGGCGTATCATCAACGGATTTGTGCTTGTCAAACGCATAATCCCTGATGTTTACCGTGGTAAGCTGCCATTTTTTCTCTTCCATAGCCTTTCCGGTCAACGAATACCCCAAAAATCCGGGGAACATCTCGGGAAAAATGGTCAAGATTTTAACATTCAGCATTTTTTAAGTCCTCATCGTCCTCAAAAAACACCATTCCGGTTGACGCAACAATAATATAGCCTTCTTCCAAATTTATCTCCGGCACATAAGCCTTATTAAACGGCAACATTTCTGCCCTGCCTGTCTTGAGTTTGATTTCCAAGATATCACCGGCGCCAAAGTTATAAAACCCTACAACTTTTGCTACCTCGTTCTTTTCTTCGTCAAACACTTTCAGACCGACCAAATCTGCCTCGTAATACACCTCTTCGCTTTTCAGCTCCGGCAAAACGCCGCGCGGGGCATACAGCTCTTTGCCAATCAGGGATTCGGCAGTTGTCCTGTCATCTATCCCCTTGATTTTGACTCGGAGTAATTCTTTGGAGTGTCCGGTAACTTTAAGTACAAATTTGATTTCGCCGGTTTTGTCTTCCAGTTCGCCATAAGATGCGATGTCGCGGTCTACGGCCGTGAAACTTTTGACCTTGAACTCGCCCTTAATGCCGTGTACTCCGACAATTTTCCCTAAACAAACTTTTTTGCTACTCATTGATTACCTATTGCAACATAAACTTAATTTATAATCGGAAAAAGATTAAGCTTCAGCAGCTTCTTCTGCAGGTGCAGCAGCAGCGGCGGCTGCAGCCTCAGCAGCAGCTTTTGCTTTTTCTTCTTTTTCTTTAATTCTTTCCAAAGCTTTAGCTTTCGGAGCAGATTTCTTCGGCTGGTTGCGGGTTGCCGGAGCAGCACAAATACCGAGGTTTGCAAACAATTTTTGCAATCTGTCAGTCGGCTGAGCACCTTTGGCGAGCCAAGCTTTTACCTTTTCAACATCAAGAACCAATCTTTCCTGATGGTCTTGCGGTAACAGAGGATTGTAAGAACCCAATTTTTCAATAAATCTACCGTCACGAGGAGCTCTCTGATCAGCAGCTACAACGCGATAGTAAGGGTGCTTTTTAGAACCACCGCGAGAAAGTCTAATACGA
Organism: uncultured Alphaproteobacteria bacterium; assembly: GCA_910580155.1. GTDB lineage: Bacteria > Pseudomonadota > Alphaproteobacteria > RF32 > CAG-239 > CAG-267. The sequence continues at coordinate 5,158 of CAJTWX010000048.1, forward strand.
ACTGTCATTTTTTTCCTTTCCAGTTTATTTGTTAGTTTCGTTTCTTCCGCTTAAAACGGAAATTTGTTGTTAAACCCGCCGAAGGGATTACCTCCGCCCAACGGATTTTTTTTCATAAAACGGGTCGCAAGAGAGCCTAAGCCCCCCATTTTACCCATTTGCTTCATCATAGTTGACATTTGCTCATAGGATTTAAGCAACTTGTTAACTTCGTGAACTTCTACTCCGGCACCAGCCGCAATTCTTTTCTTGCGTGATGCCTTGATAATGTCAGGATTGCGGCGCTCTCCTTTAGTCATAGAGAGGATAATTGCCTCCTGTTTTTTCATAATTGCATCTGCATTAACCGCTTCTATCTGCTCTTTATATTTGGCAAGGCCGGGGAGCATTCCCATTATGCTTGACATTGAGCCGAGTTTTTGCATCTGGCGCATTTGGTTTAACATATCATTTAAATCAAACTTGCCGTTTAACATTTTTTTGGCGGCAGCTTCGGCCTCTTGCTGATTGATGTTTTCAACCGCCTTTTCAACAAGGCTTACGACATCGCCTTTATCCAAAATGCGACCGGCCAGACGGTCAGCGTGAAACTCTTCAATATCTTCAAGCTTTTCGCCAGTTCCTAAAAACTTTAACGGCGCGCCGGAAATCATTTTCATTGACAAAGCTGCACCGGCACGCGACGAGCCGTCTATTCTGGTTAAGACCAAACCGGTGACACCGACTTTTTCATTAAATTCTTTGGCGACATTGCAGGCTTCCTGACCAATCAGCGCATCAGCAACAAGCAATGTTTCAGTCGGGTTTGCGAGTTTTTTGACCGCAGCGACTTCTTCCATCAACACTTCATCTATCTGTAAGCGCCCTGCCGTATCCAAAATCAGGATATCATACAAACCTTTGCGCCCTTGCTCCAATGCGCGTTTGGTAATCGCGAGCGGCTTTTCGCCAGCAACTATCGGCAAAACGTCAACGTTTATCTGTTTGCCTAATTGTGCCAATTGTTCTTGTGCTGCCGGACGGTAAACGTCTAATGAGGCAAGCAATACGCGCTTATTTTTCTTTAATTTAAGGGCTATTTTGGCAGATGTTGTGGTTTTACCGGAACCCTGCAGGCCAACCATCAAAATCACTGCTGGCGGAACAGCCTTAAAATTCAACCCAGTGTCTTCGTCTGAACCAAGCAGGTTTACTAACTCGTCATAAACAATTTTGACAATCTGCTGATCCGGACGGACGGATTTGATAACTTTTTCGCCCAAAGCCTTTTCTTTGACTTTGGCCATAAACTCTTTAACAACCGGAAGCGAAACGTCTGCTTCCAACAGTGCAAGGCGAATTTCGCGCAAGCCCTCTTCAATGTCTTGCTCTTTCAAGACACCGCGGGAGCTTAATCTGGCAAAAACGCCGCTCAGCTTATTGGTTAATGCATCAAACATTTGTGTTCCTTTGTTATTTACCCGTTATTGATAAAAAAAATTGCGCCAGTGGGCGAACCTTCGCTGACTGACGGCACTCCGCAGAGTGTTTATTTTGTTATCAAAATATGAGGTTATAATAGGGATAAAAAAGCAAGAGTCAAGATATTTTTCCGGTTTTTTGATTTTTTTTGCCGGTTTGACGGGCGGAGAAAGCAAATTTGTACAGTATAACAAACCCGCCGGCCTTTAGGCACAGCCCTGAACATACGCCGGCAGTTCCCCGACCGCTCGGACGGGGATATAATTTTAAAAATCAGGATATAAAGGGTTGGGGAGATTTTTTATTTGCTTGCAGAATGCACCTCTTCAATTATCGTATTAAACTTTTGGGCGGCGATGTCTGAAGTGAAATTTTTCAGAGTGATTTCATAAGCGCACTCAGCTTTTTGGCGGCGCTCGTCTTCGTGTTCCAGATAGTAGTTAACCAAATCAACAAACTCTTTTTCGGTTTTATACATCGGTACACAATCGCCATATACTTCTGCCACCGCTTCAACATATTCGGAAATAACCAGCGTTTTGCAAGCGGTTGCATCAAAAATCCGGTTTACTATCACGCCAAAGTCTTTCATATAGGCATTTTGGTCACTCAAAACGATTTTGGCGGAGCTGTAATATTGGCGCAAAATGCGGTTATCGACATATTCGGCTGTCGCCCAGCCTTTCGGCCACCATTTGCCATAAATCGTTACCGGCATATCATATTTTTTGGCGAGATTGGTTATTTTTCTCTCAAAATGATTGTTACCAACAAACAGAATGTCTGACTTTTTGCTTTCGTCATAATCTGGATAGAACTTGCCAATATTCGTAAACTGCGGTATCCAAACGGCTGCAATTCTTTTGCTTAACAAATATTTGTGCATTTTTTGGGATGAAACCGCAATTGCGGCAAAATGTTTGCCCAGTTTGACAACCTCCTCCATATATTCGTTAAAAGTTGTCTGTCCGCCTTTGGAAATATGCGGAAAAGCCAACCACAAGATACCGTTATCACTGGTATTTTCCTGCTCAATATTGTTAATCCGCCCTACCAGCAAAATTTGTGCGGCAGCACGCGGGCGGTATGTCGTATCTTCAAATGTCAGGTAATATTTGTAAGCCGGATTAAGCTTTTTAATCATATCTTTGGCAAGCCACGTATCTCCGGCAGGATGAAACCCCACTTGATTTCTAATATACACATTCACCCAGCTTTTATCCAATTCACGGTATGTTTTGCCTTGAAGTACCGCTTCCAGACGCTTTAGCGCGGCCTCTTTACTAAAAAATGCCTGCTGCCAGTTTTTATCAAACTCTTTTTTCTCTTCATATTGATTTTGCTCAAGCTTATTTATTATGTCTGCCAGCTCTTTATTATTAAAATAATATTCAATGGTTTCACCGACAAGCGCCTGCGATGAAGTTATCATATCCACTCTGTTTTCACAAACAATGATGCCATTTGCTATTGCTTCAAGCAAGGTTGTATCCATATTATAGGCGGCTTTCTTTTGTTCAATAATTATGGCTTTGAGTTGCGGAATGTCTTTTCTTATATCTTCAATATTCTTATACGAATACTGCTTATACTGCAAGTTATGCTTTTTCAGATATTCTTTGGCATATTGAGGATTGCCGATGAGGGCATAAAGCTGTGGCACGCTCTCTATACGAGGAGGGGAATTTATAATAAACTCGGGAAATTGGTACATCTCTTTCTTAAAAATATCTCTGAATATCAATTTATTAAAATCTGATGTTAAAACAGTTCCGAATTTGTTGAAATTCCGCGGCATATCGGGCGTGATTTTTAATGGTTGCCGCCCTAACCACAAGATAGCATTAGGATTATTTTCGCCAATATCTGGGATGTTTTCTTCGGGATTAAATCCGGCAGCATAAATTTTGTATTTATCACCGTATTTTTGAGCAAGAGCTTGGTTTAAAAACTCAACTTGAGGCGTGATATTATAGACGTAGCCCGCGTATAAATCTTTATTTGAAAAGCGTATTATCGTAGACACTACCGCTACACCGAAAAAACTCAATAACAAAATTTTCTTTAACATCATAAATTCTTTCATTCTGATTTCCGTTTGTCCTTTTCCCAAACATTATAGCAGCGCTGGCTTGGGCAAATTGTGGCTGTTTTGTGCAGGCCGATATTTTGCAGACAAGGCTGTTCACTGTTTGCGGACGGGCTGAGGATATAAGATGAATAGGTTAGGACAATCGGGGTGGCCGTCTTTTTAATCTCTGAGAGTGTCCGACTGTCACAAATATCTTCGGTAATATATACCTTTTGGGCATCTTTTAAGTAATAAACCATTGAATGCAGGGCAATTACATCTTCTCCGGCGTTGATAAACACCTTATTATCTTTTATTTTGGCGGCGGTGTCATACTCGGTAGCTCCCCATCTGAACGCATACGGGCTTTGATGTGCAAAGTCTGTCCGGAGTGAATTTATGCCGACCAACAGCCCCACGCTCAAAATAACCATATCCGCATTTAATCTTGCTTGCCTTAACAGCCAGCTTAGCAACATTACGGCCAATATGGCCACAAAAGGTGCAACATTCATAAAATAACGGCTATGAAAAATTGCCATATACGGCATTGAGAGTAAATAGACGCAATAAAGCCCCGCTACAGACAATAACAGTTTGGTTGAAACAGCCATTTTCTGTTTACATAAGATACTATATCCCCCTGTTAAAATAAGCAAAAAGCTTAATAACTGGTAATTAACGCCGTCAAATGCAAAGAAATGCCGCGCAAACATATCTATTAGCCGCGACAAAGTTAAATCTATCTGCCAGAGCAAATTTAAGATATTATCTCCTATGTCAGGCGTTCGGGACATAGCAGACAGTACTTGTTTGCCACGCATAGAACCAAACAACACATTCCACGCTGCCGGAAAAGCGGCAAATAATGCCATTACACTTAACGCCATTATACCGCCGTATTGAAACATCAGCCGATAATTTTTGCGTTTGAGCAAAATCAAGCACGTGGCAAACGCCACAAAAAATGAGAAAAAGACAGAATTATATTGCGTGAATATCCCTAAAAATGAATATAAAAAGACAAGTCCAAGCTGTTTGCGCGAGGCGGCATTTTCTTGTATTATTTTGATGGTTTCATAAACAAGGCAAACCGAAAACAATGTTTGCAAGACATACATCCGCAGAAAGACCGCCGTATCAAGCCCGATTTCGGAAAATCCCCACAGTGCGACACTTAACAGCGCGAGCTTTTTGTCTTTTAACATAAGTTCGGAAAGTTTAAACAGAGAGATATAAATCAAAATAAAAAGTAAAATATTGATTGTGCCGGCGTGCCACTTATTAAAACTATCGGGAAACAGAGAGCTTACCGTATGCAACAGAAGAAAATATAACGGCGGATGCTCGACGATTTGCAAATTTTTATAGATATGGCCATAGGAAAAGCGCTCTTCGGGCTGCACCGTCAGATAGTCATTAAACGTTTTTCCGTTTATCCATCTATTAAACAGTCTTTGGCGGATATTATCATTGATTTGGTAAAATGAGTCTATCTTTCTATCCAAATAAGCCCCTTTAGAGCTGTTCGCGTGCGCATACGACCATTGTTCATCCGAATGAAACGCCTGTTTGTGGGAAAAGGTAAACACAATAACCAACAGGTTTGCCAATAGCAACAAGGCAAACAGGACTTTTATATTAATTGTCTTTTTTAAAACTTTTTTGACCATTGTCCTGCCCTGTATAAACCTAACTATAATCAGACTGTTATACAAACGCCGGCAAAAGTCAAGGTACAAATCATTTTAATAAAAAATATTCTTGCATCTTGCATTTTATTTGTTAGTATGCGGATAAATTTTTAACTTTTTTTAATAAACAGAGTACCGATATGCCTGAAAATACAATTAACAAAAGAAAGACATTTGCGATTATTTCGCATCCGGATGCCGGTAAAACGACTTTAACCGAAAAACTGCTGCTTTTCGGCGGCGCAATACAACAAGCCGGTGCCGTTAAGGCTCGCGGCGAAAACCGGCGCGCCCATTCGGACTGGATGAAAGTCGAGCAGGAACGCGGCATTTCGGTTGCCTCCTCTGTGATGACATTTGAATATAACAATATCACATTTAACCTGTTAGATACGCCGGGGCACGAAGACTTTTCGGAAGATACTTACCGCGTGCTGACGGCGGTCGACTCGGCAGTGATGGTTATCGACTCGGCCAAAGGTATTGAAACACAGACAAAAAAGCTGTTTGAAGTGTGCAGGCTGCGCAACATTCCGATTTTGACATTTATCAATAAAATGGACCGCGAAGGGCAAGATCCGTTTTTGCTTTTAGATGACATTGAAAAGACTTTGGCTTTAGACGTTTGCCCCGCAAGCTGGCCTATCGGCAGCGGCAAAGATTTTCTCGGCTGCTATGATTTGCTTAACGACCAGTTGATTTTGATGAACAAATCCGGCAACAAAGGGCAGCTTAACAGCGTGATTGAAACCTGCAAAGGACTTGATGACCCGAAACTTGACGAACTCTTGCCGGAACACGCGGTCAACAAACTCCGCGAAGACGTGATGATGGTTAAAGAGCTTTGTCCGGCGTTTGATTTAGAGCTTTATCTTGCCGGTGCGCTGACACCTGTTTTCTTTGGCAGCGCCATCAATAACTTCGGCGTTCAGGAAGTGCTTGAGGGGTTGCACAAATTAGCCCCTGCCCCGCGCCCGCAACCGGCTGCCGAACGCGAAGTAACGGCTGATGAGAAAAAGGTGACCGGCTTTATTTTTAAGATTCAGGCAAATATGGACCCGAAACACCGTGACCGTATTGCTTTTATGCGAATTTGCTCCGGACACTTCAAGCGCGGAATGACCTTAAATCAAATCCGCACCGGAAAGCCGATTAAGGTTCCGACTCCGGTAATGTTTTTGGCACAAGAACGCGAACTTGCCGAAGATGCATATGCCGGAGATATTATCGGCATTCCGAACCACGGGCAACTCCGAATCGGCGATACGCTGACCGAGGGAGAAAAACTGCACTTTACGGGCATTCCAAGTTTTGCGCCGGAATTGCTGAAATCAGTGCGCGCACTTGATCCGTTGAAGTCCAAGCACCTAGGCAATGCTTTACAGCAGATTGCCGAAGAAGGCGGGGCGAGTGTGTTTAAGCCGGTTATCGGCTCGGAGTGGATTGTCGGCGTGGTCGGTGTGCTGCAGTTTGAAGTGATGGCTGACCGAATCCGTACCGAATTTAATATTCCGGTGATTTTTGAACCGACACAATATTATACCGCACGCTGGATTGCCTCTGAGGATAAAACCATTTTAAGCAAATTTGTTGACACAAATCAGGCAAACATTGCGCAAGATCACGATGGTGAAACTGTCTTTTTGGCGCGCAATGCGTGGCATTTGAACAAAGCTAAAGAAGACTTCCCGAAAGTTGAGCTTAGAACAACGCGCGAGCAGGTTTTTTAATTCACTCTGTTTCGGCTTTTTCCTTTTCTATATGAAAAATTTGCGGATGCTTTTCCATAAAGTTCCACAGGTGTGTTTTTATGGAACGCTGTAATGAATAATAAAGCCCTTTTATGCTTTTCGGGTGTCTAAACAGTTGATAGTAATATTTCATAAAATTGCTTTGCCTGATAGCAAAATGATAATAGTCTTTGTCCATCCAATAAATAAGTTTAAGAAACTTATGGTAATAATTTAACAGTTTTCGCCCTTCGTGAATAATTATTTGATAATGCGAAACATTATTCCGATATGTCAGTAATTCCGAGAAGATTTTTCTTAATTTTGACCGACGGAACGGTTCATCGTTGTCATAATTCGGAAACAGATACATTATTGCCGGAATAAAAAGTGTTTGTTCATAACTTGATTCAAACGTTTTTACCCAGAATTTTAAGGACACTTCATTTAAAATGCGTACCGGAGATGTAAGGGTTTGCCGGCTTTTGGCTGCATCGGTTAAAAATTTCAGTTCTTCGGGGTTCCATTGAACCAGATTAAACCAATTCTCTGTTTGGTGCACTTCGGTCATTTTTCGATGCAGCTTATTCTTATATACTGTTTCAATGATATATATAATGAGGTACAACTCACGGCATAAAAGCATATTTAATTTGTGCAGCGTGGAAATGCTTTTGGGTTTAACCCGCTTACGAGTTATAACCTCCTTGTATATCTCCATATCTTTAGGAAATATATACAAATTTTGAAAGTCTTCTGACTTCTTTTTCATTTTTCCCCCATTTTTAAAATAGCCAAACTACTTTAAAAAGGCGGTCGGGGAATTGCAAATTATCCACAGTAAAGATAACCTATTAGTCTTTAAGCCCCTTTTGGGGACTTTGTACATACACTAACAGTTCCCCAACCATTTAGATGGTTGAGGATATCTTTTACCAAAACCTCGATATTAACGGCTTTAGCATCACGGTATAATATCCCGATACCGTACTGTGAAAGGTTTGCACGCCCCGCGCCGTCTCCGGCGCTAAAACAACAT
>CAJTWX010000049.1 GCA_910580155.1 uncultured Alphaproteobacteria bacterium
TCGGTATCGCATTCCAGGCTATTTTTGGTAAAGTAAAATGGACTTGGTTTGCGGGTTTGGCAGTCGGCTTGGCTATTTTGGCTGCTGCCGGTGCTATCGTGAACTACGCAACCGGTGCCACTATGGGTAAAGACTCAACAGCCGGTGCTGTTAAAGATACGTTTGGTGACAACGACGAGGGCATAGTGCGATAACTCATATTTCAGTTCCCTTTCGCCTTCAAAGGCACAAGCTTAAGAAGGCAAATTCATTACACACACAAAGCCCCCCCCGCTCTGCAAAGAACGGGGGGATACTGTATATAAACAAAAGAGCAAACCGGTCAAGGTTTGCTCTTTGTTTTGCGGTGGGGACACTCTCAACGGAGCACCAACATCGGATAGCGTGCATTCTGCTGGCCGAGGCGGAGCTTTCCGCGCTCGTCGAACATCAGCGCCAGAGAACCGATTATCAGGTTCTTCTTGCACAAGGCACTTTTCTTTTTGGGCTGGCCATTGGCAAGACAATGCCACCAGCTGCCATCTTCGCGGCGGATGAGATGATAGGTGTCGTTAACGGGCATAAAGCCGCGTACACCTTCGTGAATAACTTCGCCAGACGGATTAATAACCTTCAGCGCTTTTCCCTTGACGAGATTGTACTCTGCCTCAACGGTCAACTCTGATGCTGACTCGATTTTAAAGCCGCACGCTGAAAAACAACAGGATGCGTTTTGCTGCATCTCTTTTTTCTTTACCATAAAATAATTTTTTTAATTATATAAATATTCTTAAAAGAAACAAAGATAAAATAACACACAAAAAAACGTTATTCAAGTCTTTTTTTAACCTCAATACAAAAAAACAGGCGGTCTTTCACCGCCCTTTTAAGCTAATTTTTCTTAAGTAAATGATATTGCCATAAAATTAACGCTGCAATATACGGTAAAAACATCTCACTCGATTCTTCCAAAAGCTGGCAAATCGTATACACCTCATCTGAAAGCGGCACACCGTTATGCGCTTTGCGCCAATTAGAAGGAAAGCGGTCAATAATCTTTGCACACACGCCAACCATACACAATACGGCAATCGACCACGTTACCGTATTCAACTTAAAAAACGAATGCACCAAATGCTTGGAATATTTAACCGCCAGATAAACTACAGCACCGGCAACAATCAAAAGCATCGCTCCAAATACGATTTTCTCGCTCAAAGGATTATTCGGGTTTAAGAAAAAGCGGGATTTAAACGGCGTTGTATCCGTCTTTGACAAATGGTGCTGAATTCCCATTTCTCTCAGCAATGCACACAATGCCAAAAACAAATAAATGCCCCAACTCTTGATTTTATCCTGATAATCGGCTGCAACCACCAACAAAACAGCAATCAGCGTAATATAGCCCAAATGGGTAATAATCTCGATAAACTTTCCTTCTTCGGTAAACCGCAGCACATCTGCCGGATACCCGAAATACAAAACGCCCATAAACGACAACCACACTGCCAAAAAAGCAACCGGCATAAAAAACGGCGATAAAAATATTTTCTTTAACATAATGTCCCTCAAATATAGTCCAAAACTGCCATTAATATACACAGTACTGCCGGTATAATAAGCAAAAATATCCAATTATAAACAAAAAAATCCGCACAAATGGTATATATCTTACCACCGGATTTCCGCGCCTTTTTCCAAAACCGCAACGATTCGTTTCAAAACGCTCTGTTCAACAAACTCTCCTTTGCGTACCCAAATCGCCGAAGACACACCATCTTGACAATAAAAAGGAGAAATCCGACGGTAATTTTTTTCCATCACGGCGACACTGCCGCTAATGTCAATCCGTGCCCCCTCAAGCTCCGAAACTGCCCCGCTGTAAACACAATCCACCACAATCTGCGGTTTCAGCCTTTCCTTGCCGGTCATAAACAGCTGATAAATTTCCGCACCGCCCGCTACATAAATGTCCTCTTCCACATCAGCCAGTGCCCGTTGCCCGCTGATAACCTGATGAAAAGACGCATCCGCCACTTCATACATCGCATCAGATGTCATCACATATATCTTGCTTTGCTCAATTGTCCGATTCGGCAAACTTTCGTATGTTTTGCGCCCGCAAACCACCGTCTGCCCCCGCACCACCTCTAAAAAGTGTTCCGCATCACTCTGCACCCGCCAAGGAATAATATTACCGATACCAATCAGATTATCCCCTTCGTGCCTGCACCACATCGCCACAACTGTCATTTCAAAAACTCCTTCACCGGCGCATATGACTTCCGGTGTTCCGGCGTCACGCCAAATTGTTTTAATCCCTCAATATGCGCCTTTGTGCCATAACCGGCGTTTTTTTCAAACCCGTATCCGGAATATTTTTGCGCCATCTCCTCAAGCAACCGGTCGCGATACACTTTCGCCAAAATTGATGCGGCAGAAATAGAATAAGACTTCGCATCCCCCTTAACCACGGCTTTACACTTAAAGCCAAAATCTTTCGGCTCGCGATTGCCATCCACCAACACTAAATCTGGCTTGGCTCCCGCTGCTGCAATTGCACGTTTCATTGCCAAAAACGATGCATTAAGAATATTTATCTCATCAATTTCCTGTGCCGAAGCCGCGCCGATACCGATAAGCATAGTCCCTTTGGCTTTTTCCTGTTGCAGCAATTCATACAACATCTCACGTTTCTTTTTCGAAAGTTTTTTCGAGTCGTTTAAGTTTAGCAACAACCGTTCATCCACCTCGCGGCTTAAAAACACCGCACAGCCAGCCACCACCGGCCCAACCCACGGCCCGCGTCCGGCCTCATCCACACCGGCAACAACTCCGTTGACTTCGTCTTCTAATAAAAAATCAGGCATATTAACCTCCTTTGCTTTGGTCAATATTGCCTGATACGGTGCAAAAATACAAGCCTTAAATCAGTTTTTCAGCACTTTAACCCCCTCATATTCCGCCTCGATAATACCGCCGACAATCACCGCCACATTCGGATATCCGGCATCTTCAAATTTTTCTGCCACTTCAGAAGCTACTCCACCCGATGTGCAGAGAATATTCACGAGTTTTTCGCCTGCCGGATTATATTCGGCCATAAACTTATCAGGGTCAACTTCATCAGCCTTAATAGTGATATGCGGCAAGGCCAACCGTTCCTGCGCATATTCCGCATCACCGCGCACATCAAGAATAATCGAGTTTTTATCCAAACTTTCAGGTTTAACAAAACGCATATTCTCCTCCTTTGATACCTTAATTTAACATAATCCCGCCATACTTTGATTAAACCTCTATTTTAGTTCTAACAAAAACGGCCACCCAACTGGCAGCCGTCTTTCATTTTCTGATTATCTTATTAAACGTTCAAAATCCGATATTCGATTCCGCTTTCGTTAACCTCTAAAATCTCAAGCGTAATCCCATCCATAGATACTTTCTTGTCATACATCGGGAAAGTAAACGTTTTGTGTTCTTCAACCGGCATTGCCCCGTCCGGTCTTATTGACGTAAAGTCAAACACCATACGGTAGTTTTTAATGCCCGCATAGCGGATTTCAAACCCCGAAATCAAATTCTCTTCAATCGTCTTGCGGTCCATATCGTTTTCAAACTTCAATCCTTCCGGTTCAAGCACAAACGAAGTTGTTAAGAGTGCCAGACGGTCGTTATAGATTTTGCCGATACGCGGATAGATATTTCCTTTGCCATCCAAAAGAACAATATCGCCAATTCTGTTCGGCTCTACCAAACGGTAAACTTTGCCGTCAATCTCTGTTTCGCCGATGGTACGATATACTTTCTCATCCGAAAATTCGACCGGAACAGTATACGAAACCATCGCCCCTTTCATATTCGGGCGCACAAACTCATCCGAATAAACGTCCTTTTGTAAAATCTTTGAAGAAGCAACCATCCCGCCAGGAACCGCGTGCCGTACAGTTCCGATTTCATAATCACTGATAGTTTCCGTTTCTTTGTTTACACTGGCAAACTCATCCACATCATAATAGCGGATATTATAAGTGTAAAAAAAGTCATTAAACGTATTGCGCCGGCCTAAAGTATAGTCCCCCTTCAGATATGTCGAGCAAGAACATACCGCCAAAAGCGCCAAACCGATAAATATTTTTTTCATAAGATAATCTCTTTTTAACGTTTTCCTCACTATATTTATGCAACGTTATTTAAAACTTGTAAACAAAAAAAATATTTTTGAGGTAAACCTATGCATAACCGCACCGATTGCTGCAAATTAGTACGTTTCACGCCCCTCTCGGAAATGCCCGAACGCGAGGCGGAATTTTTGGATGAAACCTTTGATGTCGTTGCCGTCAACTATACAGATGACGGGCTTGAAGAATACGTCTGTTACGCCCCTCTCGGCTTTGACATTAAAACCTTTGATACACGCGTTGCAGCGCTAAACCTCACGCTACCGCCATATACGGTTGAAACGCTTGAAAGCAAAAACTGGCTAACCGCAAACGTCATTAAATTTGCCCCGTTTGAAATCGGCAGTTTTATGATCTACGGCATTCACGAAGCAACTTGCCCCAAGACCGACAAAATCCCTGTGCAGGTTTACGCCGCCACCGCTTTTGGCTCAGAGCACCAGACAACAAGAATGTGCTTAAGCGCCATCTCGGATTTGCACGCTCAAAACGTCGCTCCCAAGCGCATTATGGATATGGGCACAGGCTCGGGCATCCTTTCTATTGCTGCTGCCAAAATCTGGAAAAAAACGCCGCTTATTATTGCCGCCGATATTGACCCCGAGTCGGTGGATGTGACCCATAGCAACGCCATTACCAACGATGTTGAACAGAACATCACCGCGCTGTTAAGCGATGGTTACAATAACCCGATGGTAAAAAATAACGCCCCTTATGACCTCATTTTGGCAAACATCCTCTTAAACCCGCTCAAAGCAATGAGCAATGACGCATACAACGCGCTGAAAGACGGCGGATATTACCTGATTTCAGGGTTTATTGACAACCAGCTGGAGGACGTTATCAACTGCCATCAGGCCATCGGCTTTAAGCTTGTTAAAGTTTACGAAGAAGAAAACTGGCGTGCGGCTCTTTTGCAGAAGTAAAAAAGGAGAAAATAATGGATATTAAAAGCATTCAAAAAGAGCTGAAAAAAGATAACCTCTCCGGCTCTCTTTTCACTCTCGGCAATATGTTTATCGACGAAGATATTCTGCCCGAAGAAAACCGCATCCACGAGCTGACCGGTTTCTCCGGCTCGTATGCTTTACTGTTCATTACTCCCGCCAAAGCTTATCTGTTTGTGGACGGACGCTACGAACTGCAAGCCAAAAAAGAATTAAACTTAAAACAAATCGAGATTGTCAAACTTGCCGAAACCTGTCTGACTGACTGGCTCAAAAAAAACTATGCAAAAACCGCCGCCCGCATCAGCTATAACCCTTGGCAGCTCTCACAAAACACGCTGGATAACCTGCAAAAGCAATTACCCCAAGCAACGTTTATCCCTGCTGCACCGGACAAATGTTTAAGCTCCAAAAAAGTAAAACTTTTCCCGCACCCAAAAAAATTCACCGGTCTTACCGCCAAAGACAAACTCTCCCTTGTTTGCGCATATATCAAACAGCGCAAATTAGATGCCTTTCTTGTCACATCTGCCGCCGGCTGTTCGTGGCTGTTGAACCTCCGTTCCAACGCCCTGCCCTACACGCCGGTTCTCCGTGCGTATGTGTTGGTGGAAAAAAGCGGAGCCTACAAAATCTTTACCGAACACACCGACCTAAAAGAGGCACTGCCGTTTGAAAAATTAGCCGCGATTCTCCCGCAATATGCCAAACTCGGTACAGATTTCGCTACTGCTCCGGCAATGATTAAAAACCTCAAACCGGATGTCATCAACACGCCCGATGATATAATTAACTTAAAAGCCGTCAAAAACCCGACCGAACTTAAAGGCACGCGCGCCGCCCACCTGCGCGACGGCATCGCCCTCACCAAGTTTATGTATTGGCTCTCGAAAAACTATAAAGGTAAAACCGAAACCGACGTTGCCGCCAAGCTCTTAGATTTCCGTAAAAAAGAAGCAAATTTTTATACTGAAAGCTTTGCCACCATTGCCGGTTTTGGAACAAACGCCGCGATTGTACATTATCACGCCTGCCCCGAAAGAACCGCCACGCTGAAAAAAGGCTCGGTTTTGCTATTGGATAGCGGCGGGCAATACTTTGACGGCACCACCGATGTCACCCGCACCATCGCGCTTGGCGACCCGACTGCGGATATGATAGAAAAAAACACTCTTGTGCTCAAAGGGCACATTGCGCTTGCCAGCGCCGTCTTCCACCAACACACCACCGGCAACGAACTCGACCTCCTCGCCCGCGAACCACTCTTAAAACTGGGACTGGACTACGAACACGGCACCGGACACGGCGTCGGCTGTTTCTCGGACGTGCACGAAGGACCCGCGCGCATTTCCATTCACGCCAAGCATTCCGCTCCCTTAAAAGCCGGAATGATTACCTCCATTGAACCCGGCTACTATAAAGAAAACTCGTTCGGAATCCGTATCGAAAACCTGTATTATGTCAAGCCCGCCAAAAACCCGAAATTTTTGCAGTTTGAAGTTTTAACCCTCGCCCCGCTTGATAAACGGCTTATCAATAAATATCTCTTAACCGCAGACGAGCTTAAATGGCTGAACCATTATCACCGGCAGGTTTTTCTGAGCTTAAAAAAATATCTGACCAAGCAGGAACTGGAATGGCTCAAAGACGCCTGCGCCCCGCTTTAAATGAGATTTAAGGAAACAAACCCAATGCGCTTTATTGCCCTGCTTCTCGCAGTGTTTTTATTGCTGCCCGCCACGTTATACGCCGCTCCGGCAACCCTGCAAAACCTGTATATAAACCCCGCAGGCAAACGCCTTCCCGAGGCAATAATCTTCTATAGTTCTGCAAACACCTGCGAAACCTGCCCCGAAACTATTGATAACTTAATCACCGTCTTAAAGCAAAACTATCAGGGTAAACTCCACGCCTACCTTATCGACACCGCGCGCCACCCCGAGTTTATCACCGCCTTTAAACTTCAAGGGCCTCTCAACCTTGTGATTATCCGCATCACGGACGGCGCGGCATTCGGTTATCACAAACTCGCAGGTCTCCAGAGCCTAAACACCGGCACAGCTTTTTCCCGACGCATTACCGCGTTTATCAATAATTTTTTAGGTTTCTAAACTAAAAATTAGGATTTTTACCCTTATTGTCAAATATAATTGCACAAAGTCGTTTTTTATGCTATACTCATAAAAAACAAAGGAGAATGGGATGAATAAGATATTAAATTGGTTCAAAGCTCTCAAAAACACCGAACCGGCTTATATTAAGCCGCAAAAGCTTGTTGACCTCAAACGCCGGAACTGCACAGTAAATTTCATCACCCCCGGCCATCCGCTCTATGACAATATCGTTGCCAAAGAGGAAAACCAGCTCCGTATTAAAGCCCCGAATGAAACCGCATATAACGAAACGAGCTTAACCCATAACTTTGTCGCGATTGTCACCTATAATAATTTAAATTATCTGGTCATCAACTCGCATAAGCACTTCAAAGAGCAGAGCATCGGCGGTCTGCTGCAGTTTGATGAAAACATCTATAACATCATCCCGTTTTTTGAAGACGAAGAAGAATACCAAACCGCCAGCGATTTCACTTTCCGCGAAACCTACGAATATGACCATCCGGTAGAAAGTTACGCATTCATTGCCGAAGCACACGGCAAATCCGTCAAAATTGCACTTGACCGCGGCAAAAAACCAGTCACCATAAAAATGATAGACACTGACCGCAAGCTCTTCACTGCCAAACTCACCGGCGAAGAAATCGAGCTTTTGGACTACGTGGCCATATCTGCCCTGAATGCCTATAATGAAATTCAGGAACGCCGCAAACACAAAGCAAGTTAAACAAAAAAGGAGAGCATAAATGCCCTCCTTTTTTAATCAGATAAGAAACACATCCTGTGACAAATCGGCGTGGATAACCACTGTGCCGTTAAAGATAAAATAACGCTTATCAGCATATTCCAGCATAACTTTCTCCGCAGTGCATTTATACGCCATGACAGGCTTTCCGGAAGTTCCCCCCTCAACACCGATGTTATAAGGCTTAACGCCGGCATATAGCCTGAGGTCATAAATTCCCCGCGCAACCAGATATCTGCCTGCAAAAGCAAACCATTCAATCCCGTGACACCGGAAAAACATACCCGAAGAAAACATCACAACACCATCAGCCTGGCAACAGCTTTTCAGATCCGGAGAATATAACTGCACAGACGCACACGCTTGCGGCATCACCTTAACAACATCCTTCCCCTCTTCACGTATCATAGGCAGCACAGAGGTCACAATACTGCCATCAGGCAAAAACTCATAAAACGCCACATTCGGTATCTGGCAAACAGGCTCCATAAAAAGCGCATTGATACGCTGTAATATTGCCTTTCCCCCTGATGTCAAAATAAACATCAGACGATCCGCTCCCAAGGCCGTTGTGTCATACCGAACCTCGATTTCCTCGGTTTTAACACTCTGCTCTTTCGGAAGAATACTGTTTTTATTAACATCATAAAAAAGCCATTCAGCTTTCCCTTTTTGTTTCAAAAATACCAGCGCATAGCAACCTTGGTTAAAAACCGCAGCCTTCTCTCCGGAGGCATAAAATTTATTACCACTGCTGCTATAAAGCATCCACATTTCCTCGCCTTTTCTTTTAATCAGGCGATACCCGTTCGGCGCCACCCACGCATCTTCAAGCTCCCAGTCTTCAAAAAGCTGCTGGCACCGATAATTATAAAGCATAACCACACCGTCTTTCAAAAGCGCATAATAGCCGTTATTAAAAACGCGTGCTCCATCATAAACGCCGAGTTTCTCAAGCGTTCGCCTTCTTATCACCATCTGCGGTGAAGAAAACGGTTTCACAAATTTTGTTTCCATAATCACAATAATTTAAAAGTTAATAATGCACATATGTGTATTTAATTGCTTTTCCTTATAAAGAAAAAAATTTCCGGAGTCAAACACAATCTACTTTAAAAAACGCCGGCAGAGATTATCTAAACACCGACCGTTAATTTTTAAAAAGGAAAAAGCAATGAACAGAGTTATTACATATCTTATTTACATCTTAATCGCCGTTATTTTAATCTGGCTTATCCGCTCGTTTATCTAGCCCAAGCCGTCGCAAAAGGAGGAAATTATGGGAAGAATCATCACCTACATTATTTACTTTTTAGTCATAGTCGCCATCTACGTTTTAATCCGCGCTGCCTACACAGGGTCAATCAACTCTGATACCACAATAGGCCAAGCCGCAACCGAGGTTAAAAACGGCAGTGTTGAAACCATCCGCGATATGAAAAACGAAGCTGCCGCCGCAATCGACAATATGGCAAATTCCAGCACCACCGCCGGCGCACCTGCCGCCCCGCAAAACTAACACTAACAGGCAAAACAAAAGCTGAAAAGCGGAGCATCACAGCTCCGCTTTCCTCAATCGTTGAAAGCCCCGTACGAGGAACATCATAAAACATTGTAGAGCTAAATCTGGTCATCCCCATACTCCCAAATGAATCTGCAGATTCTCTCGTGGTATATGAATATTTTTGCGCCCGACTCCAAATATAAACCTTCATCGCGCGCACATTCACCGAGTTGTCCGGCACTCCCAAAGCCTGAAAAACCGTTTCAATCGGCTGCCCATACATCACCCGCAGATTATCATCCATTTTAAAGATATAACACCCGTTCAAGCAAACAACCGCCAACAACATCAAGATTTTTTCATCTTCCCGTCCTCCATGATAGTCAATAAAAAACGGTCGCCGAAAAGGCAACCGGGAGTTAGTAATCTATTGTTAGCAAGACTCTTGCAACCTTTAGATAGTTGATAAAAACAACCGCCTTGGACATACGTTGCAAGCTCCCGGTTATATCTAAAACATTTTCATTAACAATACAAAACCAAAGTTTAAAGTAAAGCAAAAAATCCCCCCGCGGCTCACCACGGGAATTTTATCACTTATTTTAAACAAAAACAGCGAAATTTTGCAAAATAATCGCGGATGTCCACCAAGGAACAGGAGCATACAAAAAGTACATAACTGTTCCGCCGAGTGGCTTTCATCCGCGAATTAGTTTACAAAATTACACTGTTTTTATGCAGCAGCTTCTTCGTTGCTGTTCGCAGCAGCCTCAGCCGCAGCTTTTTCTGCTTTAACGCGTTCAATGTCTTTCAAACCTTTAGCATTAACATCTCTGTCAACCAGTTCAATGATAGCCATCGGAGCGCAGTCGCCATATCTGAAACCAGACTTCAACACGCGGGTATAACCGCCGTTGCGCTCTTTATAACGTTCAGCCAAAACAGAAAAAAGCTTGGAAACAACTTCCTTGTCACGCAAGAAAGACAAAGCCAGACGACGGGAATTCAAATCACCTTTTTTTGCATATGTAATCATACTCTCTGCAAAAGTTCTCAATTCTTTGGCTCTCGGCAGAGTGATTGTGATTTGTTCGTGTGTCAGCAAAGCGTTTGTCAAGTTGGCAAACAATGCTCTTCTTTGGCTTTTCGGCATATTAAAACGTCTGTGTGCGTCACCGTGTCTCATATTAGATTCCTTTCATCTTTTTTCTGTGCTTCGGAACCCGAAGCGGATAATTACTAACGCCCGCACCACCCTCGTGAATGCAGACCAACAGGAAAACCGGAACCTCCTGCGGCAAAACACCCTGCAGAATCCCGATTCTCACAATCTGACACGGCTTATACACGATATCTTTTTATTTGTAAAGAGTTTTTTAGCGATTCTTATTCTCGCACAAAACAGACCATTCCTTTTGCTTATTTTCGTACATCTCGGCATTCTCGCCTTTTAACCCCTGAAACTTGCGCGCGATGACATATTGCGGCAGCAGTTTTTTAATCTCAGTAATATCGCGCCCCCAAGCCTCGGGTTTAATGCGGATTTTCTTTTCTTGTCCGGCAGATACTTTCGGCGTCACCTCGCCGGTTTCCGCGTCTTCAAACTCATTTAAAGTCAACGGCAAATTCTCAAGCCCGTTAGGAATAAGAAACTCTATCGTTTCACCACCGGCAATATAATTGCGCAACTCAAAAATTGCATCATCGCCCTGCCACTCGACAATTGAGCCGGCAAACAGCCACTCGCCGAGCGTGCGCGTATATTCATAGTTCTGGCTGATGTTCGTGAGCTTGCCGTCGTGAAAACCCAAACAATAGCCGCGGTTTTGCAACCCCATCAAATCCGGCATATATTTGGTATAATCCCAGTTTTCAGGGTCTGCATAGTAATCATCAATCGCCTGCCGATACGCACGCGCCACCGTTCCGGCATAATATTCGGTTTTGTTGCGTCCCTCAACCTTCAGAGAGTCCATCCCGATTCGCAAGAGGTCATTCAAACGCGGCATCATACACATATCTTTCGAGTTCAAGAGATAACTGCCGTGTTCATCTTCCACCACTTCATAAAGCTCTCCGGGGCGAAAGTCCTCTTCCAGCAAATACTCAAAATTATCTTTATTCTCATCGTTAATAACCAGTTCACGCACCGTACCGTCTTTAAGCTTAACGTGCAGTTTATAGTGCCAGCGACAGCAATGCGCACATTTTCCCTTGTTCGCACTCCTGTCTGCCATAAAGTTGGAAATCAAACACCGCCCCGAATACGACATACACATCGCCCCGTGCATAAAACACTCCAGTTCAATATCCGGACACTGGGCGCGGATTTCTTCCATCTCGGCAAACGTCACCTCCCGCCCGAGTACGCAGAGTTTAGCCCCCATCGACTGCCAAAACTTCACCGTTTGTGCCGAGCAGATATTCGCTTGGGTAGAAACAAAGCGGTTCAGCTCCGGTGCGTGCTCTTTAAGGTAATAAAACACTCCGGGGTCTGCCACCAACACCCCGTCGGGTTTAAGCCGGCGCAGCGTTTCCACAAACTGCGGCAATTTGGCTGCCTCTTCATTATGGATATAAAGATTGAGCGTCAGATAAATCTTTTTGCCCTGCTCGTGCACAATGCGGATTCCCTCTTCCAGTTCCTCAAGCGAAAACTTGGATTGTGTCCTCAAGCTCATATCCGGTGTTCCGGCATAAACGGCATCCGCCCCGTAAAGCAATGCGGTTTTGAGTTTAACAAGTGAGCCTGCCGGCAATAAAAGTTCTGACTTATGCATTTCCCGTGTTCCTTATTTAAAGTCCAAAGTTCTTGGCGTTACTTTTAGCTCCCCTAACGGCGTAGAGTCAATCTTTATTTCGAGCAGATATGGCATTTTTACCTTTTCATCATAGCCAATCCATACCTTAATTGGCTTCTCGGCACTCACATCCCACAAAATATTATCATTATTATTTTTCAGGTTCTCAATATAAATAGAGCATTTATAGGCATTTTCCGTCCGGTTCAGCCCCTCAAACAACCGATTCTCCCGACCGGTATCTTTAATAATAACTTTATAGTGTTTTTTGCGGTCAAAAACCTCACGCACCATCGCACAGCTCTTCTTTGCCCGAAATTTCTTAATCAGCTCCGCAAACACCGTCTGCAAATCCGCCGCATCCGCTGTCTGCGGCACATTGTCCAACAAATGCGTTTTCTCCCGCTCGTCTTTGGCAGATACGCTTTTATACGCCTTGCCTTTTTTATCATAATACACATTTTTGCGCCGCATATGGCTGCGTG
>CAJTWX010000050.1 GCA_910580155.1 uncultured Alphaproteobacteria bacterium
GCTTCAGCTATTTGTCTGTTAGGCGGTTTATTTATTGGTAAGGCTTTTTTTGCCGAGCAAAAAGTTGAAAATTATGGTTTGGAAGGTGTTGTTGCGAATCCAGATGTGCCTACAGGGCGTCCACGCTGTGGTTTAACGGACAAGAGCCAAGCTTGTATTTTTTATATGCTCAACTGGTATAAACAGGAACTTAACGGAAGAGATTTTTATAAATTGGCGGCACAGTTAACTGGTCGTGAAGAATATATGATTGAAACAGATAATTTGCGCTATGCAAACGTTAAAATAAAGCCCGGACATTTTGCCCAATTAAATATTCCAGCTTTGAAGTAAAAGAAAAATGCCCTTTCGGGCATTTTTTATTCGTCTTTATCTTGCTTTTTGTTTTGAGCTTTTTTCGCGGCAACTTTTTCTTGTGCGGCGTGTGCTTTTTCTTTTAATTCCTGAGAAGCCTTTTTACCGGCATCAACAAGGTGCGGCACTTCATTTTTTAACCTGCTCATCAGCTCAGGCAGCCTCTCTGCATTATAAATAGCAATTACAATGATTGCCACCAGTATCCAAGTCATAAATTTTCTCCTTTCTTGAGCATTTGATTTAAGGTTTCTGTTGCGTCATATCCGTATTGCACCTTATTTTTATCTGCAAATTCCTGATGATAACGTTTTTTAATATCATTTATATCCTTATTTTTTAGAGTATTATGAATAATTTTTTTGACTTTGGCAAATCTTATCAACGATTTTTCAGCCATAAATTGTCGTTCCTGACAAATTGCATATAAATCTTTATAAATCCCCGAACAATAACAGATAACATCTACACCGGCGTTCAGGCTTAAAAGAGAGCGATTTACAATATTTCCCTGCAGGGCGTGCATATCAATTGCATCGCTTATAAGCAAACCGCTAAAATTCAAATATCCGCGTAAAAATTCAGATATTGCTTTTTTAGACATTGTTACCGGATATTCAGAATCTATTGATTTTAAAATTATATGTGTTGTCATTCCGACGGGGGTGTCTGAAAAATTTTGCAAATACGCCGTCTTCTCTTTAAGCTCGCTTACAGACAACCCGACTTCCAAAGAATTCAGATGCGGGTCTTCCTGTGCAGCAAAATGCGTCGGCAGATGTTTGACGCACGGACAAATTCCGTTACTTATATAAGTATCTGTCATTGTTTTCGCATATTTGACTATGTGTGCCCTGTCTTTACTGAAACACCGCCCTTTTAAAACCGGATTTTCAGGAAATGTTTTCCGGTCTACAACCGGCGCATAATTGACATTTATCCCCAGTTCCAGCATCTCGGAAGAGATTAAGTCGGCGTGCATTTTTGTATATTCAACCGGACTGTTTCCTAATATTTCCGCGGAAACATATTCTGTTGACATTATTGGCTTTAAGCGGGAAACACGCCCCCCTTCTTCATCAATGGCAATTAAAACGTCATCACGATTTATTGTATTTTTTATGTCTTCAATCAGCTTTACGGTTTGTTCTTTATTTTGCAAATTTCTGCCAAACAAGGTTATGCCTAACGGATTAAACGTTGAAAACAGATATTTTTCTTCATCTGTTAATTTTGTTCCCGCGCAGGATAACATTGCTGCTAAAATCGGTTTTGGCATTTTGCTCTCTAATTTTGTTTAATGATACTGCTGATTTGATTTTGTTTTAATTTACTTGATAATTTTTCTGCTTCGGCACGCGTTTTAAAAGCTCCCACTTTTAAACGGTATAAGGTGTTACCATTGGCTGCGGTTATCTCTTCAATCTCAAAAGGATAGCTCTTTAGAAATGCGTGTTTTGACGACAGATTCTTCCATAAATTTTCAACAGATTTCCGGCTTGACGAGGCTATAATTTGTGCATACCAACTTCCTTTTGCCGATTTGACTGCTTTATTGATTACTGGTGAAGCTGGTTTTGCCACTTGCGTTTCCAGCTTTGGCGCTGCTGCAGAATCGTTCTTATTTTCAGAATTTATACTGTTTTGCAATTTGACGTCTATTTCTTTTATTTTGGCAGGAATTACCACTTTTTCCCTGCCGGTAGTTTTTATGGATGACAAATCCGTGCCTGCAACTTTAATATTTTGTTCTGCAGGATTATTCAAAATAGCGTCCGCCTCATTCAAACTTCCGTCTTCTTCCAAGCTTTCAACCAGATTTTCTATATTCTCCGGCGCATCAATATCTCTTTCGACAATCAATTTCGGCATATCCGGCGCTTCGACAATATTAACTTCGCTGACCGGTTTGGGGTATTATCGACGATGTGATAGATTTCCCGATTTTGATTATCTATCTCCATTCCGCCAGGGTCATTCGGCTGAACTTTTGCCGGTGTCAACGGACGACGGATAACGGGAATAACTTTTTCTTTGTTCATATTTTCCGCAGGACCTAAAAACAACCAGCCAACGACTCCGCCGACCAATATGCCGGCAAGCATTCCTATAAAACCGTTTTTGGCGTGTTGGATTTCTTCCTGACGTTGTTCTATACTCTGGATATTTTGGTCAGCAACACGTTGATGAAACTTATTTTCATTGTTTTCCTGACTGTTATTTAACCCATACAGCATTGCATACCCCTTTTTACTTTCTGTTTAAAATGATTATAACTGAAAATATATTTACAATCATTTAACATTACAGGTGTTAAAGTTTCGTAAGTAAAAAATATCATAATGAGGCTTTAATGAAAATTGCTACATATAACATCAATTCGGTAAATGCACGATGTGCGAATCTTTGCAAATGGCTGCAAGCGGAACAGCCCGATTTGGTCTTTTTGCAGGAGATTAAATGCGAAACAGACAAATTTTTATATTTTGAATGCGAAAGTCTGGGCTATAAAACGATTGCACTGGGGCAAAAAAGTTATAACGGTGTTGCTATTCTTTCTAAATCTGACTTTACGGTAACGGCTAAAAATCTACCTGATTTTAGTGATGACGCAGCCAGATATCTTGAAGTTTTGGTACAAAAGGGCAATATAAAATTTTATGCCGCATCAGCATACATCCCGAACGGTTGTTCCCCTGACAGGCGAATCGAGGCGGAGAAACTGGATTATAAATTAAAATGGCTGGACAAGTTTTATAAACGCGCTGTTTATTTGAAGCAAAGCGGGATTCCGGTTATCATTGGTGGCGATTTTAATGTTATGATGACAGGCCTTGATGTTTATGACGAGCGCAGATTTCAAAACAGCCCTCTTTATTGTAAAGAAGTACAAGATAAAATCAAAGCATTACAATATGCCGGTTTTTATGATGCTTTCAGATTTTTACACCCTAATGCGGAAGGATACACATTTTGGGATTATACCGGTAACTCTTTCGTAACTAATTCGGGTTTAAGAATAGATTATCTGTTTATGACAGCTCAGTTTGCCGAGCAGTTAAAACAGTGTACTGTTGATAAATCGCTTCGCGAAATGGAAAAACCTTCTGACCACACGGCTTTGGTGGCTGAATTTTGAGGAAAAGAATGATAAAAAGCATCTGCATACTGGCTTTAAGTTGTTTCCTCGCCGCGGCACCGGCGAGAGCATACGAATTTACCAAAATTGATATGCTTTTTGACACCTTACTTGCAAATTATGACGGCGTATTTGACATTAAACAGCTTTCCCTCTTTGGTGGCAGAGCATTACACAAAGTGGATAATTCTCTTAGGCTTTATAACAGCGATTCAAAAGCGTATCTATACGAAAAAAATAATCTTATTGCTACATTTAAGCTGCCTCAAGATGAAAACCCGCTGTTATGGAAACAGCTTTTAGCTGATATTCTAAAAACGGGAGCTGCCCGTTCACTTAAGCTTTCCGATAATCCCAATACCTTGGAAACGGAGGTTTTGAGCGAGATAACGGCAAATCTGGATGAATATTCGCGGCTTGAAAAAAATAATCAAACAGCCGATTTAATTAATTATCGACTGATTGATGGCATTTTGTACATCAGGCCGACAACATTTTATAAAGGGTTCTCGGACTATTTCACCCAAATAATTTCCCGCCATCCCTCCCTTAAAGGGGTGATTTTGGATTTACGCAATAATCACGGCGGAGATTTTAATGAAGCGATAAAAACAGCCGATTTATTTTTAGACAATACGCTTATTGCCTATCGAGCAGGTAAAAACCAGCCCAAACGATATTACATCTCAACTAATGGTGATATTTTGCGAGGTAAGCCTTTAGCCGTTTTAACCAACGAAGAAACAGCCTCTTCGGCAGAAATTGTGGCTGCGGCTCTTTATGAACAAAGCAGAGCAACACTTATCGGAACAAAGACCTACGGAAAAGACTCCACTCAGCTGGTCAATCGTATGGATACGCACACCTTGTTTCTTACTAACGGATACTTTTACACGCCATCAGGAAAACGAATTAGCGAAACAGGCATTTTGCCGCAGATTTGTACCGGAATCGGCGAAAGTTGCACCATTACTGATAAAAACGACCCAAACAAAGATATTGTTACGGCAATCAATTTGATAAAAAAGAATTTAGGCTAAAAATTTTGTTGACATTCCAAATAATGATTGTATAGTGCGTGTAAAGTTTTTTGTGTTTAACCTTGAATTTATAAGAGTAAAATAATGGCAAAAGCAGTTAAAGTGAAAGTAAAATTAGAGAGCACCGCCGGTACAGGCACTTTTTATCTTGCTGAAAAGAACCCGAGAACTCATCCTGAGAAATTGGTTATGAAAAAGTATGATAAAAAATCTAAGAAACACGAAGAGTTTGTTGAAAAGAAATTGAAGTAATTTCTTTATGCTTGATGGTTTTATAAAAAGGCATTAGTTTTTTACTGATGCCTTTTTGTTTTGAAAGTATCTAATGTTAAAAAGAATTGTAATTACCATAATTATTTTCTTCTTATCAGGATGTCCTTTTCGCTTGCCTGTTTGCTGGTGGACAAATTCTTTGGAAATATTAAATTTATCTGATGTACCATTGTATTATCAATCCGATACAAGTGGAAAACGACACCTTATTCGTTATAATCGTACATTTTCACTGCCTTATGAAGTTTATCTGCCAAGCCAATCATCTTCTTGCTTTGAAATTGGAGAACCCCAGTTAAATATTGACTCTGCTACATATACTTTTTATACAGATAAAACAACGAAAACGCCTATTTTTTCATATACCGCAGAAAAGATTAAAGAGCTTTTTGACAACCGTCCGCGTACATTTGTTGCAGACACCTACAAAGCTGTTTTGTTTAACAATAAAATACAATATCTTCACAAAGACGATATTAAAAAGATGCAGCCACAGCAATGGAAAAAAGATACTGATTATCCTAATCATTTTGTTTATAAAAATTTGGTATTAACAGTTCAAATCAAAGACCATTCTCCATTTACTGAGTTTGCAGATTATGAGGTTATACTTGATTTTTATATTACCGACTGGCTATTTTTCATTAAACACTCTGAGTTTCCCTATTACTTCAATACCTCTGAGGTGTTTATTATCAGCCACGGCGAAGAAATTTATTTAGAACCAGACAATGTTCGCAATGATTTACAAAAAATTTTCC
The DNA here is from genome assembly GCA_910580155.1 of uncultured Alphaproteobacteria bacterium. Taxonomy (GTDB): domain Bacteria; phylum Pseudomonadota; class Alphaproteobacteria; order RF32; family CAG-239; genus CAG-267. The sequence continues at coordinate 5,568 of CAJTWX010000050.1, forward strand.
CAGATAAATCAACATTCCGACAACACGCCAGATTTACATATTATCTGCCCCATACCCCTATTGACAGTAATACCATCTATATTGGCGGCATTTCTATTGATGGCCAAAAAACAGATGTTTTAGATTTTTCCTTTTAGTTCGGAAAAGCTTTTTTGTATTCTTTCTGAATCGTATCAAGATTGACATCTGTATAACGCTGAGTTGAGTTAAGCGACGCGTGGCCTAACAGCTCCTGTATAGAACGCAAATCTGACCCTTGCGCTAACAAATGCGTTGCAAATGAGTGACGCAGAGCGTGGGGCGTTACGGTGGCCGGCAGGTTTAGTTTCATCCTGATTTTTTGAAGTTTACGTTGGATAATTCTGGCTTTGACACGTTCCCCTTTTGCCCCTAAGAAAAGCGCTGTTCCTTTATCCAGATTATATGGACAGCATTTTTTATAATTTTCAATCCGTTCAATTACAATCGGCAAAATCGGGACATACCTGTCTTTATTGCCTTTTCCTCTGATTTTTAGAAAATCAGAATCGCCGACATCTTCCACATTCAGCCCTAAAGCTTCATTTATACGCAGACCACAGCCATACAGCAGCGTAAAAACCGCCATATCGCGCACACCTAGCCACGGCTCACTACAATCTTGAATCGCTTTATTGATGATATCAAATGTGGTATCTACATCTATTGACCGCGGTAAGATTTTAGGCAGCTTTGGAGACGAAATCTGAAAGATTGCCATATTATGGATAATATCATTTTCATCTAACCACTTAAAAAAGTTGCGAACTGCTGATTCTTCTCTGGCAATTGAAGTTTTTCTGATTTCGCTTTTGGCTCGATGGCTAAAAAAATTGCGAAAATCCCGTACTTCCATTTTTTGCAAATCTTCAAGCTTAGTTTTTGATTTTCCTAAATAATCCAAAAATATATTTACGTCACTTAAATAGCTGGTTATTGTATAAGATGAATAGTTTCGCTGTGTTCTTAACCATTCCGTCCATCGTTCTATGGCTCTGGCTAGTTCTTTATCCGACATTCTGTCCTCCTAAAATTAACCTCTTAATGCCATTATTACATTAAGAGGTTAATAATAGGTTATAGTCTTGCTGATTTAATAATATTTAAAATCCGCTTCAAAATCTTCCATTTCCTGTTCGTGTTCTAGTTCTTCTTTTAAGATTTTTCTTGAAATACGGAAAGTCTCAAAATCTTTACCCTGACACATTTCACATATTTGCTGATAACGCGCTACAGCACAGCGTTCGGCCGTCAGATTTTGTGATACAAGTACTTTGGTATCCGGATTTGCCGGTGCTTCGTATTTGCATTGGGCTTGTTTTTTCCATTCCTCTGGGTCAAGAATCGGCGTTCCTCCTAATTGGATAATTCGGTCAATCAGCCAATCGGCGTGTTTTAATTCTTCATCGGCGTGTTCCATAAATTCGGCAGCCACTTTGGGACGCTCCATTCCTTCGGCCACTTTCGCACCGACCCAGTATTGATAATATGCCAGCCACTCTTCTGCAAAAGCACAATTTAACAATTTTAACAATTCTTCTTTATTTTCGACTTTTGATATTCTTTGAGCCATTTCACCCATAGTATCCTCCTTTTGGTAAAAAAAATTATGACTTCCGTATAGATATGATTTATCTTTCAAATATCAATACATCGGGTGTTTTTAATCTTTACTTCAAGTTAAACTTTTCCCCCTATACTTTTATAAAACTTTTTACAGGAGATGGTTATGGTTAAAATTGCCCCGAGCATTTTAGCAGCGGACAGCGCAAAGTTTGGTACTGAAGTTGCTCTTTTAGAAAAAGCCGGCGCTGATTTAATACATTTTGACGTGATGGACGGGCATTTTGTGCCGAACATTACTTTCGGTCCCAAAATTTTAGAGGATATGAAAAAGTACACCAACCTGATGTTTGATGTCCATCTAATGGTTAATACCCCTCAGCGTTTTGTGCCGTGGTTTGCGAAAGCGGGTGCGGACATTATCACATTCCATTTAGAAGCCGTTGAAAACTGCCGAGAAATTATTGCCCTTATCCATAGTTTTGGATGTAAAGCTGGTATCAGCATTAAACCGGATACCGATGCGGCGGCGATAAAGCCTTTTTGCGACACTATCGACTTAATATTGGTAATGTCAGTAGAACCAGGGTTCGGAGGACAGAAATTTATCGATACGACTCCTGAAAAAATAAGACAAATTAAACAGTTTACTGAAAATCGTCCGGTTTTAATAGAAGTTGACGGGGGTATAAATACAGAAACAGCAAAACATTGCCTCAAAGCAGGAGCAGATATTCTTGTTGCCGGAACAGCTGTTTTTGCCGGTGGCAATTACCGCGAAAATATACTTGCACTAAAAGGAGAAAAAATATGAGTTTGGTGATGGTGATTGAAGACGAAGAAGCTATTTCTCTTTTATTAAGCTATAACCTTGAAAAAGAAGGGTTTGAAGTGGCAACCGTTTCCAATGGAATGAATGCGGTAAGTGAAGTCGAGCGCCTTATGCCTTCGGTTATCCTTTTGGACTGGATGCTGCCGGAAATTTCCGGTGTGGAGATATGCAAGCTTATCCGGTCCAAACCTGATATTAAAAATATTCCGATTATTATGCTGACCGCTAAAAGCCAAGAAGAAGACAAAATTAAAGGCTTAGGCGCCGGTGCGGATGACTATGTGACCAAACCGTTTTCCATTCCTGAACTGATGGCACGTGTCAAAACCAATTTGCGACGTGCTCCGCTGTTTGAGGAAAAAGAGAAAATCTTAACTTTTAAAGACATAACGCTTGATTTGGTGGAACGTAAAGTCAAACGTGGCGAAAATTATCTGCATTTAAGCCCGACGGAGTTTCGCCTTTTGCGTATGCTTATCAAAGAACCAGGAAAAGTTTTTTCCCGCGAAGTACTTTTGAAATCTGTCTGGGGGGAGAATATTTACGTCGAATCAAGAACTGTTGATGTACATATCCGGCGTTTAAGAAAATCTCTTAACAAATATGGTCCGGACTATATCCGCACAGTACGCGCAAACGGTTATGCCATTGACGAGCATATACAAAACAGTGACACGGTTTCTGACACTGAAGAAAATGATGAGGACTAACTAAAGCTTTTTGCGCATATCCAGTGCCAATTTGATTGTACCGTCATCCATATAGTCCAGCTCTCCGCCAACCGGAATGCCTTGGGCAAGGGTTGACACTTGAATGTTTTTATCTTTCAGCAGTGAAGAAATATAATGCATTGTTATCTGTCCGTCAACAGTGGCCGGTAAGGCTAAAATAATTTCAGTTATCTGCTCGTCATCAATCCGCCGCAAGAGTTTATCTATATTTAAATCGTCCGGCGTTACGCCTTCTATTGCGGAGAGAACACCTCCTAAAATGTGGTAGCGCCCCTTATAAAGCCCTCCGCGCTCTAACGCCCACAAATCGCTGATATCCTGAACCACACAGAGTAACCCATTCTCACGCGTAGTTGAGCTGCAGACAGAGCAAGGGTCTTCTGTGTCATAATTACCACACACACTACATACTTTTATATGTTGTTCTGCATCGTTTAATGCTTGGATTAGCTGTGGAATGAGGGTTTCTCGTTTCTTAATCAAATGCAGCACAATACGCCGTGCAGAACGTGTGCCTAAAGAGGGAAGCTTTGCGATTATTTTAATCAGCTGTTCTATATATTCGCCGGACATTTTGCTCTCTAAAACGGAAGTTTCAAACCGCCCAGATTAACACCGCCGGTTGCAGCTTTCATCCCTTCTTCTGCTAATGCCTCCACTTTTTGGTGGGCGTCATTATATGCAACCAACAGCAAATCTTCGAGCATTTCAACATCATCTGCCGACACAAGAGATTTATCAATGGAGATTTTTTTCATCTCGGACTTCCCGTTTAAAACAATTTTCAGCGCTCCGTTTGCTGCTGTGCCCTCAACTTCTGTTTCGGCAAGCTTTTCCTGCGCTTCCTGCATTTTTTTTTGCATAGCCTGCGCTTGTTTCATCAGTCCTTGTATATTCAACATATCTTTATTCCTCTTCTTCTATATCGGTTATTGAAAGAATCTCTGAAGCCATTTCCGGTTCTTCTTCCGCTAAAGTTTCAAGATTTTTGCGGATGACCGTTTCTATTTTCGCCCCTTTAAACTCTTCCAGAATCTTTTTTACCAGCGGGTATTCTGCCACATTTTTTTTAGTTGCTTCAACTACTGATTTTTCTTTATCCGCAATTGTTTCGCCTAACGGACCGCGTACAACATCAATTTCCCACTTTTTGCCGGTAACGTCCGTTAAAAGCTTGTGCAGATTCATAATAAAATCCTGATGCACATTCGCACTGATATTCATTGCTATCCTGCCGTTTTCAAAAGAACTGATACTGACATCATTTTTGACGGAGTATTCCAACAATGCTTTTTTGGTTTGTTCCAGATAAGCCAACAGATCTTCTATTTGGTTAAAAGTTAAATATTCTTGCGAAACCGGCGTTTCAACTAGATTATTTTTTTTTTCAATCACCGCAGGGGGTTGCTGGGCTTGCGAGGTTATGACGGCATTTAAATTAGAGTTTTTTTTTACGTCATTCAAAATTTCATATGGTGTTGGCAAGGATGCTGAATATGCCACACGGAGCAAAATCATTTCCAGCGCCTCTACTGCCGAAGGTGCCAGGTTCAGTTCTGTTATCCCTTTTATCAGCATTTGCCAGATTTTGGAAAGCACAGCTAACGAGCAACTTGCACTTAAATTTGTAAATGTTTGTTTTTCAATTTCACTTAAACTTGTGGAATTTAACAGCGCGGGAACAATTTTTATTTTTGCCATATCGTGCGTGATGTTGATTAAATCCTGCAGCACAATCATTGGCGTTGCACCGTTGACATATTGCTCGGAAACAGAGTTTAATACTGTTTCCATATCGCCTTTTACCAAATTTTCAAATAACGCAAGCGTTTGGCTTCGGTCTGCTAGCCCCAACATTTTTTTAACTATGCTGGTTTTAATATCTGCATTACTTAAAACGATGGACTGATCAAGTAAAGACAAACCATCACGCGCTGAACCGTCTGCTGCTTTGGCGATTATATCAAGTGCTTCGGCTTCTGCCGGAATATTCTCGTTTTGCAAAATTTTCGTAAACAGCTGCGTTAAAGTTTCAACCGACAAACGCTGCAAATCAAACCGTTGGCATCGGGAAAGAATTGTTACGGGAACTTTGCGTATCTCTGTTGTCGCGAAAATAAACTTAACGTGCGCGGGCGGCTCTTCTAATGTTTTTAAAAGCGCATTAAAAGCCCCTTTGGAAAGCATATGGACTTCATCGATGATATAAATCTTATATCGCGCATTAGTCGGTGCATAACGGGCACTGTCTAAAAGTTCGCGAACATCATCTACGCCGGTATGCGAGGCAGCATCAAGCTCCATTACGTCCATATGTCTGCCGGCGGCAATTGCCTTGCAATTATCACAGACACCGCACGGATGAATTGTCGGCCCGCCTGTGCCATCTTCCCCTATGCAGTTAAGCGCACGGGCGATTAAACGGGCAGTCGTCGTTTTGCCGACTCCGCGGATTCCGGTTAAGATATATGCGTGATGCAAACGGTTATTTTGAATGGCGTTGGTTAATGTTTGCACTAAAGCATCCTGCCCCAGCAAATCTTCAAAATTCTGCGGGCGATATTTGCGTGCCAATACAACATATTGATTTTCGTTTGTCGTTTCTTCTGCCATTCTTTTCAACTTTTGAGGCGAAGGGGAGCAGACCTTGTTTTAGCTGTTACGGCTGCTTTCTTCCGAACCTGACCGGATTGGCAGCAAAACAACCCTGCACCCTTCATTTCTTAACATAGGTTTATATATGCGCAAATCTTATAAATTTGCAAGTTTAAAAATAACTATCAACACTAATTATTGTATAACCAACTGATAACTTCCGAACTGTTTTTGCTGTAAATTTTCGGCAGTTGTTCATACGGAATATATCTGATATCCATTTCGTTTTCAACATAGTTTTCATTTTTGCGGTTGGCGGAAGATACTACTTTCGGCCCGTCTTTGGTTACTTCCAGCACATCAAGGCTATGGTAACTTTGTCCCGTCGGGAGGATTTTGAAATAGCCGTTTACACCATTGAAACCATTTTTGTTGGTGATGCAGACATCCAGACCATTTTGGCATTTAGATGACAGAACAGATGCCAGCAAGACACTGTCATAGGCAAACGAATATACGGTTTTGGGTTGTTCACCGAATGTATTTTTGTATTTTTCCGTAAAGTAGCTGCCGTATTTTTTAGAGACCATCGGGTATACACTGTGATACAACATTGTTTCTTTACTTAAATTCGTATTATCCCACGCAGCCGTTCCCAAAAACAGAACATCGGGGTATAATATATCATTATACGCAAACATTGATGCCATAGACTTTAACCGATTACCTCCGTCTGCTATTAAGACTGTATCAAAATCCACCGATGATGAAAGCTCCTTGACTATTGAAGAGAAATCTACACTTTCGGGATTATAAAACCCCACCTGAGTAACCCTTGCATTATAATTTAACGCAGACATCATTGCTGATTTTAAGATATTCAACCCGCTGTTATTATCAGGCAACAATAAAGCCAAACGCGTTTTTCCTTTAGCAGTCGCATAAGATACAATGCGGTCAATTTGTTCGCCGTTTAATAAACCTATGCTGTATACCCCTTTTTGCAAAACCTGTGGCGACGTTGTAAAAGAGATAACCGGAATATCATCTGACAAAGCGACTCGGGAAGTATTTTTAACCTCATCGCTCATCAAAGGCCCTAAAATTAACTGCGCTCCGCCGGCAATTGCTTTTTCCGCAGCTTGCTTCGCTCCAATTCCGGTGCTTTTGGTATCATAAAACTTCAAAACCACTTTATTATTTTTCAAATCATCCTGCGCCAAGAACATAGCGTTCTGCATTCCCTGCCCGATGTTTGCCGCCTTACCACTCAGAGGCAGTAAAACGCCGACATTCAGTGCATTTTCTGTTCTTAAGCTTTCATCCAGCACATCATAATCAACAATTTCATATTTTTGGTCAG
>CAJTWX010000051.1 GCA_910580155.1 uncultured Alphaproteobacteria bacterium
GTTGAAATGTGCTGGTGGCTGATTATATTTTGTGTGTATCATTTTAATTTTGGAGGAAGTTATGAATAAATTTTTTATGGGATGCCTTTCAGTAGCGGCTTTGGCGCTGATGATTGGTCAGGCAATTGCCGGCAGTGAGAATCCGGTTAATAATGCGGCAAATGCGGCAATGAAGAATGCGGCACAGAATGCTGAAAATAATGGTGTTTTGATTATGGAAACATATACGGCTTCGGCAGTTACGGTTCCGGCTCAAAACAATAACGATATGCAACCGTTGCCGAATAATCCGGGAGTGGAAGTTGCTCCAGTAGATTCTTCTGTGACCGAGCCGGTTATTGTGGAGGAAGATATGCTTATTCAGGAAACAGAAGCAGGCGAATGATTTAATTTTTAAATACGCTGTTTAAAAACATCGTTCTTTTAAGGGCGGTGTTTTTGTGATTCGAACACAATACTATATGTGTGAACCGATGGAGGTCCATTTAAAAAGGGAAATTTTATTTAAAAAAATTCATTCCTAAAGTTTTGTATAGCCTTTTAAGACGTCTTATCATTATTAGTTCAGCCAGAGGCGGAAATATTTTTTCTAATTTTAAGAATGTCCACGATTTATTATTTTCATAGCTCTTGAGATCTATATATTTTAAGTGTTTTTTGCCGTTTTTTTGTTGGACGACAAAGTTTTTTAGATTGAAATCGTAAAAATATAAGCGATGTTCAATGAGTTGATAGGTGAAATAGTGTAATTCACTTTCTAATTCTTTATCTATTGAGTGAGTTTTCAGGTATGACAGCAAAGATGGTGATAATTTGTTATTCTCGTCTTTTACCAGTTCGCACACTAAACCTATTCCTTTATCGGTTTGTATTAATTTATTATCATATTTTACGATAAAGTTATTCAGAGTGGCTTTTATTATGGGGTAGTATTTAAGTTCTCGTTTCAGGATTTTGTCGCTTTTGCCTTTTATTACAATTTTTATACATTTATCGGAAAATGAAGGGTGTTGATAGCATTCTCTAGTTGCTCCGTTGCCAATTATCTTTTTTAATATTAATATTTTATCGGTGGATGATGCCTTTTGATTTTCTTGAAATGTTGTCATAACATAACTTCCCTATTTTAAAATCTAAAAAAGCCGCTCTGATGAAAAGCGACTGGAAGTTCGTACCTATTAAAAGAATAGTGCAGTATATTCAACATATTCTACTGCCTTCCAGTCTTTAAACTAAAAGGCAGTTTTTACATCTGTGTTACAGATAACTTTTAGAGGGTACGAAACCTCACACAAATTATCAGTTTGCGCGAATTTATGCTATATTATAAGTTTTGTTATGTCAAATAAAATATAATATAGGAACATTATGTATTAACTTTTGTAAAAAAAACACCGCTCTACCTTTCGATAAAGCGGTGTTCGGGTTAAGAATAAGCTTTTGATTATTCTTTGTTTTTCAAAGCAGCACCCAAAGCTTCACCCAAAGAAGAACCGGAAGACTGAGTATTGGAATATTCTTCCAAAGCTTTCTTTTCTTCTTCAATTTCGTAAGCTTTTACAGAAACGCCGAGTTTAGCGTTTTTGCGATCTACGGAGGTTAATTTTGCTTCTAAAATGTCACCTTCTTTGTAGCTCATCGGGTCGTTATTTTCTTTAGATAAGTCTGCCTTTTTGATGGTAGCAGCGATGCCCTGAACAGTTACTTGTACGCCTTTTTCATCTGCGCCGGTAACGACAGCTTTAACAACGTCGCCTTTTTTCAATGTTTCCAAAGTCATTGCGATATTGTTTTCGGACATTTGTTTAATGCCCAGGCTGATGCGTTCTTTTTCAACATCAACGTCGATAATTTTAGCTTCAATTGTCTGGCCTTTGGCATAATCTTTAACAGCTTCTTCGCCAGATTTTTCCCAAGAAATGTCAGACAAGTGAATCATACCGTCGATTTCATCAGACAAGCCGATGAACAAACCAAATTCGGTAATGTTTTTGATTTTGCCTTCGATGACAGAGCCCATCGGGTGTTCTTCAACATAAGCAGCCCACGGATTCGGTGTGCACTGTTTGATGCCGAGGCTGATGCGGCGTTTGTCTGCATCAACTTCCAGAACTTTAACGTCAACTTCTTGAGAAGTGGAAACAATTTTGCCCGGATGTACGTTTTTGCGAGTCCAGCTCATTTCAGAAACGTGAACAAGACCTTCAATACCATCTTCGAGTTCGATAAATGCACCATAATCAGTGATGTTGGTTACTTTACCTTTGTAAATTTCGCCGATTTTGTATTTATCAGCAACTTCCTGCCACGGATCATTTTCAAGCTGTTTCATACCCAAACTGATGCGCTGTGTATCTTCGTTGAATTTGATAACCTGAACTTTTACGGTTTGACCAAGTGTCAAAACTTCAGCAGGGTGATTGATTCTCTTCCAAGAAATGTCGGTTACGTGTAATAAGCCATCTACGCCGCCCAAGTCAATGAATGCACCGTATTCGGTGAGGTTTTTAACGATACCTTCAAGAACAGAGCCTTCTTTGATGGTGTCAATCAATTCTGCACGAGCAGCAGAACGGGTTTCTTCAAGAACAACACGACGGGAAACAACGATATTGCCGCGAACCTTGTCCATCTTCAAGATTTGGAAAGGCTGGGAAATGCCCATCAACGGAGAGATATCTTTAATCGGGCGGATATCAATCTGAGAACCCGGCAAGAATGCGATTGCGCCGTTTAAGTCAACCGTAAAGCCACCTTTAACGCGCCCAAAGATAACGCCGTTTACTCTTTCATTGTTGTTCATCATCTTTTCAAGGTCTTGCCATACTTCTTCACGGCGAGCCTTTTCACGAGATAATACGATGTTGCCGTCTCTGTCTTCGTATCTGTCTACCAAAACTTCTACAACATCGCCAACTTTCAATTCGTCATTTTTACCGAATTCACGCAACGGAATGCGGCCTTCAGATTTCAAACCAACATCAACAGTTGCGAAATCATCAGTAACACGGATAACAGTTCCTTTCATAACTGTGCCGACAATACCCTTATTGCCGAACTGTTCGTTCAACAGGTCTTCAAAGCTTTCAGTCATTTCCGGAATTCTAATTTCTGCAGTATTTGCCATTATTTTTGTATTTTCAAAAAATGCCAGACCCTCGTTTGAGGCGGACTTGTGCATATTAAAAAAGGTTCTTTTGCTGCACCACAAAAAGAATTGTCTGAGATTTAGAGGGGAATTGTTTAAAAGTCAAGAAAAAAGTGCTCTGAAACAGGATTTTAATCGGTTTAAACTTTGTAGGGGAGGCGTTTGTAAATAAAATCGCTTACGCAGTTCGGCAAAATGCTGCCGAGCCAAGTGACAAAACGCATCGGCCAAGGGAATGCTATCAGGCCGATGTTTTGTTTGATGCTTTTGGCAATCAGGGCTGCGGCGGGTTCGGCTTCCATAAAAAACGGCATTGGACAGGTGTTTTTATCTGTTATGCGGGAACGGACGAATCCGGGGCAGATGGTGTTTACCTGTATGTTATAAGGCAACAGGTTTATGCGCAACGACTCGCCGTATGCCTTAACACAGGCTTTTGAGGCACTATATGACGGGCAGGCGGGCAGCCCGTGATAACCGGCGATGGAGGCGGTGATGGCTATGATTTTGTCTTTATCCTGACGTTTTTTATAGATTTCAATAGCAGGGGTGACTGTATTTATAACGCCTATAACGTTTATATTAAAAGTATTAAAAATATTTTCAGGCGTTTCCTCAAGTGTGGCAACACCGGCATTGGCAAAAACGAGGTTTAAATACGCTGTTTTTTCGGCGTCGTTTATCCATTCTTTGACAGAGACTCGGTCTGATACATCAAGGATTTTAGTGTGAATTTTGGCAGATCCTGCTTTTTCACAAGCTTTTTTAACCGCATTTAAGCGTTTTTCATTACGACCGCAGATAAAAATGTTTTCAGTTTCAGGCTGCTTGGCATAGTATAATGCCAAAGCTTCGCCTATGCCTGAAGATGCGCCGGTAAGCAGTATATTTTTGATAATCATTGTTTAATCCTTAAAATAAAGCTTTATTTATGCGTTTTATGTTATATATTGATGGTAAAATATTTGTAAAGAAAGTCTGTAAAGTGAGGTTTTTATGACTGGCAATATACAAAGACAAGGAACGATGTTTATCTTTTCTGCTCCAAGCGGCGGCGGGAAAAGTTCCGTTATTAAAAAACTGTTGAATGAGCTGAATGATATTCAACATTCCGTATCGGTTACGACTCGGGGAATGCGCGAAGGCGAAGTTGATGGTAAGGATTACTATTTTATCAGCGAAGAACAATTTAAGGAATTAGTTAATAATAAAGCTTTGTATGAATATGTCGACTCGGATTTCGGTCCGAAATACGGAACGCCTAAAAAGCCGGTAGATGAGTTGTTGTGTGCCGGAAAAGATGTTATTTTGGATTTGGATTATCCTGGGGTGCAGCAGCTGCGTCAGTTGGCCGGAAACCGAGTTAAGGCAATAGCGCTTGTCCCGCCGTCTTTAAGGGTGTTGCGTGAGAGGCTTGTCAACCGCGGAACAGATGCGGCGGATGTTATTGAGCGTCGGATGAGTATGGCGGAAAAGCGTGTTAAAGAATGCGAATTTTACGATTATGTGATTGTTAATGATGATTTGGATGCGGCGGTTAAGCAGGCAAAAGCCGTTATTTTGGCGGCTCGTGCGGAAAGACAAAACCTTTGCGGACTTGAAGATTATATTCAGCGGGTGTTGGAGGATAAATAAGTGGAGAAAATTTATAATTCTATTACGGAGCTTGTGGGGCATACGCCATTGTTGCGGTTGGGAAAACTGACGACAAAATTGCGGATAAATGCGGAGATATTGGCAAAGTGTGAGATGTATAATCCGTTGTTTTCGGTTAAAGACCGCATTGCATTGGCGATGATAGAGGCGGAAGAAAAAAAAGGAATTTCACCTGAAACAGTTTTTGTGGAGGCTACTTCCGGCAATACGGGAATCGGGCTTGCGGCGATGTGTGCGGCAAAAGGGTATAAGCTTATTATCGTGATGCCGGAAAATATGTCACAGGAGCGTATCAGTCTTATGCGCCATTTGGGGGCAGAAGTTATTTTAACCCCGAAAGAGGATGGAATGAGCGGGGCTATTCACAAAGCGGAAATGCTGAAAGAACGGAATCCGAATGTGGTTATTTTAAGCCAGTTCCAAAATGAGGCAAATCCGAATGCACACCGAATGGGAACCGCAGTGGAAATTTTGGAAGATACCGGCGGCGATTTTGATGTATTGGTTGCGGGTGTCGGAACGTCGGGAACATTGACGGGAATTGCTTCAGTTCTGAAAACATATAATCAAGATTTATATGTTGCGGCAGTTGAGCCGGAGAGCAGTGCTGTTTTAAGCGGGGAAGAAAAAGGCGTTCATAAAATTCAGGGAATCGGTGCGGGGTTTGTGCCGCCGTTTTATGATAAGAATTTGGTTAATGAAGTTGTTAAGGTTGATAGCGACAAAGCGATTGATACCGCAAAGCTGGTAGCTAAAACCGAGGGGCTGCCAATTGGCATATCTGCCGGAGCAGCAGTTGCAGGAGCGCTTGAACTTGCAAGACGAGATGAATTCAAAAATAAACGTTTTATTGTTATTTTGCCGGATAGTGTTGACCGCTATCTTTCAACCGGCTATTTTTAGGAATTTGGGACGATGATGAAACCGAACTCGATTTTGGGAACGTATCTTGTAAAACAGACTGTTTTAAACTTTTTGTATGTTTTGGCAGTGATATCGGCAATCATTATGATGTTTGATATGATTGAGATTTTGCGCAAAACATCCGGCAGGCACGAAGTATCCGTTGGCTTTTTGCTTGAATATGTTGTGGCTAAACTGCCGGAAACTGTGGATAAGGTTATTCCGTTTATTGTGATGGTTTCAACAATGATAACCTTTTGGAGATTGAGCAAAACGAATGAGTTTGTGATTATCCGTGCGGCGGGGGTTTCTATCTGGGGCGTGTTGACGCCAGTTTTGTTGGCGGTGTTTGGAATTGGTTTTTTCTGGATTGCGGTGCTTAATCCGATTTCCGCGCGGTTGTATGAGTTGAAGGAAACATTATCTTACCGGTTGTCAACGGATAATCCGAATGCATTTTTATTCTCTAACAAGGGATTATGGATTCGTGAAGGAAAGAGTGACGATGATGTGGCGATTATTAACGCAAACGGGCTTAATTTGCAGGATAATGTTTTGTGGCTGCACGATGTCAGTGTTATTGAGGTTGACGAACGGACTCAAGTGATACGGCGAATCGAGGCATTTGTTGCAACCCTTGAGGACGGCAATCTGAATTTGCGCGATGTAAGAATCTATAAAACAGGGCAACAGGTTGAGGTTTTGAACAGTTTACAATATCCGACGGAAATGAATTTGCAGCGGATTAAAGATAATTTTGTTGACCCGGAGGCGATTTCATTTTGGAATCTGCCTGATACAATAGAATTTTATGAAGCTTCGGGGTTTTCCGTGCAGCGGCATAAGATGAGATATTTGAGTTTGGTAGCACTACCGTTTTTGCTGATGGCGATGGTGTTGGTGGCGGGGATATTCTCGCTTAAGGCAAGCCAACGTCAAGGCGGGGTGTTGTGGATGATTATTTTCGGGATTACAACTGGATTTGCGGTTTATTTTTCATCGCAAGTTATTTCAGCATTTGGGATTAACGCGTATATTCCGGTGTGGTTTGCGGTTTGGGCGCCGGCAATTGTTGTGGCGTCATTAAGCGTTTCGGTTTATCTGCATAAAGAAGAATAAAAGAGATAAAGCAGTTTGCGGTTGGGCGGGAGTATAACGGAAAGATATTTTTCGGCGTTTTTGCTGTGACGGAATGAAAGGTAATGGCTATGGTATACGGATTTTATCTGCCACTGAAGAGTTTGCTGAGGCGGGAAATGATGGCAGAGTCATCAGTGATGGCCTGTGAGTCGGCAGAGTTGTTGTGATTGTTTTGCAAAATCCGGTTTAGCTGCTTTTCATAACCGCCGGAAATCGCCAGTTTTTTGCCGAGCACAATGACCTCAGCGGGCTGTGGAAGGGAGCTGCGTTTAGGGCTAAAGATCTCAAGTACCACATCTTTGAACTGACCCTGTTCCTCTTTGGGAAATGCTGCAATAAGCTTCAGTAAGTCCCGCATAAACGGCGGCGCGTTGGTGATATCAACGATAGCGCGGGCTTTCTCCGGTGTAAACGGTTGACAGTTCTTTCCTGTCGGATAAAATTTTTTGATGTCTCCGAAACCGCTGACATAATTGCTGAAATAACGGTTGTGAATCGTCGAACGCGATAAGGTTTCCGTAAATTCTTTTTGTGTTTCCATTTCTTTGGCGAAATACGTTTGCAGATAATTATACATTGCCGTATTGGCAAAATTGCCGTCATAGCCGCTGTTAGTATTAAACTGGATGCCGGCGAACAGCGCCTGTCTGGCCACCCACGTGCCTTTAGGATCCATCAGCCATTCTATCGGCTGAACCTCAAACCAATACGCCTGACCTTTCTGAACCGATGTGCCGTTGGACATTATCGAATCGCTGTCATAGGGTTTGCCCTCAATACGGACATATTTTTTGCCTTTGAGCGTATATTCTGCACAGTTTTGCGGGGTAAAACCGGTACTGTGGGTATAAAGCTCCGCCGAATCGAAAGTATAGTTTTTGCCGGTGGTTTTAAGGGCATTTTTCTGGTACTGAGCTTCCAATTCCAGACTGACGGCTTTGGCTGCCACGGTTTGCGGATAGGTTCCGTATTCGCAAATTTGTACCGTCTTGCCGTTGGCAAGACGCATTGTCCTCACGTTGTTCGGGCGGATTAAAGATGTTGCTGAGAACGGTAAAGCGGGACGTCCGGCGGCGGTCCGTATGATAGGGTAAAGGCCGTCTTGGTCGCCGTAAGAGTTGACGGAGAGGACGTCTCTCTCCCTGCTGGAAGATGCCGACCAGGCTAAACCGGAAGCCTCGCCAGCACTGTTTTTGGTGCCGCTGCCCATCATAGTTCCCAAGGCAATCGCAACATCCGAAATGCCGACTTTTGTGCCATACACCTGTATCACTTCCAGCGCATAGTTGCCCCAGATATCTTCTTCTCTTAAAAGCGTTACTTCCATTTTTGTCTCTTTCTGATCTTGTTATATAGTTTATTATATTTCCCCCTTCTTTGCAAGCCTTTTTTAACCCTAATATGAGAACGATGGCGGGAAACCTGGAAAAAATTACAATAAAAGATGGTTAGAGTCCGAAATTTTTTAGAGTGAAGTTGATAAGAGAGACGATATTTCAGTAGGAATTTTGGTCGGACGCATAGCGGGCAGGCTTAAAAAGACCAGAGTGATTTCAATTTCAGAAAGAATGGTATCGCCGCGATAAAGCTTTTGTTCCATTTTGAGTGAAACGCCTTTGATTTCCGTTACTTTGCAGGTGATATTGAGGGCGTCATCGAGTTTGGCTGGAGATTTGTAAGAGATATGACAATTGCGGACGACAAAGCCCATCCCTTGATTTTTTAGCATTTCTTCCTGATTTAAGCCGAGGTGGCGCAAGTATTCGGTGCGGGCGCGTTCGGCGTATTTTAAGTAATTGGCATAATAAACAATCCCGCCGGCGTCTGTATCTTCATAATAGATGCGGATGGGGAAAGAGAATGTTTTATCATCAAATAATGTTCCGGTGATGGTGGGTGTTTCGTATGTCATTGTTAAAATCCTAAATCATCAATAAAACTAAACTGATTATCATTTTTAAATTTGCTGATACCCAGATATTTACAGCCGAGTTCTGAGAGGACGCGTCCGCGCGGGGTGCGCTGTAAAAATCCGAGCTTTAACAGATAGGGCTCAATTACTTCTTCGATTGTATCGCGTTCTTCGGATAATGCTGCGGCAAGCGTATCGGCGCCAACCGGACCTCCGCCGTAGTTTTTGGCAATGCAAGTTAGGTACCGGCGGTCAAATTCATCCAGCCCGTAAGAGTCGACATCTAATAGCTGTAAGGCTTTATCTGCAATGGCCGAATCGATTTCAATATTACCGGCAACCGCGCCGAAATCGCGAACGCGTTTGAGAAGGCGGCCGGCAATACGCGGCGTGCCGCGGGAGCGTTTGGCTATTTCCATTGCGCCGTCAGCTGAAATCGGCATATTCAAAAGTGCCGCGCCGCGAAGGACAATTTTTTGCAAATCTTTGTGATTATAAAAATCCATTCGGAGCGGAATGCCGAAACGTTCGCGCAAAGGGGTGGAAACCAAACCGGAGCGGGTGGTTGCACCAACAAGCGTAAAGGGTTGCAGGTCTATTTTTACCGAGCGGGCAGAAGGACCTTCGCCGATGATGATATCAAGTTGAAAATCTTCCATAGCCGAATATAATACTTCTTCAATGGCAGGGTTTAGGCGGTGGATTTCGTCTATAAACAAGACGTCGCGGGCTTCTAAGTTAGTTAAAATGGCGGCTAAATCGCCCGAGCGGGTTATCATAGGGGCAGAGGTTGCTTTGAAGCCAACGCCAAGCTCTTTGGATATGATGTTTGATAAAGTGGTTTTGCCCAGTCCGGGAGGGCCGTATAATAAAACGTGGTCAAGAACTTCGCCGCGGCTTTTGGCTGACTGAATAAACACTTTTAGGTTTTGGCAGACTTTATCCTGTCCGACAAATTCATCCAATGTTGAGGGGCGAAGATTTACGGTAGCTGGAGAATTTGTTTCGTCTGTGGAGAGCTTTTGGGCACTGACAATGCGTTCTTTATCTTCGGGCATATTGTTCTCCTATTGGTTAAATTCTTTAAGAGCCAACCGGATAAGCGTTCCCATATCGGCATTTGGATTATTGAGGCAAACTTCGGCAGCAACTTTGTATGCGTCAATTTTGGCATAACCTAAGTTGGTGAGGGCGGAGGTAACGTCTTCAGTTTTGGTATAAGCTGTATCGGTTTCTTCCGCAGAGGCTTGCTGTGCGGAGGTATCTTGGGGTTTATTTGTGTCTGCAGTATCTGATGAGGCGTTTAATTCTGTGCCGGACATATATTCTATCGGAATAGTCACAATTTTACCTTTTAATTCTGTGACAAGACGTGCTGCTAATTTAGGCCCGACACCGGCAGCGCGCAAAAAAGAGCTTTTATCTTGAGCGGCAACAGCCTGAGAGAGTTGGGCGGGAGATAATGCGCTTAAGATGTTCAGGCAGACTTTGCCACCAACGCCTTGTATTTTGGTCAGCGTGTTAAACCATTCTTTTTCCCACGCAGTCTGAAAACCAAAAAGTGTAAAACTGTCTTCTTTAATAACGGTTTCAATGAGCAGAACGGCGTATTCCCCTTGTGTGAGTTTGGAAAGGGAGCGCGATGACATATTGACCAGATAGCCGACACCGTTGACATCAATAATGCAACAGTCTTCGCCGATGTTGTCTATTATACCTTTTAATTTTGCAATCATTTGTTTATTTTCCTTTGTTATTAAGGAAGTTTAACTGTTTTATCCTGTTACTTCAAGAGCTTTTTTTGTTCCACCCCCTTTTTTTAATTGTTTTAAAGGTTATATCCGAAAGATGTTTAATATATACAAAGGATATGAATGATGAAATATTTTAAAACTTTTTTATGGGTTTGTTTGTTTTTGCCGGTTTGGGGAACGGCAAGAGCAGAAAGTTATCAAGATTTAAAAAACAAATTAAACAAAGAATACGGATTTGATTATAACTTTGATATTTCGGTTTTGGGACAGCGCTCAAGTCCGAACGGGGAGCATAATGCAGTACAAACATATTTGTACCCTTCGTTTATGTGGACGACTTTTAATAATGAGTACGGAATTGGAGCTTTAAATTTTGCTTATACAGTTATACGGTATGGCAATCATAATGCGAGTGATTTAGCAACTAATTCAGGTTTCGTAACACCTTTAAACGATTATCCGAGTAATGAAAATGAGTTTTCAGAGCTTTATTATACGTATCAATTGGGGGGTAAATGGAACTGGTTAACTTTAGGAGTGGGGCAATTTCCGATTTATAACTTTGACGGTACGGCATACGATGCTAACCAACAAGTCAACTTTTTAAATGATGCGCTGGCACAAAATGCTTCTGCATCTTATACGCAGGCCGGATTAGGAATTTATGCTCAGATTTCGCCAAATAGCGAGTGGTCTTTTGCTTTTGGCGGACAAGACGGTACAAATATAGATGCGCCAAGTATCCGTTTTAATCATTTAGATGAAGAGCATTATACGACATTTGGGTATGTTGCGTATACGCCGACGATTAAAGGTCTGGGTGATTCGGAAGTTTCGGTTTTGGTATATAATCAGCCAGCGGTGCACGAGCAGCCGCAAACAACAAACGGCTGGTCTTTGAACTTATCGCAAAGTATCGGTAAAAAACTCAACTTATTTGCGCGTCTAAATGAGGTTAGCGGGAGTGTGGAAAGTATTCGGCAATCTTGGGTTTTCGGCGGCGTATATAATAATCCACTAAACAGAAACTCTCTTGACCAGATAGGGCTTGCATACGCCTATAATAAGCTTGATGAAAAAGCAGTCGGTGAGCCGTTAAGGCATAAAGCCGAACAGGTTATTGAGGCTTATTGGGCGTGGGGAATCGGCGATATGCTGACGTTAACGCCGGATGTGCAGATGTATATCAATCCGGCTCTTAACCAAAAATCGGATTATGGTTTTGTGACGAGCTTGCGTGCAACAGTGTTTTTCTAGCCGGAATGATGTTTTGTTAAAGGAAAGGGCGGAAAGGAACCGTCCTTTTTGATGTTTAAAGACAGTGTTTAAATACGATGTATTTTATTTTATACATTCATCGTGGTTATTTTCGTTGTGTATTAGTGTGTTTTTTATGGTGTTTATTGTATAAAATCAATATACTTTCAGAAAAAAGGAAATGTAATATTTTTAATCTTAAAAAGGATTTAGCCAAAAATGCGTAAATTGTTTTTATTGTCGCTTATTTTTACGATTTCTGCTTGTCAGCCAAAACAGGTGATAGTTCCGGCTGTGGTGCATAATGTAAATACAACACAGGAAATTGTGGTGGAAAAAGCTCATCTGCCGATTATCGGAGAAGTTGAGCCAATTTATTTTTTGCCGATGAAATCACCTTTTTCAGCAAGAATTGATACGGGGGCGACAACATCTTCTTTGGACTGCAAAGATGTTAATTATTTTGAGCGGGATGGTGAAAAATGGGTCAGCTTTAAGCTAAAAAACCGTAAGAGCGGAGAAGAACATATTTTTGAAAAAAGAATAGAGCGTACGTTTAAGGTTAAGCGTATGGGGGAGGATGAAAACAGAAAAGCGATTAAAATGGATGTGAAGATGGGGGGGGA
>CAJTWX010000052.1 GCA_910580155.1 uncultured Alphaproteobacteria bacterium
GTGAGTCATTGCGAGGGCATTCTTTTTTCGTGAGTCATTGCGAGGAGGACGCAGTCCGACGTGGCAATCTCACCCCTCAAGAGCATTCCTTATAAATGATAATACAAATCAATCCATTCGGGATTCATACTTTCAATTAAATCTATTTTTCGTTTTCTGTTTCCCGCCTTTAATATTTTCTCTCGGTCAATAGCCATTCCGACGTCTTCATAAACTTCATAATACCCTAACTTATCGACATTATATTTTTGTGTAAAACCTTTGTTTAATTTCATTTTGTGCTCATAAATACGCTTAACCAAATCTGTGGTAACACCAACATAAAGTGTTCCCTCTCTTTTATTAAAAAGTATATACACATAAGCAGTCATCTTAAGTTCCTTTATAGTCAAGATACTTTATTTTACATATAAAGTCAAGAGATTGCCACGTCACTCCGTTCCTCGCAATGACTACCTAGCCTCTAGTCATTGCGAAGCGCACCGTAAGGTAGCAGCTGAAGCAATCCACATCTATGCGATAGCATTCCTTACCCCTCCCATACTCTCCAAAGATTGCCGCATCACTCCGTCCCTCGCAATGACTATCGTCCCTCTCACCCCCTGAAGGTGAGGAAGCCAACATCCTTTAAATATCCCCCTCCCTTAAAACAGGAAAAAGGGGAAAGAAAATCTTTCCCCTTAATCTCATCACATTAGCTGTTTCAAGCCTTTTCACTGTCTTTGAGCATTGCTTCCAGCCCGAGCATTGTCATCAGCTCCTGATAGCTATACGCTTCCTCTTCCGGTTCGGCAACGACGATATACGTCGGGCGCTTCTTACGAAAGACTGTGCGGGCAAGAACCTTAACATCGTGCTCCGTCGTGTCGCTGATACCCATAATGCGGTTAGAGATATTATACATATCTCCGCGGCCGATAAGCTGCCAGGCAGTTTCGAGCGCCTTGTTGTCAGACTTTTCATACTTGTCAAGTTTCTCAACCATAGCAGCATTGCGGGATTTCTCCATACGGCTCACCGAAGCTTCCGTATCACAAATGCGGTTCAGTGCTTTGACAAAGATGTCCGTAAGCTCCTTGGCTGTTGCAAATCGCGAAGTTACCGTCACACGCATTGTGCGCAAACCGTAGTATCCGGCAATTTTGAACTCGACACCGGCATCACAAACACCGGCATCGGCGTATGCCCGCTCCAAACGGCGCAAAAACATACTCATCATCACATTGGCAGCCGGACTGTCACTCACGCTCAGATGTTTGACATCCCAGCCAAACATCAAACGGGTAAGCCCGTCAGAAGCATCCATACGACCATAACCGCCGGTATAGATATTGCTGTCCACTTTAGGCTGCTTAATACCGGACTCAACCTCTCCGAAATACTGCGCAACAAGCTGCTTGATTTCAGCAATCGGCTTTTTCGGACCCGAGATAACCAGAACCGCATTGGACGCCGTGTAGTAAGCATTCGCAAAAGCGCGGACTTCTTCCACGGTGCACGATGTAACTGATTCCAGATACTCCTCTGTCGTGCGAACAAGGTCTGCACCGAAAGCCGTGTGCTTATAAAGCAACTTGGCACGGCGGACTGTCAGCGGAGCGGCATCATTCGTCTGTTTAACGATAGCCTGCTTGGCAAGTTCCACATATTCTTCAGTTATGCTTGTTGCCGTGAAGATGTGTGCAACTTTTTCGAGAACCTCTTCAAGGTCATCACCAACAGCAGTATAAGCTGTCATTGTCCCGCCGAAAACGGGAATGATACCTTTGACCTGAAAGAGAAGCACTCTTTCAAACAGATTAGCCAGCCCGAGCTTAGGCTCATTAACGTGACCGACATTTACACTAAGGCAAACAGAATATTCGCCTGCATTACCAGCATAGACAACGGACGCACCGTTGTTCAATTGAAACTTATCCATAAAAATAGAATTTAAGTTAAACAAAAAAATTTAATTCTCAGAAAAATACGAAATGTAGTCTCTTCATACACTGTTAAAACTTTTTTGTCAACATTTTTTTTCACCCCGCCGAAAAAAAGCCCCCCGTTTCCGGAGGGCTTTTTCTAATCAGGGTACATTCTCAAGGATTGTAGTGGCTGTTAAACGTTACCGTCTGGCCATTTGGCGCTTTGACTGTGATATTGTAGCCGTTGATTTCGTAGGTATACCCGCGAATAACAAGGGCGTAATCTCCGTCAACCACATTCTTCCAGCCAATAACCTTACAGCTTAACGCTTTGTCTATGGCAGACATCAGCTCGCCGCCGGAAAAATACCAACGAATAGCATCATTGTCATCCGAACCGCGTGCAGGCTGCCAAGGTTGCGTGGCATTGTTTTTGTCATACCCGACGGAATTATACTGCGTAAAGCTGTCTTGCTTATACATAAACTCACTGCTTTGCGGCAGCATCGTTTCATAATCGCAAACAGCATACGTCACGCCGTCTTCCCAGTTAAACACAAACGCACGTCGTGTCACCTTGGATGAAGGGTCAAACGTTGCCGTCACCGTAAAGCTCTTTGGCTTGCCCAGATGCGGCGGTTCAGGTTCCTGCTGTTCCACATAAATATCGGTTGTACCGCTTGTGGAAACGCTTTTGCCGTCAACCGTTGTTCCGGCCACCGTCAGAATATGCGGCGTCACAACAAAGTTTCCTTCCGTGCGCGGCGTTCCAAACTTCTCGTTTTTAACAACATTCATCCGAACGTTAAACGTGTGCCGGAAAGCCCCGTCATCAAAAGTAATCTCAGCATCCGTCGCTTCGGCTCTCAGGTCATCTCGGGTGGCAGTACCGTTTGTGAGCGTATAAGCATACAAACGCTTATAAGACTTCACCAACCACGGACTATCCGCCGCCTCCGAACTGTTTTCGCTATGCGTTTCAGTTGCGGCAAACTTCGTATCCGCAGCATAAACTTTGCCGTTTGTCAAACCGTTAAGCCCGATAGTGAAACTCTTGGTAAAGGTTTGCACCTCGTCCGGAGCTTCAGTATGCGGCGTCGTTTTTGTCACCGTCACCGTCGTCGTGTTGCCGTTCCAGCTCTGGCTCGGAACATAAACAGGTTTGCCGGTTTCATCGGCAGACATCAGCAGATATCCGTTTGAAACCAAATCAGGCTGTGCTTCGCCATTCCACTCAACGCGGGTCACATAGTCATAAGCATATGCTTTATAGTTGACACCGTTAACCACCATCATTGTGTAGTTAGGAGCCACATCAGCCCCCTGCCCTGCAAGCGAATACTTTCTTTCCGGAAAAGTTTTGGTAACTTCTCCGTCAATAAAAGTCACTTTAGGCGATGTTTCGGTAAAACCGAACATACCGCTTTCTCGACCGTTGGTTGCATCAGCCCGCCAGTTAGAAGTTGTATATACTGCCGTAAATTTCGTCACCTCCGAAAACTTCTTTTCGTCGTTTTCCGTAGACTGAGAAACACGCTGCAGCAGATTTTCACTCCACTCAAGCGAGGTTGTCACTTTGTTGCCAAAAGGCGTCGCCGTTGCATTGTGCCGTCCTGTGTAGTTGTAGGTAGAAGTCGTCTTGCTGCCATCGCTCCAGATAATGGTTTTGTCAACGATATAATCGTCCCCCTCACCTTTGAGCGTATAAACAGAGTCCACTTTCGTTACATTCGGCTCTTTGCCGTTTTGCATCCGAAGGTTGACCACTTCTTCAATCAAATCCAGATGACACGTTCCGATAACGCCCTCAACCGTGTTGATTGATTTAAACAACTTGCCGTCTTTGTCTTCCGAAACTTTCTCCACTTCAAAACCGGTTTCCTCAAACGAAAGTTTCTGCGGTTCAATAACGTATGACCCGTATTCGCTCTCAAATTTAACCGGATACTGATAAGTAAAGCTGACCGCGCTTTCAAGCACCGTTTTGGCTTCTTTTCCGGTATTCGTAGAAACGTATGTACCCGTCATCGTCCGAACCGTAAAACCAACCTCGTTTTTCACCTCGGAAAACACCTTCTCGGAGAATTTTCCGGTTGAAACCGCATTAAACAGGCTGTCAAGCGAAGGCTGCTCACGTTCTTTCGGCGCCACCACCTCAAACGACAAGTTCACCTTATAAGTATTTGTAAACTCGCCCTTGTTGGTTTTGACCTTTTCGACAAGCTCATACGCATCATACGGACAATTAACAAACTTGCCCTCATAGCTGACATCTTCAACCTTAGTTGCCTCCGCGGTTACCACTTTATGATACCACGGTTTCAAGTCTGCCGTTGCCGACACTTCGCTGTTAGAAGTTCCCTTGATGGTATATTTTGCCTCAAACAGCAAAACAGCCTTATAAGGGTCTTCAGTTTCGGTTTTCTGCCCGAAAGCTTCCGTAGTCTGGCCGATGAAGTTCACCACATCCACCTCAACGTGCGGAACAGCCAGCGTATCATTGCCGACAATCGCGGCAGGATAACGGTAGCCGTACGAAACCGTCGCTTTCTGCCCGTCTGAAAATTCAAACACGAGCACAACGTCTTCACCGAAAATCGCACCTTTCTTATATGGAAGACGCGATTCTACATACGAATTTTCAAGCTCCGCCGGCAGGTCGTCTTTTTTCAAGACGTCAATACGTTGCTTTGCAAGACGGACGTTAAGATAAGCCGTAGGATAAAACTTCATCGTCAGCTGTTCCTTCTCGTTATAAAACGTCGAAGTCTGCTTAAACGTCGCATCGCTTTTAACGAGCGTATCTTTCACCGAAACAGTCGCAAGCCCCGTACGCTCCGACGACCAATACAGGTCTTTGATAATCGTCACGGTGTCGGTTTCCGCCATCAGCGGATTGGTGATTTCATCCGTACACCCGATGGTACCGAACAGTGTTCCGGCAAGAAGCATCAGAACAACCAGAACCGGAAAGGCACGAAAGAGTGCCCCACTCAAATTTTTCGTCTTTTTTCCCATTTTTGAAAATTATTTAATAGTTCAACAATTTTTATGATATATATATGGACAAACGCCCTCCGCTGTTAAACAACAGAAAAAACGTTTGAAAAAGAAAGATTTCAAGTGTACCCCAATGATAATAAAACATAAAAAATAGTCAAAAGGGCACAATAATATTTTTTAGCGCTCTAAGCATATCACATATTTTATACAAAATCAAGCATTTTTTTGTATATTTTTTTGGTTTTATATGCAAATTTCAGTTGCTTTTTTATGTTTTTTCATATATAGATAATATCAGGCTGTTAAGATATAACAGTTTAGTGTATAAAAATAGCACGGAGTCTTGCAAATCTCCCACAGTACGGCACATTTTTCGTGTCGTTATATTTAAGCAGTTATTGCTCTGACTTAAATATATGTAAATACCCCCGTATAGAAACACCACGGGGAATTGCCGGCAAATGTACAAGATTGCATCAAAAAGCCGCAAACATTAACTGAAAAGTTTTGCACTCCAAACCACCCCAATTAAGAGGCGGTTTTTTTATAGGAAGAGGACCAATGTATACTTTTGCAAACTTTAATAGAAATACGAAAACCTACCAAAACTCCCCCAAAGCTCCCGCCACCATCGGCAAACGTTTAAAACAATGCCGCAAACAAGACGGATATACCATAAAAGAGATTGCCGCTTACCTGCGCAAATCTCCGAGCACCATCAGTAGATATGAAAACGGGCTGCTCGCAATCCCCTATAAAGACTTAGTCTTGCTGACATTGCTCTATTTTTACAATATGGATTATTTTTGCGAACCGTTATACAAAGAATATCAGGCCCAAAGCGGCAGCGCTGCCGCCTTTCTCATAAAATATGCCCGATATTCCAACAAATTTTATAATGCGCATATCTATTTTCCAACAAAATCCGAACAAGAAGCAATCACCATCATTGCCGGTTACACGCTGTTTCCGCTGCCGCGCATATTATAAAGGAGAAAACATAATGCCCCTGATACAACTCACCCCCGAACTGATTGAAAAAAATCATTGGCGCTACCAAAACATAATTCATAAAAAAACCAACACCCGTATCCGCAAAATCATCAAATACAGTCGTTTAGATATTGATGATTTAGCTCTCTTGCTTGATGTTTCCCCCATAACCTTCAAACATTATATGCAAGACTATACCCAAATGCCGCTCAAAAAAATCTGGCTCCTCGGACAGATTTTAAACGTCAGTCTGGACTGCTTCCCCGACATAGGCTGGTGGCACGACTACCTTTTAACTGAGCTGCCCGACCCCAAAGAACCGCCCAAACATTAAATACCGTGTTTTTTGTAGATAACCTTGCCGGTATGGTTGTAATGTTTACATTAAGCAGGCAAAATTAAACATTATAATGTTGCATAATGGCAAAGCGCACACTATATATCAGAAAACTGATATGTCGGGTGTGCTGTTTTGCCGCTGGCTATTATCAGTTAAAACACATTTTTTTGAATAAGGATATTATAATGAGCCGTAATGAAAACAAAGAAAAACCAACTTGGACTGCAGAAGACAAGCTAAAAGCGCAGAAACAGCACAGCACTGCCGAAGAAAACGTGGAATATCCGGTTCTGCCACTGCGGGATATGGTGGTTTTTCCCGAAAACACGGCTTCCCTGTTTATCGGGCGCAGTATGTCCTTAAAAGCCGCACAAGCCGCATACCAATTTGGAACACCGCTTGTTCTCCTGACACAAAAACGTGCGGATATTGAGCACCCCGAAGCTGAAGACTTATACACCGTCGGCACTTTGGCGCGCATCCGCCGTTATGTCGTAATGCCGGATGGCACGCTCAATCTCGCGGTTGAAGGTATCAGCCGTATCAAACTCAAACGGCTTAACAAATTTAATAAATATTACACAGCATACATCGAACCCTATACTTGGGAAACTGATCCCAAAACCGAAACCGAAGTCAGTGCCCTGTTGGGAATTGCCAGCGAACGCTTCAAAAAACAAGCGCTGGATATGTCTAAAATGCCCAAAGAAAACCTGCTCGCGCTTAACCGCGCCGAAAGTCCGGCCAGACTGGTTGCCACCGTTACCGGCACACTGGAAATAAAAACCGCCGACAAACAGGAACTGCTTGAAAGCCGGACCGAAGTGGAAATGCTTGAAAAGCTGATTGAGATTTTAAGCGAAACCGGCATCCGCGCCGAGGTTGAAAACAGGGTAAAAGACCGTGTCCGCAAACAAATGGAAAAAAATCAGCGCGAATATTACTTAAGTGAACAGATGAAAGCCATTCAAAAAGAAATGAGCGGCGGCGAAAACGGTGAAGAGGATGAAATCACCCAATACGAGAAAAAATTAAAAAAGGCCAAACTTTCCAAAGAAGCCAAAACCAAAGCCCTGCAAGAACTTAAAAAACTTAAAGCCTCCGGCCCGATGAGTGCCGAAGCCACTGTCATCCGCAATTATCTTGACTGGCTCGTTGACCTGCCGTGGGGCAAAAATTCGCCGATTACGCACGATTTGCAAAAAGCAATTGACATTTTAGACGAAGACCACTACGGCCTCGAAAAAGTCAAAGAACGCATTATCGAATATTTAGCCGTACAGGCCAGAGCCAAAAAGTTAAAAAGCCCGATTCTCTGCTTAGTCGGCGCCCCTGGTGTCGGCAAAACCTCGCTCGGGCGTTCAATTGCCCGTGCCACCGGGCGCAAATTTGTCCGCGCCTCCTTAGGCGGAATGCGTGACGAGGCAGAAATCCGCGGCCACCGCCGTACCTATATCGGCGCAATGCCCGGCAAAATTATTCAAAACATAAAAAAAGTCGGCGTATCAAACCCGTTGTTTTTGCTTGACGAGATAGACAAGCTCGGGTCAGACTGGCGCGGCGACCCGAGTTCTGCCCTTTTGGAGGTATTAGACCCCGAACAAAACGCCACCTTTAATGACCACTATCTCGATGTGGATTATGACCTTTCAAACGTAATGTTTGTTACCACCGCCAACTCTCTGGATATGCCGCGCCCGTTGCTGGACAGAATGGAGATTATCCGCATAGACGGCTACACCGAGCAGGAAAAGATTGAGATTGCCAAGCGCCACCTGCTGCCGAAAGTCTTTCAGGAAAATGCCGTTTCTCCGCACGAACTGCATATCACCGACGAGGCAATTCGCGATGTCATCCGTTACTACACCTCCGAGTCCGGCGTGCGCAATCTGGAGCGCAAATTAGCCTCCGTCGCCCGCAAATCTGCCACAGAGATAATTTTAAGCAAAAACAAAGATCTGCATATAACTGTTGAAGCAAAAGATTTGGAAAAATATCTCGGCGTAAAAATCTACCATTACGGCGTACGCGAAGAAAAGAACCTTATCGGCGTCACCACCGGTCTGGCGTGGACAGAAGTCGGCGGCGATATCCTCTTTATTGAAGGCGTCGATATGCCCGGCAAAGGTATGGTCAAACAAACCGGCAAACTGGGCGATGTGATGAAAGAGTCAATTGATACCGCATATTCGGTTGTCCGCTCGCACGCAGTTTCTCTGGGCATTGATCCGTCCGTGTTTGAAAAAACCGATGTCCATATTCACGTTCCCGAAGGCGCTATCCCGAAGGACGGCCCGTCTGCCGGCGTCACGATGTATACCACGCTCGTATCGCTGTTTACCAAAATTCCGGTTAAAAGCGATGTGGCAATGACTGGCGAGATAACCCTGCAAGGGCGCGTATTGCCAATCGGCGGACTTAAAGAAAAGCTGCTGTCAGCCCTGCGCGGCGGCATTAAAACGGTTGTTATCCCCAAAGGCAATGAAAAGGATTTGGCAGAACTCCCCGAGATTGTGAAAAAAGAGCTGAATATCGTTTTGGCAGAAAATGTCGGCGACGTGCTTGAGGTCGCACTCGAGTGCCCGCTCAAACCACTGTATCCGCAATCAAGCTGCAAACTTGAAACGCGTGCAGACGCCTGATAAAGAATTATCCTTGACACACGGGCGGATAAACGTTATATTCGCCCGAAAAGGATGTAAAAAATGGCAAAAAAAGTAAAAAAATCAGATTTCATCGCCACCGGACAAGTTGCCGCCAACCGTCGGGCAACGTTTGACTATGCAATAGAAGAAACTTTTACTGCCGGACTGGAGCTTAAAGGAACGGAAGTCAAATCCCTGCGTTTGGGTAAAGCAAACCTTGGCGACACTTACGGGTCGTATGAAAACGGTGAACTGTTTATCGAAAATCTCAAAATCGAGGAATACGCCAACAAAGGTTATGAAAAGCACGATGCTAACCGCAAAAAAAAGCTGTTGCTGACTCGTCACGAGATAGACAAGATTATCGGCGCAATGGCTAAAAAAGGCTATTCGCTGATTGCCAAAAAACTGTTTTTTGACTCTCACGGGCGCGCCAAGCTTGAAGTCGGCTTAGGCCGCGGCAAAAAACTATATGACAAGCGCCAGTCCATCAAAGACCGTGAAGTTTCCCGCAAGCTCCGCGAATACTAAGTTCAGCCGCATTTTCTACCGCTCCCACTGCCAACACAGACAGATACCTTTTGCAGCACAAAACACGCCATAGCGCGTCCCTTTCTCTTGTTCTTTTTCGCTTGCAAACTCCTCCAAAATATGATATACTACTTTTGTTAATGTAAGTTTTTGTGTTATTAGTTTTTTTATTATTAAGGTGGTTAATTGTTTTGATTTGAGGTTTCAAATTGAGGTGATATACTGTTTTGATGTAAAAAGCTTTTGCTCAATTAATTACTATTTATTCACCCCAAAAAAAACAAAAAAAATGATTAACTTAAACAACTTGTTCGTCAAAGGACAACACGCTGCTCAAAAAGCCGCTGCTCTCACTCTCGTGCTCACCACCATTCTCGTTGCAATCGCAGCCCTATATGGTCTCGGGTTTTCCGTCACTTGGATCGCAATGCTCCTCGAGAACCCCGCAGCACTGCACGCTCCCGCCACTTTCAACAGCAACGAGCTGCTCACAAGCATCCTCGCTTACCAGCCCGTTGAAACAATGGCGTTTTGGACACTTCCGATTAAGCTGCAAGGCTTGATTATAGTGTTCCTCGGAGCCGCTTGCTTTTATATAGCAAGCTATGCCGGAGAGTGGCTATCCATAGTCGTTAAACTGTATCCGTTCACCCTAACAAGGGGCGGAAACATCACCAACGGCATCGCTCTTCGGAGCAAATGGCAGCCGCTTATCGACACCGTCCGCATAATGTGGAACAACGTCATCAGCACCCTGCGCAAGGTGGCTCTATACATTATGTTCTCAATGGCAACCATCGCCATCGTCTACTTCGTATGGAACATCCTTGCCGCCAAATGCCCAATGTAAACGAACAACAAAAAATCAGCTCAACACCCCCAAAAGGTGTTGAGCTTTTTTATTGCCCCATCCCCCCATAAATAAAAAGCAGGGCAAAGCAACCATCCTAATCACCACTTCTGCCCCTGCGCGAGTCATTGCGAGGAGGCTTTAGCCGACGTGGCAATCTCCTCCCCCTTACTCCCAAAGATTGCTTCGTCGTTTCACTCCTCGCAATGACTCTCTTGCCCTAAACAGAAAGGCGGAAAATTTTGCGAGTGAGCCTAAATGTCCTGCAAGGGAGGGGAGCGTAGTAAACCTACGTGACCCGACCGAAGACAGGCTTCCATTTCAGAACTCAATCACAAAATTTTACCCTTTATGAATTGTAGTCGAGATTCCACGTTGTATAACGCGCCTTATCCTCGCCCCAGTTCTCACGCACTTTGACGAAAAGAAACAGATGTATCCGCTCTTCCAAAATCTCTTCCAGTTCGCGCCGTGCAGATTGCCCGATTTTCTTAATCATCGCCCCTTGCCGCCCGAGCACAATTTGCTTCTGCCCGTCACGCTCCACATAGATTGTCATCTCAGCGCGCACCGAACCGTCTTCACGCCGTTCCCACAGCTCCGGCTCAACCGTTAAGGCATAAGGCAACTCTTGTCGCAGATATAAAAACAGTTTCTCGCGCACAATCTCTGCCGCCAACAGCTTAAGCGGCATATCAGACATTTGCTCTTCAGGGTAAAGCCACGGGCTGACAGGCAGGTTTTTCGCCAGATAATCATAAAAATCATCAACACCTTTGCCCTCAAGCGCCGACACCATAAACGTTTCGTCAAACGCATACTCTTTATTAAGCACCGCCGCAAGTTCCAACAACGTTTCCCCTTTGACTAAATCGGTCTTATTCAGCACCAAACAAGCCTTTTGCCCATTTTCCTTAAGCTTGTCGATAATCGCCCGCGTTTCATCATCAAAACCGCGTTTCGCATCCACCACCAGCGCCACAATATCCGCATCGCCCACGCCGCCCCACGCCGATGCCACCATCGCGCGGTCAAGCCGCCTCTTGGGCACAAACACCCCCGGTGTATCCAAAAAGATAATCTGCGCTAAGCCCCATACGCCAATACCCTTAACGGTCGTACGCGTCGTTTGTGCCTTAGGCGATACAATGCTGACTTTCGAACCGGCAAAGTTATTCGTCAGCGTCGACTTCCCCGCATTCGGTGCGCCCAACAGAGCCACAAACCCTGCTCTCGTTTCTTCAGCCATACAATCAGACATCCGTAATCCCCAATTCTTCCAGCATTTTTGCGGCAGCAGCCTGCGCGGCTTGCTTCTTATTCGGTCCCGTTCCCTCAGCATAATGTTTTCCGCCCAGAGAAACGCGCATAACAAAGACAGGCTCGTGCGCCGGCCCGTCTCTCCCAACCACCTCATACACCGGTGCCGGCAAATTCAAATGTGCAGATTTTTCCTGCAAAAAAGTTTTATAGTCTTTATGCGGATGCGAGCGCGTGTCAATCAGTTCCTCCCAATTGCGGCGCACAAAATCCTGCGCGGTTTCCATCAACCCGCTGTCCATATAAATCGCTGCAATAATCGCCTCGCCCACATCACAGAGCACGCCAGGGCTGTGCCGTGCATCTTTCGCACCGGCAATAATAAAGTGGGCAACACCCAATTTGCGCATCACTTCCGCCACGGCATTTTTACACACCAAGCGCACAAAACGCTGTGCCAAGCTTCCCTCCGGCTCGTCGGGAAAAGCTTTCTCCAACATCTCGGCCACCGTCACCCCCAAAATCCTGTCGCCCAAAAATTCCAATCGCTCATAATTACGGTGAATATCTGACGTAAAGCTCGAGTGCGTCAGAGCCTGCTCTAAAAGCGCTTTGTTTTGAAACGTATAGCCGAGTTTTTTTTCTAATTCTTGCATACCTGCCTTCTTATCATAAATTTAGTTCTTACCCTGCAAAATAAGCCGCATTTAAAACAATTGCAAGCCTTTTTTTCACCCCCGCGTTTTCCCCAAACCTCCCCCCCTCTTCCCGTGAGTCATTGCGAGCGCATCCTTCTTCCCGTGAGTCATTGCGAGGGCATCCTACATC
>CAJTWX010000053.1 GCA_910580155.1 uncultured Alphaproteobacteria bacterium
ATGGAATTATATATAAAATAAACGGTCGTTTATTTTATATATTGTATATATACTTTTTGCGTTTTACTTATTTGCTTGACAATACAGTTGCTTTCTTTTAGCCTGTTAATATTATGTATACGTGGGAAAGATATTATGGATTATCAGGGATTACGGGCTTTTGCACTGGCAACACCGAATATGGGCGAGCATAACCAGCTGATGGGCGCTTTAAAAGCAATATCGGATTTAACGGCAGGCGCAGATAACTTTGAAGATTTTTTCTTATTGCCAAACGGAGCGGAAACACTTTCGGATGTTAAAGACCCGTTGTATTTTTCGGCGTATAAAAATTTTGAGGTCTATTATGCGGAAGTTGCCAAGCTTTTGGATGTTTTTATGGCTAAAACCGACATTGTCCCGCAGATATTTGTAACTGCATATACGCAAGGGTTGAATACAGCTGCCGCCGAAAATGTGGATATGCTCTGTAAAGCTGTCAAAACCTATTATAAGAAAAATAAACTCGGAATGGTGATGACTGCGGTATTAACGAGCCGCGTACACAAATATAAATTTGTTGACCTGATTAACGTTCCGAAGCATTTAATGACTTTCAAATCACGCATCCGACTGTTGCAAGACAAAGAGTTACGCAAAAAGACACTGGTTACTATCGGTACAATCAACAATTTTAACCTTAAAACCGTGAAAGAAAAGCACAAAGCCTTTACCAAGCTTCTTAGCGGCCTGAAGAAAAAAGGTGAGATGGCAGAATGGCGCGAGAAATTCGAATGTTATCTGAAAACCTCTAAAAAAGCGGTAATTTGTCTGGGCGGGCGTGTTGACGGCGTGGAGATTGTGTTTGACGTGAACTATGCAAAAAAACTTTGGACTGATGCGGAACGGCTGGCACAGGCCGGTTTCGGTGTCGTGATTGTCAACGGGCCGCGGACTCCGAATGACGTGACTGACTTTTTGTATGAAAAGGCGCTGAATAATCCTCAAATTATCTTTCAGAACTGCAAACGCATTGCTCAGGATGACAGCGACAGAACGCCGCAGCGGTGGCGCATTTATTCCGGCAAATACGAGAAAGAATTTGGCGAACTTTTGAAAATCGGCAATATCTATCCGGCAGTGTTGGGTTTTGGCAACACGCTCGTTGCACACACGATGGACAGCTACAGCAGCTGCGAAACAGCTAATGCAGCGCTTCCGACCGCCATCAGCAGCAACGGGCTGTATATTGACCCGTCGATGCGTTATGACTGCCTTAATCTACAACAATTGCTCTGCCCGAAATATGCGATTGACTGGGATGAGTTTGTTAACTTTGCGTGCAATATGCGCATTGAACCGAAAGATTTGAACCCGCAAATCCTTTCAAATCCGCTGCGCGTGTTTGCCGAAACAGCCATTAACCGTTTGAATTTGCTTTCTAAAAGTTAATTTATCCACGGACGAACATATGATACGGCTTTAGCAATTGCCCTATCAATATCGGGAAACGGCGATTTTTCCGCTTTAAGGATTTCTGCTCGGATATGCGCCGGTTTTTGTGTCAGGGCAACACTTTTAAGAATAGCAACAGCAGTCAGTGCCTCTTCGGTGGTGTGTGAAGATATGCGATGTTCTTCGTTGCCGTTCGGAAGCTCCATATACAGCTTATTTTCGAGATAATCCTCTTTGATGTTCAGCCCGAGGTATGACAGCCCTGCTATTTCTTTATAGACATTATCCAGCTCTTCCTGATACAGGCGGATGATATATTTTAAGCCGATAGTCAGAGCAATAAAAGGCTTATAGGCCTGAATAGCGGCTGCCTTTTCCTTAACCTTAAACACTACGCATTCAAGCTTATTTCTGGTAAAGCAGGACTCGACAAACAGGGCAACGGCGAACCAATTTACAGAAAATAAGGGCGTATCGTTACGGATGATTATAATCGGAAGTTCTCCATACATCGTTATAACGTTTTTTGCCAATTCACGATATTCCTCCCATGTTTTTTCTGTTGTATCATTGATGGTATAAACCGGACGCTCTGCATTTAAAAACGTATTATCTGCGTTTTCATCCAAAACAATTTCTATCATTTTTGTCATTCCCTCAATTTATATTGCCGCAAGTATAGCGGCTTTCATTTAATATTCGGTTAAACTTGCGGTTTATTCCGACCTGCTAAAGTTTTATTGGAATTAGACCTGCGGATTATTATTTTTTTGGGGTAAAAACGCTTGAAGGAGATTGCTTATGAGCAAAACAACAACATATTTTTCTGTGGCTCTTTGTGCGGCGTGTTTTTTAGCGGCGCATAATGCAGCGGCTGAAATTCCGGCGGATACAATCCAACATTTTCATCAAGGCAAATTTAGTTCAGAAAAAGGAGAATTCAAAATGTCACAAAACAATGTACAGGACGAAACCCTTTGGGAAAAAACCAAAGAAATGAGCGCTAAGGCTTGGGAGGCTACTAAAGAAGGCACCGCAAAAGCTTGGGACAAAACCAAAGAACTCGGCAGCGATGCCTGGGATAAGACCAAAGAGTTAAGCGGTAATGCGGGTGAAACCGTTTCTGAAAAATCAGAAGATGCGTGGGAAGCTACCAAAGAAGGTTCTGCTAAGGCTTGGGATAAGACCAAAGAAGTCAGCAGCGATGCTTGGGAAGCAACTAAAGACGGTGCTGCCAAAGCCGGCGATACTATTTCCGAAAAGTCTTCTGACGCTTGGGAAGCAACTAAAGACGGAACAGAAAAAGCTTGGGAAAAGACTAAGGAAGTCAGCGGAGAAGCGTGGGAATCCACCAAAGAGGCTGCCGATAAAGCCGGCGATGCTGTCAGCGGCAAAGATTATGACAATCCGATGTATAATCCGGAAAACGGCAATAACAGCCACCATTATAACCATCACGCCGATAACTAATTCTCACCGCGGCACAATTTATCCTCCGCAGTTATCCTCGCGGAGGATTTTTTTGTTTTGACAACACGATTGTTTTTGCGCAAAGTAGCATTATATTAGCGTATGTGTTAAAAAAACAGGGTATACAGATGAATATTTTAAGAATTTTTATATTAGGGATAATGTTATGCACGGCGCAGTCCGTTATGGCGCAAAGTTCTACGGTAGCGTCGAAAACGTCGGACGCGGACATTGTTTTTGATACAGCGGCGGTAAATAAGACGCTTGATACGCTTACGAAAAAACTCAACACCAAAAAAGTCAGCCGTGAGGAAACGGATGATTTTATGGATACATTAACTGCCCTGCAAACCCAGACACAAAACGCACAAAAGCAAATTGCGACTGAGATTAACAATATTTCAAAAAAAATCAGTGCTTTGAACAGCAGTTCGGCAGAAGGGGACGAAGACTTGCCCGAGATTGCCAAAGAAAAAGCCAAATATGAGGCAGAAGCTGCCAAATATAAATCACAACAGGCGCAGGCAGCGCTTATCCTTACTAAAATTGACGAGATTAACAATCTGATTTTGAAAAACCGCAATCAAGAACTGATTAACGATATTTTGACCAAGCAAAGCTCCATTTTCCAACCGGAAGAATTTTGGCAAAGCTTATTGAGTTTCGGCGGATTTTTGAAAGAAATTTTAATTTCGCCCTTAAACTGGTATCAGAAACTCAAACCCGAACAGCAGGAAAATGCACGGCGTAGCTTGGGTATCCTTTCGCTGATGATTGGTGCGGCGTTTGTTATTGCCTTTATTATCCGAGCCTATATACGCAAGCACTATGGCTATAACCTTGAAATAAGCACGCCTTCATACGGGCAGAAATTCCGCGCGGCAATGTGGATTTTTGTGGCAAACGGTGCTATTCCGGCGGCGCTGATTACCGCTTTTTGGACGTGGATTAATAATTATGAACTGATGGCAGGCAGCGATTTTCTCATTCTTTTGAAAAATTTTGCCATATATTTGTTGTATTTTTTGATTTTCCGCGCCGGCGTATTGGCTGCATTTGCCCCGCGCAACCCTGACTGGCGAATTTTTAACATTGATGCAAAAAAGGTTCGGCGTGCCTCAAATGCACTTATCACGGCAGCAGCGATGATTACGGCCGTGTCCTTTTTCCAGACGCTTGCAACCGAGATGTCACACAAGCCAGAGATTATTTATTCGATGCAGATTTTTGCCAATGCGATTAAAGCTTTTGCCGTCGTGTGGGTTGCGTATCGAGTGATGTATGATGTCAAAGATTTATCGGACGAGGAAGTTGAGAGCGAAAATATTCAAAAACTTTCGGTTTCAGCACAAGCTGCGCTCGGGATTATTTTGTTTATGGCGGTAGCATTCGGATTTTCGTTGTTCGGATATATTAGTTTTTCAGCATATCTGATTAACCGATTTATTATATCGGCGGCAGTAGTGAGCGCATTGTATATTGCCTATAATTTGCTTTTAATGCTGTATCACGCTATCATCCGCTGGCGGTTTTGGATTACGGCGTTTCGAATTAACCGGCGAACACTGATTAAGAGCGAGGTGTGGTTCGGAATTATCTTAACGCCGGTCGTTTATCTCTTTGGCGCGCTCGTCCTTTTGGCGGTGTGGGGCGTTTCGGTCGATATTCTGATTGCGAAAACCAAAGGTGTTTTAACCGGCTTTAACATCGGCGAGGTGCACGTTTCGATTACTTCTCTGCTTTTGGGTATTATTGCGTTTTGGGTAGCAATGCTTCTCGTTAAGATGCTTAAAAGCAGTATTCAGCAAGGCGCTCTGAGCAAACTTGATTTTGACGACGGAATGAAAAACTCAATTATCTCCGGTGTCGGGTTTTTCGGGTTTATTATTTCGGTTATTTTGGGTATTGCCGTGGCGGGCGGAAGTTTTAAAAGTCTGGCGATTATGGCCGGTGCGCTTTCCTTTGGTGCCGGTCTTGGTTTGCAAAATATTGTCAGCAACCTTGTTGCCGGTATCACAATTTTGTTTGAACGACCGATTAAGCTTGGTGATATTGTCGTTATCAACGGCTTTGAGGGAACGGTTAAGCAAATCAGTATGCGCTCAACGATTTTGGAGATGGGCAACAAGTCAAACGTAATTATTCCGAACTCGGCAATTATTTCGGGCAGCGTGGTTAACAAAACCCACGACAACCGGATGATGCGCATTGAGATTAAAATCGGGGTGGATTATGACAGCAATATCAATCAGGTGCGGGATATTTTGCTTTCGATTGCACAAAACGAAGAGGGCGTTTTGAAGACCCCTGCCCCGTCACTGGTGTTTACCGACTTTGGCGACAGCAGTCTTGACTTTCAACTTAACTGTTATATCTCGAACATTTCCAAAAATGCGGAAATTACTTTCAGGCTTCGCGAAAACATTATCAATGCTTTCAGGGAGGCCGGAATTAACATCCCTTTTCCGCAGCGTGTCGTGCGTCCGCTGACGGATAATCCTACGCAAGAAGAACTTGCAAATTTGGCTGTTGACTAGGCTTTAAGTTGAGGATAACTTAATCTTTTATTTTGCTTCAAGCAGAAAATTGCGAAAAGATAATTATATAGACCGAGTAATTTTTTAGTTAATTAACAGGAGAAATATGATGAAGAAATTTTTAGCTGTTTTAGCATTGGCTTTAACTTTTGTTGCTGCGGGCAATGCAGTTGCCAACAAAGCCAAAGGCGGTTTTCAGGGGCCGAGTATGGCAAGCACTTCTGTTGCTGAAGCATTAAAGATGAGCGACGATACACCGGTTGTGCTTAAGGGCAAGATTGAAAAGAGCTTAGGCGGGGAAAAATACCAGTTTAACGACGGCACGGGCGTTATTGTGGTTGAAATTGACGATGACGAGTGGAACGGCGTGGTTGTTAAACCGGAAAACACCGTTGAGCTCCGCGGTGAAATCGATAAAGATATGATGCAAACACCGGAAGTTGATGTTGACGTGGTTATTTTGGTTGAGTAATTATTTATTACAGACGAAAAGCAGGGTTTCAGGCGAAGCCCTGTTTTTTTATATTAAGCGTGCTTTGCACCGGTTTGTGGATTGGCTCGCCTATGTGACTAACGTCACGGCTCGCAATGACTTGTTGCAGCAAAACAGGCTCTTGGTAAATTATATCTCAAGCATCATACCATCGTAGACCACATCGCAGGTTTTATCTGCTCTCTGAAATCCGCCCGCAATCAACCAAAATAGATTTGCCTTTATCTTCTATAAGAATCGAGGCACACGTACGGTGATTTTCGGGATTAGCACTATCTGCATTCCTCATATATTAAATACCATCGGCACACCGTATGCCGAACCAGGGCCGAGAACTGTTATTCGCACTTCGTTTCAGCTTCATTTACCTGATTGACAATTTTCTGTTGTAACGTTTTATCAAGATTGTATTTTTCCAACTCTGCCAGCAAATATTTTATATAACCGTTTTCTTGGCTAATTCGATATGAGGCGGAATAGTTTATATCATAAATCCACGAAATAACCATCAAAATCCGGTCAGCAAATGTTTTGACGGTTGGAAACAGAATTGTCTGCCGCGCCATAAATTGCTCGACAACATCGACAGAAAGCGGCATAGTACGGCATTCGGGTGGCAATTGCTTATAAAAAATATCGCGATACAGACTCTGTTCTTTTTGAATGGATTGCAGATTGGCGAGCTTATCGGCATCGCGAACCAAAAACAATATTTGTCTGATTTCCTCTTTGTTCGGCGACTGCATAAAATTTTGCCATTCCGGCGCTTTATAAACATCTTCCATCATTAAACCGTGGTATTTGACAGCAGCTAAAATCCGCGGGTCATTATAAAGTGGATTTTTTAAAAGTGTGTTATAGCCTAAATCTCCGTGATTTAATTGAGATGACGCAGCAGCAATATACTCTTTATTCTGCTCGGCTTGATAACGCAGTGTGCCTTCCTCAAACCGCCCGACATCGTGAAATAACAGAGCCCGCTCGGCAGCAGCAACAAAATCAAGCGTTTTAGTTGTTAATTCAACTGTTTGATAAATTATCTTCTTACCGAACTTTAAAACTTGCGCAGAGTGTCTGACTTTATGGGTAATAAAAGTCTGATAGTAATCATCAGCCGAAATGAGAACCGCTGCTTGTTTGTAATATTGCCGAAAATTGATAAAATCCGCTTTTTGCATTGTTTTTTCCTTTTGTTTTATGGGATAAAATAAAACAAAAATGCTAAAACTTGTTTAACGTACGGATTGTGTTTTTTACGGCGGATAACGTCTTCAACATACCTATTATACATTTCTTCTGCGTTGATTAGCGCCATTTATTTGCTCCATTTCATAAATTGTAACATAAGTTTACCGCAAATACAACCCTTTTATGCTTGACATTTGAGAATATGCGGTTATTCTAAAGGTGTTCTTGATGCTTGCAGGGCTTATAAGCATAGAACAGATAGTAACCGAGCCGAGGTTAATGAAATTAAAAAGACAGTATAAGTTTATTTAAATTTCGACAGCGGCTCCTTAAAAGGAGTTTTTTTAATGTCTGAATACAAATACAAGCACGGACTTTCGATTATGCGGGCGCAGCCGTTTCATATCGGCCACCAAAAGCTCGTGGACAAGATGCTCGCGGAATGCGAACGCGTCACGATTGTTTTAGGCTCTATCCAAGAGCAAGGAACTGCCCGTAACCCACTTAACTATACCACCCGCAAAAAGATGATTCAAAACATTTACCGCAGCAAACCGGAATATGAGCGGCTTAAAATTATCGGGCTGTTTGATATTAACAATCCGGCGGAGTGGGGCGAGTATGTTTTGGATTTTATTAAAGAGAGTTTTCCCGATATGCCGACGCCGGATGTTTATTACGCCGGTTCAAGCTATGATGCGCATTGGTTTCGGGAATGCTTTGACAACATTGAGCTGGAAGACCGCACAGACCCGAACTTCCCGTTTGTGACCGGAACGATGGTGCGCGATATGATAAAATTTGGTGACAATCGCTGGAAGAATTTTATCGCACCGGAAAACCACCACATTGTGGAGGAGTATTTTAACAAAAAACGTGGAATAATCTAACGTAATTTTTACCGCCTGCGTCTTCTGCAGGGCTTATAGAAGACAGGCGACGACATAACCCGAATAAGCCTGAAAGGGATTTTTAGATGACTAACCGTATTTTTATGCGGATTGATTTTCAGAATGATTTTGTGCATCCGCACGGCGCACTTTCCATTGAGACACCGGAACTGATTGAGAAACACCAGAAATTTGCCGACAGCCTGTTTAAAGGCTGTTTTGATAAGGTTATTGACACTTACGACACGCATTTTCAAGAAACCTACGGGCAAACGCAAGAAGCGATGGACTATCCGCTGCACTGCGTCTTCGGCAGCTGGGGCTGGCAGCAGGCTGCGCCGTTTAAACCGGAACTTAACGTTACGAAAATGTATAAATCTACCACAAACATCTGGAACGAGATATGGCAGTACCGCGATCTGGCAGCGGACTGGAATGATAAAGAAGTCTATCTTGCAGGCGTTTTGAGCGACGTGTGCGTGCAGCAGGCAATGAACGGATTGTTGAAAAAAGGAGCGCATGTTGTGATTTTGGAAGATTTATGCCAAGGGCTGAAACGGGAAATCGGCGACATTCTGCAAGATGAAGTTTACCGCCCGTTTATTGAGAGCGGGAGACTGAAGAGCATAACCAGCGCACAGTTTTTTCGCAGCCGCTTGAATGAGAAGAAAATTCAGCATAATTTAGTCAACAGAGCATTGGGAGAATAGAGATGAGAACACAAAATACAAATACCAGACCGAATATTTTAGCAAACGGTACGCCGCTTTTTTGCGACCTTTATCACCTGACAATGGCGCAGGCGTGGTTTGCAGACGGCAAAGCAGAAGAAACAAAAACATCGGAAGCGTTTTTCCGCAAATGCCCGTTCGGCGGGAGCTATCTTTTGGCGGCAGGGCTGGCGGAATTTGCCGAGTGGCTGGAAAATTGGCACTTCGGCAAAGAAGACATTGACTATTTGCGGACGATTACAAACCCTGATGGCGGACGAAAATTTAATGATGCTTTTCTTGATTTTTTAGAGGGGCAGAAGTTAAAAGTCAATATCCGTGCCGTCTGCGAGGGAGAACTTGTATTCCCGAACGAGCCGGTTTATTCGGTATCCGGTCCGTGCTGGCAGGTGGATTTGGTGGAGGCTGCCCTCTTAAACATCTTTAACTCGCAAAGTTTAATTGCGACCAAAGCGTCCCGTATGGCGTATGCTGCAAGTTTGGACGGTAAAAAGCGGCCGCTATTGGAATTTGGCCTCAGACGCGCGCAGGAACTCGGCTGTTTTTCGCAAACACGCGCGGCAATTATCGGCGGAGCAACGGGAACGTCTAACGTGGCGGCGGCAAAGCATTATGATATCCCTGCCAGCGGCACGATGGCACACTCGTTCATTATGAGCTATGAAAACGAACTCGATGCTTTTAAGGCGTATATGAAAGCCTCTGTTGGCAACACCATCCTTTTGGTAGATACATACGACACCCGCGAGGGGATTAAGAATGCTGTCAAAGCCTCCTGCGAGACAGGGATTAAACTGATGGGCGTACGTATTGACTCCGGTGACCTTGCTTATTGGGGCAAAGAGGCGCGGCGGATGTTTGACGAGGCGGGTATGCCCGATGTTAAGCTTGTTGCCTCCAATGATTTGGACGAACATCTGATTGAAAACCTGATTATGGTGCAAAAAGCACCCTACGATGTGTTTGCTGCCGGAACAAAGCTGGTTACGGCTTATGACACTCCGGCGCTGGGCGGCGTGTTTAAGACAAAATCTTATATGGGTGAGCCGAAAATCAAGATTGCCGAAGGAAAGACGACCATTCCGGGGGCGACGGACATTTTGCGCATTGTGCGAAACGGCAAGTTTGAGGGCGATATTATCATTAAAGCCGAGGAAGACAATATTCTTACCGGTGCGCAGCTTGCACGGGATGTGACGTCTTATACGCTCGGCAGCCAAAACGGAGCGCGTGCGGTGTTTAAGAAAGGTACGATTGCAACAAGGCTGTTGCAGACAGTTGTTGAAAACGGCAAAATTGTCCACAAACCGGAAACTAACGTTAAGTCTTTACAACATACAGCCGAGCGCAACCTGTTAATGTTGGATGCGTCATACAAAAGGCTTGCCAACCCACATCTTTACGGTGTAGGATTGGAGAGCGGGCTTTATGCGTTGCAGCAAAACTTAATTAAGGCACATCAGGGGAGATAAAGCGATGGAAAAAACTTGGAATAAACTGAAAGAGGGTTTGAGGACGTATTGTAACGAGAACGGCTTCAGAAACGTTATCCTCGGACTGTCAGGCGGAATGGATTCTGCATTAGTTGCGGTGTTGGCTGCAGACGCACTTGGCGGCGAAAATGTACGGGCGGTGATGATGAAAACGAGATATACGTCTGATTTAAGCCTAAACATTGCCCGTAAGATTGCCGAATTGAACAATCTAATTTATCAGGAGCTTGATATTGACCCGCTCGTTAAGAAAGAAAGCGTATTTTTGCAGCAG
This sequence comes from uncultured Alphaproteobacteria bacterium, assembly GCA_910580155.1. Lineage (GTDB taxonomy): Bacteria > Pseudomonadota > Alphaproteobacteria > RF32 > CAG-239 > CAG-267. The sequence continues at coordinate 10,511 of CAJTWX010000053.1, forward strand.
GCGTTTGGCGAAGAAATTAAAGGGATTGTGCTTGAAAACCTGCAGGCGCGTATCCGCGGACAATTATTGATGGCTTATTCAAACCAATTTGGCGGGTTGGTACTTGCCTGCGGTAACAAATCTGAGATACTGACCGGCTATTGCACACTTTATGGCGATACCTGCGGCGGGTTGATGCCGATTGGCAATGTCTACAAAACTACGGTGTTTGAGCTGGGAAAATGGCGTAATACGCGAGGATGCGTGCTGCCCGACGAAGTTATCTCCCGCGCGCCGTCCGCGGAGCTTGCCGAGGGGCAAAAGGATGAAAACTCGCTCCCACCCTATTCTGTTTTAGACGCTGTCTTAAAACAGCTTTATGACGAGGGCAAAGATATCAACGATGTTTGCGGGTTTGATAAAGCAACGGTTGAACGCGTGGCAAGGCTTGTTCAGTGCTCGGCATTCAAACGAAAACAAACGGCTCCGGCTTTGAATATTTAATAAAATTTATCCCCGCTTTACCGGCGGGGATTTTTTATCGGCCTCTTGACTTATTTTTTATGTTTTTATTTTTCTTTATAAATTTTTGCGGTGCTTTATTATCATAAAGCATATTTCCGGGGATGTTTCTGATTTTGACAATAAGTTCTTTAACCTCGGGCTGATTGTCGATATCGCTATATTTTGTTCCGAACGGAAAATCGCTTAAACCGAATACCATCATCATATTCTTTTTATAATAACGGTTTAAATTAACCAACTTTCCGTCTTTTAAGAATGTATAGCATATGTTTAGTGCTTTTTCGTAATTATTTGCATTATGCGGGTAATTTATTGCCCATTTATTTTTATCAAGATAAGTTGTTATCCGTTGGCGGCAGATATGGACGTTTTTATCATATTCATTTTTCATCCACCAATTAAACACGGCCGTGCTTATCAGCAAATTATCTTTCCGTTCATCATTCAACAAAATATTATCCAGCCGCACTTCTCCCTTTTCAACGGCATCCCAATATTCGCCGAAACGGCTGCTGATGATTTTTCGCCAGACTTCCGGCGGTACCCCGTGTGCAATTGCCCGCTTAACAATTTCCCGTTCATAGAGCAATGTATTCGTATATGCCGAAATTTCATTGTGTGCACAAAGCTTTGCATAATCTTCGGCACTGTTCGGCAGAGAAAACACGCCCTTTTTATGAACTTGGCGATGGTGAGATTCATGGGCTTTATCTGCCATTTTTAATACTTCATCGTTCCATTTGCGAACTGATGCAAGAATTGTTTTTGCTTGTTGGGGCGTGCAACCGGTCAAATCCGGAATAAAGCACTTGAGATGGACTTTATCTTCTCCGGGCAGATAAATACCGGCACATATTCGGCTTTTATAATTATCTTTATTGATGATGACAGTGTCGGTGATGTGCGGCACCTTTTTAACAAAGTCGTCCAAACTATATATCTTACCGGCATTAAATGCGTCTATAATTGTGGCCTCATCCCAGTCAAATTCTTTAGGAGGCTGCCCGATTGAACTCTTTTGTTCTCCGGTTATTTCTGGACGTTGTTCTTTGCAATTGATGCACGCGGCTGCTGCCAAACAAAAAACCATTAAGTTGACTATTTTATGATTTTTGCTCATTTTAACCTCCGTTTTCAATCAGTATACTCTTTTTTTAGCATTCTTGCAAATAAAATTTACCGGTTTTTTATTTTTTCCTTTTAAAATAGTATTATGATTTACGGAACTGATTACATTTCGCCTTTAGGCTCTGTTCTTCTGGTCAGCAACGGGCAGGCTTTGACCGGACTTTATACGCAGTTTTGGCATGGAAGAGCCGACAAAGATATA
>CAJTWX010000054.1 GCA_910580155.1 uncultured Alphaproteobacteria bacterium
AAAAATGAAAAAAGCAGCAAACGTCAAAGAATTTGTAGAACGCATAGATGCAACGAAGAAGGTTAATCCGAAAGATTTGTCTTCTGACCAAGACCTCACGATTGCGATTATGAATTTGATATCGATTGAGGAGCATTTGGTGTTTTCGGGAGCTAAAACCGGCAAGACCTCGTTTTATGATTTGATTGAGGACGTGCGGGAGACGCGCAAGAAGCTGATGCTCAAGATTATTCCGAGTTATGAGGGCGAGGTTTGGTGTATTTCGAAGCACTTACTGGCGTCTTCGATGCGGCTGATGGAAGTGGGGACGAAGCAGCAGAGTCTGGGCAACAAGGAGCAGGCGTATGATTTGTTTAACAAAGCGTATGATTTGTATTGCCTGTTTTGGGGTTTGAATATGAATATGCTTGATGTTTCGGAGATGAAGTGGCTGGAGGACAGCGCTGAGGACATTAAGCGGATTAGCGAGAAGGTGAATGCGGCGGCGCCGGTAGCGGAGGTTTCCGAGGTTAAGGCTGAGGCGGCGGCGGAGCCGAAGACAGCATTTAGTAAGATGAAGGCCTTTGTGCGCAAGGCCGTTGATTGTTGCATTGAGTAGAACGATTAATATAAGCGGCGATAAAGCCGCTTTTTTATTGTATTGAAAAAACCCCGCGTCTAAAAAGATGCAGGGTTTTGATTTGAGTTTCGAGCGGGAGAGCTATTTGCGATATTTTATCTCTCCGGCAGGAAGGTTTCTGTACGAATTCGGTTTAATCTTGGTGCCGTTATGTTTCGGATCACCGTAAAACACGAATTCGTGGAACTTGCCGTTTTTCTCCTGTCCCTGAATCCATACCGTGCATTTGTTGTCTGAAATGACGCGGAACTTACCAGCCTGATTTTTCCAGAGACCGAAGCTGGCGGGAATGGTGTAGGTGAACGTGTCGCCGTTAGCATAGCTGAACTTCACTTGGATGGGCGCGGCATAGGGCGTTTTCTCGTTGTAGTTCACTACTACTGAAGCTGCCGGCGAGGCGGTCGGGGCGTTGAAGTAATGATACTTCTTGGCAGTTTTGAGGTCAACAGCCTGAGCGTTGTGCTGCGGCTGGTAGACTTCTTTTTTGACGGGAGCCGGTGCGGGAGCTTCTGCGACTTTCTTCTCTTCGTTACACGAAGCGCACATACTTGCGATTGCTACAATTGCAAGCATTCCGAAAAACTTTTTCATACTTGTAGAGATTAGAATAGTTAGACATAAAGTTAGTTAATGTAACTCTCGTATAACATAGAAAAAGTTTTTTGTCAAATGTTTTTGACAGATTATTTTCATCCTCTCCCTGTCCCCTCCCCTCAAGGGTGGTGAAACGCAGACATCAGGGGAGAAGATCAGGCTGAAAATAACTAGCGGATAGAATGTACGAGGACTGCAACGTTCGTGATGAAGAGTTTAACCGACATTGCCAGCAACACCATACCGAAAAACTTTTTCAAGACATAAATTGTCGCATTACTCAAGTGCTTTTTCAAAAAGCGTGAGAGACGGATGGTTGCATAGATGCACAGACAGACGCAGCAAACGGCTAGCAATACATTAACATCAGAATATTGCGAGCGGATGGATAACAGAGTTGTCAATGCCCCAGCACCTACAAACAGCGGAAATACAACCGGCACGAACGTTGCATCGCAAGAAATATCGGCTCCTTCACGAAACAGACTGACATCCAAAATCATCTCAATACTGAACAAAAACAATATGAGCGAACCGGCAATCGCAAACGATGAGATATCCAGCCCGAACAGACGCAAAAACGCTTCGCCGGCATAAAAGAACGATACCAGCAAAATCAGCGAATATATTGAAGCACGTGTGGCTCCGATTTTCACACCTTTGTTTTGCATATTCAAGATAATCGGCAAATTGCCGGGGACATCTGTTATTGCAAACAATACTACAAATGCACTTAAGAACTCACGCAAGCTAAAATCTGCAAAAAAACTCATTTTTTCCTCTTATTTTCTTAATTAAATTTCATCCCAGCCTTCGACTGCCGTGCTTTGGTTGTATGACGACACGTTGGCCTCAAAAAAGTTCCCTTTAACATTGCCCTCACCGTTCGTATCAGCAACTTTTTCAAGCTGCTTATAAGGATTTTGGTCATAGCCTTTATAGCGCGGTTCAAGACCGATATCTTTTAAGCGCTTATTGGCAATAAATTTCGTATATTCCTCAATCGTCTTTTCGGTGATGCCGATAATATTATGCCCGATGATGTGGTTGCTCCACGCAATTTCCTGCTCGACGGCTTTGTCAAACATCGCGTATATCTCGTCTATGTTAAAAAATCCGGAATTTTCTTTCATAATATCTTTTATCATATTCGCAAATATCACACAGTGGGTCAGCTCGTCACGGTTGATGTATTTTATTTCGTCGGCCGTTCCTATCATCAGGCTGCGGGAGGCGAGGTTATAAAAGAAGTTAAAGCCATTATAAAAGTACACCCCCTCAAGCAAGTAGTTTGCAATCAAGACGCGGGCAAAGTTCACATCGCTCTTATTATCAATAAAGTTTTGATAAATTTCGGCGATGTATTTATTACGCTCAAGCAAAACCTTATCCTCGCGCCATTTCTCATATATTTCGGCACGTTTGGCAGCCGGAATAATGCTCTCAATAATATAAGCATAACTTTGCGAATGTACAGCCTCCTGATAGGTTTGGATGGCCAAAATCAAATTTACCTCGGGAGCAGTGATGTATTCGCTGATGTTCGGCAGATTGTTCGTCTGGATACTATCCAAAAACACCAAAAACGACAATATGCCATCGTATGCCGTTTTTTCTGAAACGGTCAACTCTTCATAAGCGCGCTTATCATCAAACAGCGACACTTTTTCGGGAATCCAGAAATTCTCCATCATCAGGCGATAAACCTTATTTGCCCACTGGTATTTGACGTTATTTAGGTTAAACAGATTGGTGACATTGCCGCCTATCATCCGGCGGTTAATAATTTCATCATTTCCGTTTATATTAAAAAGCTTTTTTCTCTGCATTTTCTTACTCCTATCCGGCGCAGCTGACGCATTCGCTCTTTTCCAAGCTTGAGCCGTCTTTTTGTATGGTTCTGGTGTAATAAAGGGTTTTAATGTCTTTTTTCCACGCGCTCATAATCGTGTTATAAATATCCAGCGCGCGGATATTACGGTTCAGGTTATACATCAGCTCAATCGAAATACCGGTATCAATCCACTTATTGATATGAGACATAACATCAACCACCACTTCCTGATTGATGTTGCGGTTTTCCTGATAAAACCAGAATTTATCACGGATATACGGCGGGCAATTCGGGATAGAACCTTTGCCGTGCGTTTCTACAAAAAACTTGCTGTATACCGGCAAAACCGACGCCGAACACCCCTGTATCAGCGAAGAACTGGTGTTAGGCGCAATTGCGGTTATCTGGCTGTTACGGATACCGTATTTCTGTAAATCGGCAAAAACTGCATTCCATCCGGCAGTTTGCTTGGCGTTTTTGTTAAACCAGATTTGGTCGTGCCCCAAAATTATCCCCCTGCTCCAGTCCGAACCATCATAAGCGCCGAATGTTCCTTTTGCCTTTGCCAAATCTATTGAGGCGCGGATACAATAAAGCGCGATTTTCTCAAACAGCTCATCAACATAGTTTGCTGACATAATATACGGGATATTGTTTTTGGCAAGCATATCAGCCAAGCCCATTGCCCCGACGCCGATGGTGCGGTAACGCTGGTTATGCTGCTGCCCCTCAAGCACCGGTACGCGTGTAAAGTCTATCGCGTTATCCAACAGGCGGACGGAAGTTTCGCAAACGCTTTGCAGCTCTTCGTCGCTGTCAATATTCGCAAGGTTTATGGACACCAAGTTGCAGACGTGTACAAGCCCTTCTTCAGCCGTACGCACGACTTTGCCGTTTGAAAGCGTATCTTCGTTAATATGACTCGGGCGGACGTTACTATGCGACTCGGTACAGAGGTTGGTGCCGACAATCACACCGTCGTGCTTGTTCGGATTATATTTATTGAGTGTATCCTTAAATGCAATATACGGCATACCGGTTTCTATCTGCGAGCGCATTACTTTTTTTAACAGCTCTTTGGCGGGATAGAATTTATATAGCTCCAGCTTACCGAACGATGCTTCAAGATATAGCTGATTATAGGCTTTTTCAAACTCTTTGCCCCAGAGGTTTGCAAGCTCGATGCCGTATTTGGAACGAACTTCGTGCGGGTCTACCATCAGCCAATCTTCATTATGCTCGACTTTTTGCATAAACAAATCCGGCACAATCACCTGTGGAAAGAGGTCATAGGCCTTCATCCGCTGGTCACCGTTTTCGGTACGCAGCTCCAAAAAGTCTTCAATATCCAAATGCCACATATCCAAAGAAACAGTCACCGCCCCTTTACGCTTGCCCTGCTGATTTACCGCTACTGCCGTATCGTTCAAAATGCGTATCCACGGGATAACGCCGCCGGAGGAATTTTTGATGCCTTTAATACGAGCGCCTTTTGCCCGCACACGCGAGATGTTTACCCCTACCCCGCCGCCAAATTTGGAGATGGCAGACACTTGGTCAATCACATAAAAAATCGACTCGCGACTGTCATCCATCGCCGTTATAAAACACGAGCTTAGGTTGCCGTTCGGACGGCGCAAATTCATCAGCAAGGGCGTTCCCAACGAGATTTTACGATTGGCAAGTTTCTCATAGGTATCTTTAACTTTGGCCATACGGGTCGCTTTGTCTTCGTTTTGCTCAATTAAAAGCGCGATGGAAAGGAACATATCCTGCGGCAACTCGACAATCTTGTCATCATATTCGCAAAGGTAGCGTTTCAGCAACAGGTTTGCACCGGCATAGTCATATACAAAATCAAACTCGGGGTTAATAAAACCAGCAGCTTCGGCAATCTCACGTTCTGAATATTTTTCTGTTATTACAGAGCTATATACACCATTCTTCACAGCATAGTTTAAGAATTTAGCATAATCATACGGCGGAGTGTTTTTGGGCATATTGCGATTAAGTGAGGCTTGTTTATAAAGCGCAAGCATTTTCATCCGGCCGGCAACATTTTTCCACTCCGGCTCCTCGACCGAAGTTAAGCTTAATACATTCATTGTCAGCGCATTAAACAAATCTTTGGTTGTCATATTGTCTTTAAGATAATCATCAAGATTTTCGAGCGGCTTTTGTGCATTCAATGGAAAACCTTTGCAAACATCGTTTAACAGCTTTTCAAGCTTAAAAATCGAAAATTCCTGCGTTGTAGCATTGCGTTTTATCAGGTTTAGTGCCATATTGTCCCCCGTTTGGTTATCATCATTCTTTCCGGCAGTATAAGCAGGGGATTTTTCTGTGTAAAGAGGCGGTTTGAGTTATGCTAAAGATTTTTTCTTACTATAGCAAAACACCCTATATCCATATGATACAGGGCGTAAAAATTATTTTTTCTTAAAACCGGAGATTATTCCCGCAAGCGGCTTATAGAGGAAATAATGCACGAAAAAGAATAACATAGCCGCGATGAAAGGTATTCCGTATCCCATAAGGATAGAAGAAACGAATATCATATACACAATTGTCCATTTCCAAGAATTCCAACATATCAGCAAGCCGATAATATAAATGACGATTGTCCAACCGAGAACGCCGCGGGCAATCAGGCTGATTTTGGACGGCACAGGCCTTTTATCCCAATCCCATTCTTTTTTAACAATCGAATAAATAAAGCTTATGAGCTGAATGATGCCTATCGTCAAACTAGCAGCAAAAAGGATAAACGCTACAACATCGTGCAAACCGATGCTCCAAGATGTTTCCTGTACAGCAGCTGCGGCTGCGTCAATTTCAGTGTTACACATAATTTTTAGATTTTAGTTTATAATAATTTTATTGATATCATAATTTGAAAGTGAGCTTTTTATATAGGGATAATGTTATATTGTTAAGTTTATATTCGCTCTTAAGATTTTTTTCGGAGCTGTTTTTATTTTTTGAAGAATATTGCCTGTAAATTTTGCTTTATGTTTAAGTTTTTGGTTCATCCCCCTGCCCTAAACATTTTTTCAAATATTTTTCACAAACATTCAAAAAAATGCTTGCATTTATATTTTTTTTATTTTAGATATGTTTTTGTTCGTAAGCGGACACTTACCACAATATACATTGTTGGGGCGTCGCCAAGTGGTAAGGCATCGGCTTTTGGTGCCGACATTCGTTGGTTCGAATCCAGCCGCCCCAGCCACAGATTACAAAGGACGAGAAATCGTCCTTTTTTCTTTTGTTTGCAAGCACTTAAGCTGGTTCGAATGTTTGGTATAAAATAAGCCATACCCCGGACAATCTTCGAACTAATTTTATCAAGAAGATAACAAAATCAAGGAGTTAGTAAGTTTTAAATTACATCACCGTATGGTAGTGATTTTATGTAATCTTCCATATACTGCCAATCTGGCTCGTATTCGTTTTTAGAATTATGTTTTGCAGGTAATTTTATCTCAGTATTAGCCAAAGTTTTTTTGCGCTTACGACCAAACGAAAATTTAGGGCGTTCTAAATCAAGCAATGATACCAAAAACAATCCATTATATTTATTCAAATTATCATTGTAGCCCATTACTAAATTTACTGTAGCGATAAAATCTCTATCCATATAATTATTATACCCAACAGCACCTTGACCATCGCAAATAAAAACTATACAATTTCCTTTACTAATATATTTTTTATCGTACGCACATCTAGACATAATACCATTTTCATCTTTTTTAGCTCCACAATAAAAAACATCCTCTCCTTCAGTCAATACTTCAGTTGAACTAACTTTCCCCGTTTCTAACTTAAATAATTGCCCCACTTTGAAGAAATGCCAATTTTCAGTATTAATCATATCTTTTGGTGTTGTACTTTTAGTTTGTGGAATTTTAATTAAATGTTTTTTCATATATTTTTCAATATATTGCCAATCTGGGATATATTGATTATTATCATCGAGTTTAGATGGTAAATAAATACTTGTTCTCTTTATCGAATCTACTACATAAGCCCTACCATAACAATATTTGTATCTTTCTTTATTTAATAAGCATGTTATATATAAACCAGTCCATTGGTTGAGCCAATCAGCATATATCACAACTATATGGTCTCCGGCAACAAAAGGTTGTAATTGATAACTTACAGTTGCCGTTGTATCGCCAACAACTATAGCATTACCTTTTTCTATTTTAAGCTCTTTTGTATTTTTTATAAAACATTCAACGGAATTGTTAGGTTCTGTTCTTGTCACATAAGGAATAGAATTTTCATCAAATGGCTTACAGATAATTAAATCTTCTTTTTTGTGAGCTTTTGCTTTTTTTATCACATTAATAAGATTACCAAATTCAAATTTGTGTAAAATAATATCCATTTTTATCTTCCTGTCATTATTTGATAAGCTAAGAAATCACGAATAGTTTGTTCAAAATCCTTTTCTGTTATTTTTGAATAATCAGTTTCCATATAAGCCTCAGCCAGCCATTCGTCTTGTGCTGTTACTTGTTTTGTAACTGATAAGCCTTTTTCAGATTTTCTATTTCTATAAAGTTCTAACCAATGGCTTTCAATATCAGCCCAAACACCTTCATCTGAATTAGGTTTTGTTTTTTCAACACGACCGAGATTTTTGCGCTTTATGAAACCATCATCCTTAAAATATCCAAAAAATGTTTCTTTTATAGGAGCTCTCTCGTGTCTTGTACCAAGATTGAATACCATACAACAAGCGTTTGCACTTGCTCCTGGATGGAAAACATCTGGTGGTAGTGAAAATACGGCATCAAGTGTATGCTCTTGTAACATCTTTTCCTTAAAATTTCTAATATCCTTAGCTTTTTCACCTCCTATAGCACACGCCATAGGTAATAAGACGGCTAATTTACCTGTTTTAACTTTTGATGCGATATAATGCACATAATGAAATCCTTTTGAAGGATCTTCTTTTGCATCTTTTTTCCAATTTTTAACATAGGTTGGATTTGAATATCTACGCTGAGCATTATATGGTGGATTCATCAAGACAACATTAATTTTAGCATCTTTTATAAATTCATCATTTTCAAAACAACTCCCCATTCTTATATTTGAGTTGCCATCACTATGTATTAACATATTAGTTGTTGATAAACCAAAAGCTGTTTCTTCTGCTTCAATACCATATATTTGTTTTTTCTTTACTTCTTTACGTTCTTCTTCTGTAGCACAATCATCCATTGCCTCAGTCATTGCCCTAACAAGAAAAGCTCCACTACCACAGCATGGGTCTAAAACTCTTGAATTACGATTTATTCCAACAACTTGGCACATAAAGTGTACGATGTGGTCTGGTGTAAAAGCTTGGTTTTTATCAGCTTTACCAACATATTTATTAAAAGTCGTAAAAAATAAATTCAAAATATCTTGCCCCATAGTACTCTTATCGTTTATGTATGGCAAAATATCATCATCAATTTTTTTCAAAATTTCTTGTATATTTTCAGCTTTTAAATCTCTAATATCTTGCGAATCAAGAACTTTATTTTTGAGAATTACTAATTTTTGGGCTTTATTAAGGTCTTTATCTTCTAACAAATCGGTAATTGTGCTTTCTATACCGCTTAGGATTTGCTTTGTTTTTAATCCTTCGTATTTCAAATCATTTTTTAATGCTAATAGACAAGTTCCTACAAATTGACTACGTATCTTTTCACCTATTCCATGTTTGTGAAGAAGTTCATTTAATGCATACGTATTCTTAATCACTTGCTCTTTATTATTTTTCTTTCCAAGATACAAATCTGCATATTCATCAAAAGTTTTTAAAGCATATTGATTTTTAAGTTGGTGAGATTCATCTATAGTTAAATTACTTCCCCACCAAACCTTTATACGTTCATCTTCTGTATTAGCTAAAATAGCAATAATTTTATTTCCTGTTAATACTTTTTCATATTCGACATACGCTTGAAGTTGATGATATACCTTATCTTTATCTTCTCTATCAAAGTTTGGCTTTGTTTCGACTAAGACGGATATATTCCTTTTAACAAAACGAATATCTAAATCTTTATGTTTAGTTCCTTTATATGTCACCAAAGATTCATCTATTGTTTTCCCAACAGCTTGCAAAGCTTTGGGATAACTGAATTCATCTGCTTCTAAATTTTTTACCAGTAAATCAGCCCCAATTGTATTGATAATTTTCGTTCTGCTATTAGACATAGTTCCCTCATTGATTAATTTTTCATAAGATCACCATAGATAAAAATCCTTAAAACTTGGTTTCTAAAATAGAAAAAATAAGCAAATCAACCTCGGGTTCTTGACACCCATAAGTTAGATATTTGAAATTTAATACTTTTCACTTGCACGTTGATATTTTTTTGCCTAAATAGTAAATATAATTGACAACGTAGGGTATGGAGATGAAAATCAAACAGTATTTATTAAAATTAAAACAAATAAAACCTCAAACGCATCGTATTAAAATTCTGAGAGGATTATTGGGTACAATCCCTTTCGTTGGTTCGCTTTTGGTAGAGTATTCTCCTGAAGTTCCATCAAATAATCTAAAACTTTCTCAAAAAGATGTAAATAGTTTATTGACCTTTATAAATGATAGTAAAAATAAAAAAAGAACTTGGTTTTCTTCCGATAGAGAAGCTTACGTAATGATTGATGACCAACTATGTGAACAACAAGGATATGTTTCTATCAAGTCAAATGATGTGTATATAACTTTCTTACATCCTTTTATTAATAATAACTATTTCTTCACTTTAGAACCATCTAATTATACAATAGCTATTGTAAAGAAAACAAATACATATATACATTTACATTTTTCAAAATATCCTAAAGAAAACAACTTAAGATGGTTCGTAAAAGGAGCAATCAAATAGCTCGAAAACCGCAAGCTCTCTCCAGCCACATTGTATAAAGGACGAGGAATCGTCCCTTTTTCTTTATAAATCAATCATTTGAGTTGGTCCGTGTGAGATGTTTTAAAAACAGCTCATTTCGGGCATTTAGCCTTTTTGTGAAAGGGCTGATATGAAACTTTACAACCGAGAAACCTCTTACTATACTATCATTACAATTCCAAAGTGTTTGGTTTCCAAATACGGTAAAAAACAAATATGGAGATCATTGAATACCAAGGATTACAAATTGGCTAAACTGCGGGCGGAGCTTGAAACAATGTCTATTCGGCGTAAATTATTAAACGATCTTAATAAACAAAAAGAGGAAGACTCTAAAACGCTCGATTTTGCCCAGATTCTTGATAATGACGATGATGATTTCTTTGAAGACGATATAGATATTAAAGATACCGTTGATTTTAGCCATTATACGGAAGAAGAATTTGCCAAACTGGATGACTTTTATGCAATGGCAAATATGTCCCACCAAATCTATGAAAAATTTAAAGAAATAAAAGAACGGCACAGACAACAACAGAAAATACAAAAAGCTCTTGAAAAGGAAAAAGCAGATAAGCGACCTATCTCTGCTTTCAAAGTTTTAATTCGTGCTTTATAGGCCCCATTTTCTTTTTGCAGATATTTTGCCCAGTCCTCTTGGTTTTGGGCATCTTGTTTAAGGATATGTTTCTCAACATTATTCATATACACCCCGTCCAATAGCTGGAACGCTTTGCCCGAAAGCGAAGTTCAGGCAACTAAAAAGGCGCACTTTCGCGCACCTCCAAATGAAATTTATTAGAAACTTGTAGTTTTAGGGCTACATAGGTATTTATCAGTTAATTAACTTGGTTTTACGCATTTTTACAAACGCTATAATTAAAGAGATGAGGGATAAAAATAGTCCGACATAAACAATGCTATATAAAAAGGATACTGCAAAATTTTCTGTATATGTTATCAGATAAGAACTTCCTAAAAAAGCTATTGTTGTAAGCATCATCACATAAGGTACCCAACCGAAAGAGGCTAAATAGTATGATGTTTGTGGGTATCGCGTTATAAACCACGACAAATATTTAGGCGTTTTATTAAAACACAGCATTAATGCTGAACCTATAAATAACCCAAAAAACACATTTGATATCATTTCAAATCCCAATAAAGAAAAAGGAGTGTCTAAAACACTATATATACCACCTAATACTAAAGCTTCTTTGGACCATAATTTCACTGTTTGTACTCCTTTTCTTTATTGGTAATTTATTTTATAATAATACTTAATTCTTTATTTTTTCTTACGATTGCCGCAACTTTCATTAAATGCGTTTATACTATGAGCTATGTTGGAACCACCAAAAGAGTCTGTATTATACAGATTGATATATTTTCCAATGACTGGAATCTTTTTGATTTGCGTATCTGCAATCATATTACCTGTAGAAACTGGTTTCTCAACAGATGCATCTTTTTTAATTTGCATAAAATTTTGAGCTATTCCTTTAGGTGAACAATCGTTATTATAACGAGATTTAGCTTTTTCAGCTTCTGATAAAATTTTAGGCATATATGCCTCCTTTCTTAATGAAATTAAACACAATAGTCCTAGTCGCATTTGTTATATAGGTAGTAAAATATATGAAAATAAATAGTTTTTATATTTTTTTATGAATCTAACCTGCTGAATTTAAAATAAATCCGTAATAATCAAATAGTTAAACCGTAAAAATGTTAAAAAAAGGCCTTGACTTTAGCATTTCGGTCCGATAGTCCCTCTGTATAGATATGATAAAATTATGGAGATTCGAATAGCTTGTTTTACAACATCTTCGAACTCACTTCTATATTTTTCAATAACTTAGCTAATTTCAGCCTTTTTGAGCATAAAAATGAACCTCTGCTAATTTAGTAGAGATTTAAAAGTTAGATTGATACTATATTCTTGTAAATATAAGGTTGCTTAATCAAGGTAATTTTACAATAGAAGAATTAGAGACTGCTAGATTTTTAACTTTATCAGCTCAACGTCTACCCAATTATTCATTTAATTTAATGCCATTAGAAGAACATCCTTATTATGCTACTGTAAGCGACCGATCTCTGCTTTCAAAGTTTTAATTCGTGCTTTATAGGCCTCATTTTCTTTTTGCAGATATTTTGCCCAGTCCTCTTGGTTTTGGGCATCTTGTTT
>CAJTWX010000055.1 GCA_910580155.1 uncultured Alphaproteobacteria bacterium
GTTAAAACAAAACTGGCGCCGGATAATCCTAGCGCCAGGGAGGTAGAAAATCACAAACCTATGACTCTTATAGCCTTCAATATATAGCTATAAGCTCCCTGACTTTAATCAAGGAATTATGGTTTGAGAGCCTTCTACAGCCCTGACGGCATCTCTGCCGACAAAAGAAGTATAAAGAGAACGAGGTTAAAGTCAAGTTAAAAATGAGTCATTGCGAGCGCACCGCCAACTGCACATATGCGAAGCACTCCATAAACCGGTGCGATAGCACACTAAAGTCTCCCCTGCTCTCCAAAGATTGCCACGTCGTGCGTTGCCTGTGAGGCTCCGCACTCCTCGCAATGACGCTGAAAAGGAGGAAAGTGTAATAAATTACGCCCGCGGCGCTGCCCCCCAAGGAGCACGAGTGTACATAAACGTACACGACGCGACGAAGTGGGGCTTCCATCCGCGAGCTAGTTCACAATTTCTCGTGCAACTTGTTGCACGTTAGAGTGCTGTGCTATCGCCAAATGTCCTGCTAGGGAGGGGAGCGTACATAGAGGTACGTGACCCGACCGACGTCAGGCTTCCATTTGGCGATATGACAGTACCCTAACGAGCAACGACGACCATCGCCTCGCGGAGGATGCGGTCATGTATGACATACCCTGCTTGAAGCTCAGCTAAAATAGTGCCTGATTCGGCCTTTTTATCGTCAATTTCCTGAACGACGCGTTCATAGTTCGGATCAAATTTCTGTCCGATGTGGTTAAAACGCTTAATGCCGAATTTTTCAAAAGCTTTGGTGAGTTCGTTTTGTGTCAGTTCCACCCCTTTTAAAAGCTCGGCACAAGATTCGCTGTTATCGGACATTGCGGCAATGGCACGCTCCATATCATCTGCCACACCTAATAGCTCTTTGGCAAATGACGAAATCGCAAATTTAATAGTCTTTTCCGTTTCTTGCAACGTGCGTTTTTTCATATTGTCCATCTCGGCATACAGGCGGATATAGTCATTTTTCAGTTTGTTATATTCTTCCTCAAGCTTATCTTTGCTTTGCTCGGTTTCGGCCGCATCGTGCTCTTCAGGCGCAAGCCCTTCCTCTTCGGTCAAAATCTCTTCTTCCGGTTGGTTATCTTCTAACTTTTCATTCTCAAAACTCATTTTTCCCTCTGTATAAATTTTATCATCTGACATAGATTTAGGGATTAAAAACGATTAAGTCAAGCATTGCGACCGATTTACGCAAAAATAAGCATTTTTTCAGCACTACCAATGCCTGCGGTGATGATGTCTGCGCCAACGCGGACGATGGTGATGACGAAAACCGTCATAAATCAGCCCACCGACAACAGCAGTGGTCACCCCAGCTGCAAATGCGGCATTCGTTGTACCGCGGTCATAGTAATAACTATTTTGGATAACCGGCGATTCACGCACCACCATCACTTGCGGCTGCGCTGCCGTCGTTGTCGTCGTCACGGTTTTTGTTGTGGTCACAGCCGGAGTTTCAAACGTGGAGGGAACGGTAAACATCTGTCGCACCACGCGCCCATCTCCATCTATCACCACAATCGATTCTGCCCGCGCATCTGCCACTGCGTACAACATAAACACTAACATCAAAACAATCTTTTTCATAAGTTCACCTCATACCGGATTAAACATACATACTAATATGTATAATTAAACATAAAATGCAAGAACTTTTTTCTAAAATATGCACAATTTTAAAAAATTCATTTTCCTGAATATTTTTTATTTACTTTTTTAGCTCTTTTCTTTTGGATACCGCCAATACACAACGGTACCCAAACATACAAAAAACGGAGCCTCAAAGCCCCGTTTGTAATTTTTTCAAAACAATGATTAAGCAGCTTTATAATTAGCCATCAACAGTCCCAAAACTCTGTCAACCGTCGCTTTAAGGTCTTTGCGCTCAACCACGATATCAACCATACCGTGCTCTTTAAGGTATTCTGCCGTCTGGAAACCTTCTGGCAGTTTCTCGCGGATAGTCTGTTCAATCACACGTTTACCAGCAAAACCAATCATCGCCCCGCGCTCGGCAATATGAATATCGCCAATCATCGCAAACGAAGCCGAAACGCCACCAGTTGTCGGGTCTGAAAAAATGGAAATATACGGCAGCCCTTTTTCTTTCAAACGGTTAATTGCCGCTGTCGTACGCGCCATCTGCATCAGCGAGAGCATACCTTCCTGCATTCTTGCACCGCCGGATGCACTAACAATAATCAGCGGGCAGTCGTGCGCATAAGCATATTCCGCCGCCGAAACAATTCCTTCACCGACAGCCGTTCCCATTGAACCGCCCATAAACGAAAAATCCATCGCCGCCACAACGGCATCCACGCCGCCAACTTTGCCCACACCAACCTTAATAGCGTCATTATTACCGGTTTTCTTACGATAAACCTTAATTCTATCCGTATAGCGCTGTGTGTCTTTAAACTTCAACGGGTCTTCCTTAACTGCCGGCAACGCCAGAGTCATATAAATCCCGTCATCAAACAATTGCTTTAAACGCTTGTCTACATATAAGCGCAAGTGATGTCCGCACTTTGTGCATACATACAACGATTGTTTCAGTTCTTTAGAAAACAGCATCTGCCCGCATTCCGGACACTTCACCCACAAATCATCGGAAATCTCTTTTGGAGTAGTCTTCTTAATTTTCGGTCTGACAATATCTGTTAACCAGTTCATTTAGTACCTCGCTATTTTTTTATTATTTGTCTTCAACAGAGGGTTTGGAAAACCACCCCTTAATTTTTTGGTTGAGCGAAAAGCCGCTTTTATGGTTATCTGCTGCCTCTTCCTGCAGTGTTGCCACCTGCTGGTTCAGCTTTTCGTGCTCGTGATTAAGCTTTTCGTGTTCTTTCGATAGGGCTTTATTCTCCTTTTTCTGCTTGCGCAGCTGCGCACGGAGCGGGGCATATGCAGACCAAGCCGCCAGCCGTCCAAACAGCCATCCCAAACAAAACAACACAAAATACACCACGCTCACAGCCACCTGCTGCACCGGAAAATTTTCCATATCCGTTAGCGGCCACAGTGAAACAAGCTCATTATTCTGTGCCAGAAACACCACAAAAAACATCAAAAGCGGAAGTGCAATCAACCATTTTAAAAGCCACATATCCGTCTCCTCAAAACAATTTTAAACTTTAGTTTCCGTTTAGCTTTTCGTGCAGCTCCTTACCAACTCTGAAATGCACGATATTACGGTCGCCGATTTTAACCTTATCGCCGGTTCTCGGATTTTGTGCGATTCTCGGAGCGCGCTTATGAATAGAGAAAACGCCGAACCCGCGGAACTCTACTCTGTCGCCCTTAGCCAAAGCCGATGTAATGCTCGAAAAAATCACATTAACGATTCTCTCAATATCACTCAGCATAAGATTCGGATTCTTTTTAGCAACGCTTTCTATTAACTCAGATCTAGTCACGATATACCTCTTTCAATAAAACAACATTATTCGCTTGGAACATAACATCAAATTTATAACATCGCTATAAATTTTTGCTTATTTTACACAAGCCTCTGTACCTCTTATATACAGCGGCTTCGGAAAATCAAGGCTTTTCTCAAAATATTTTTGTTTTGTTGCCGCAAACAACGCCTGGATTTCAATCATTTCAGAGAGTTCCACCTGTTTAATCTGCAACCCCGAGGAAACAGAGAGCAGCCGTTCCACGCCGTCACCGATAAAACTCGTCTGGTGGTTTTTTAGCTTTTTAACGATTTCCTCACGTGTCAGGGCTGCCGGCTCGGAAAGCTTACGCAGGTTTTGGTCAAACAGCTGAAAATAAAAATCTTCACGCTTGGTCTCAATCACTACCGCATTATAAACGGCACGGTCTTTTTCTTTAAGCATCCGCGCATATGCCTCAAACGCCGAAACGCCGGTCATCTTGCGCGCCGGCGCGCCAAGCCCCAGCCCGCGGGCAAAAGCCAGCCCAGCCCGAACGCCGGTAAACGACCCCGGACCAGTACAAACGCCTAAAAGCTCAACCTCGCTAAAAGCGATTCCTGCATCTTCAAGCAGTGTCTGCACACCGCAAGCCAGCTCTTCGGCCTGCCCGAATTCCATTGTTTTTTCCACTTTACCAACCACCATATCATCGTGATAAAGCCCGATACCAACACCGAAACCTGTTGTATCAAAAACCAGTGTATACATCCTTGTTCACTCTTTCAATTTTTAATTTGCCATCAAAAGACTTATGTTTTAAATTGGCTATATACTAAAATAAATAAACAAACAACTCTTATTTTTCGGCTTTTGAAAGAAAACTTTAATGACAATAGAAACCATCACGGCTTTTTTATATGTATGGCTGACCATAAGCTTGGCATTTCCGGTGCTGGCAATCTGGCTGATAATGCGTGCCAAACGCCTGAAAAACGAGCTTAAAAAACAAAGCCACGCCAACAAATATTATGAAGAAATGCTCTATGCCTCCAAAGACGGCTACCTGACGTGTTCCTATTATAAAAACAAAGAATACCAATATTGTTCCCGTCGTCTCGCCACGCTTTTAAACCTCAAAAACGGTGAAAACAGCACGCTTGCCGAAGTTTTGAGCATTTTTGACCGTAAAGATGCCGAAAAAATCAATGCTTTCTTTATGGGCTTAAACCGCAACGGCCTGAGCTTTGAAACCATCGTCAAAACCAAAAGCAAAAAAACCTACACCATCACCGGCACACGGATAAATTCTGCCGATTCGGAAGTAAGCAGCAACTGCCTGTGGTTTCGCGACATCAGCAAAGCCACGGATTTCATCGACCGCGTTACCGAAGAGGCTTGCCTCTGCCGCGAACAGCTGGAAGACTACCGGATTTTGATTGATAACATCCCCTGCCCCGTCTGGCTCCGAAACGAAAATCTGGAGATATCTTTATTAAACCGCCCCTATCTTAAGCTCATCGGATTGAAAGATTTTAAAGATATAACGCCCGATAATACCACCCTGCACGATTTGGGCAATACCACCAACCTTTTGGAGCTGGCAAAAAATGCCAAAGAATCAAACACCGCGCAAAAAAAGCAGATTAACATCCTTGCCGACGGCGACCTCAAAAAATATGAAATTACCGAACAGCCGCATTACGATTCGTCCTTAAAAACCACCCGTACCATCGGCTCGCTTGTTGACATTACCGGATTCGACGAAGCAAAGCGCAGCTATCAGGTACACCTCGATTCGCACCTTGATATTTTAAGTTCGCTTGATACCGCATTCTGTATCATAAATACCAAACACATTTTCACATTCGGTAATGCCGCTTTCTTAAAACTCTGGAATCTCCCCGAAAACTTTATTGACAATTCCCCTCACTACAACCTGTTTTTAGATGCCATCCGCGAAAAGAAAACCCTGCCCGAAGTATCCGACTTTAAAGCTTACAAAGAAGAAGAAAACAAAGCCTTTGATGCCCTAACCGAACAGCGCGAAGACCTGCTGTACATCCCCGACGGACGCACCTTCCGCCGGATTCGCGCGCCGCATCCGGACGGCACGCTGATTGCATATGAAGACATTTCCGAACGCTTGGCAGACGCCCGCCGCTTAAGTGACCTCATCTCCGTCCAGCAGGGCATATTGGATAACATTTGTGAGTCAATCGTTATATTCTCCCCAATGCTGAAATTAAAAACCTATAACATTGCCTTTCTGCAGCTCTGGGAACTAAATCCCACGGCTCTGGATACAGCGCCCTACCTCCGCGACGTGCTGGATTTGCACAAAGCCCGCCTCCCCGAAATAGAAAACTGGGAAACTTTCCGCGAAGATATGCTCAAACACATCACAGCCTGCACGCCGTTTACCCTAAAGCTTAAAAACAAACAAAAAATCAGCGTCACACCGGCAGTTCTGCCCGACACGTCTTTAATGATAACATATCGCCGCCAATAAAAAAGTTGCGTCTTAAAAAAAGTGCTGCCATAATTACATAAAAGGACGGAGGAAAAAAATGACCGAACAGCAAAACCCGAAAAAACGCAAAATAATCGACTGGAATAAAAAATCCGGCAACGACAGCAGCCGCATCACTAAGCGGATGGAACAGCGGGCCGAGCTTGCAGACAGCGCCGCCACAACAAACGATGCCGCAACCAAACTCCCGCCGCGCGCCGTTGGCCTGCCACTGCTAAGGTTGAGAAAAAAAATCAAAGAAGTTTATGACGAAGAAGACGAAGAGGAATACCCCCCGCTGTTTAATATCGATCTTTTGGGCGAAGAAGAAGAACGCCGTAATGACGAGCAAAAAAACACGGCTCACATCGCCAAACAGCAGCTTTTAACCGGCAAACTTAATACGATAATGAGCACCGCGCTTGTTGCCGGAGAAGCTGGTTTAAATCCTAAAATGACCGCAGCAGATGTCGAACTTATTAACTCAGCCGAATACGATGTTAAAACTATCCGCCGCCAAACAATGCGCAAAAAAGTGGAAGAGCCGCTGGGCTTAAAAGGTAAATTGCCCGAAAAAGGCTTAAAAAAATCCGTTAAAGCCATCCAAAAAGCCCAAAAAGAACTCCCCGAAGACGCATTGCAGGGTTTCCCCGCAGAGGAACTGGATGATATTATTGAGCTTGATAAAGAAGATATGGCCAAGCTCATCTTAAAGAAATCCGGCCGCGACGCCCCGAAAAAGAAATTATCCGACATCGCTAAAGGGCTAAATCAATTTAAAAATTTTGAAAATAACGAAACAAATGACAAAGAAAATGCCTGAGAACAACAAACATAATTGACACTTTCAAATCTTTGTGGTATCCTGAATAGCGTTGACAACCGCAAAGCAAAGGCGATATTATGGAAAATCAGTATTATACTTTAATCGAAAAACAGGATTTTTATGAAATCATTGAAAATAAATTTGGCGAATTAGCCCTGTTTATTGACGCACGCAAAGGCTCGCCTGTTTCCCCGATGATTGAATTTGACGGCAGACAAACCGCATTGTTAAAACGCGATTCCAATCTTGCCGTTAAGCTTGAGGGGATAAACACCGAAACGGCATCCGTTTTGGCTGAATCCGAGTTTATTATGGTTGTCGAGTTAAAAGGAGAAACTGTCGAACGTGTTTATGGCGTTCCGGTTGAAACAGTTGAAGAATTTTCCTTCAAAGGGCGTCCAACCCGCGCCGACGAGCTTGAGCGTATTAAGAGCAAAAGCGAAATTATTGCCGCATTCGGCGCTGTCAAAATCTGGAAAAGCGGAGAAAAATAATGATAGGTATTGTGTTAGTAACGCACGGCAAGCTCGCTGACGAATTTTTGTCGGCAATGCAACACGTCGTCGGTCATCAAGAGCAAATCGCCACCGCCTGTATCGGTCCGAGCGACGATATGAACGAGCGCCGTGAAGATATTATGGCCAAAGTAAAAACCGTAGACAGCGGCGACGGCGTGATTGTCTTAACAGATATGTTTGGCGGCACTCCCTCAAACCTTGCAATTTCCATTATGGACAAGGCCAATATAGAAGTTATCGCCGGCATCAATCTGCCGATGCTCGTAAAGCTTAACGCTTTGCGCAAGGAAAAGAACCTCAAAGAAGCGGTTAGCGGTGCCAAAGAAGCCGGCATCAAATATATTACCATTGCCTCTGAACTGTTGGGAAAATAAAAGATGAACGATAAAATCAGCACCGAACTGAAAATCATTAACGAACGCGGACTGCACGCAAGAGCCGCCGCAAACTTTGTTAAAACAATTGAAAATCTGGATGCCGTTGTTGAGGTTGAACGCCTCGGGCAATGCGTCGGCGGCTGCTCGATTATGGGCTTGATGATGTTAGCCGCAGGCAAAGGCACCACCATCAAAGTATCGGCAAGCGGCAAAGAAGCAGAAAAAGCCCTCTCCGCCCTGACCACCCTTATCAATAACAAATTCGGCGAGGAAAAATGAGCAGCACCCCTGCCCCGCGTAATAAAACGATTATCTTAAACAACGAGGAAATCAACGAATATTCCTCCCGCGCCATAACGCTTAAGAAAAAAGCCGCTTTAAAAGATATAATCGACCGCACAATATGGCAGGATACATTTGAAGCCTTAAAACTCCTTCCTGCAAACTTCGCAGATTTGGTCGTGGTTGACCCGCCGTACAATCTTACCAAAAAATTCGGCACCAAAGAATTTAAATCGATGGACTGGAACGAATACAAGCGCTGGATGGATAAATGGCTCGCTGAAGTGTTCATTTCTCTCAAACCCAACGGCAGCTTATACATTTGTTCGGATTGGAACACCTCAATTGCGATTCCCGAAATTGCCGGCAAATATTTCCTTTTGAAAAACCGTATTACGTGGGAGCGTGAAAAAGGCCGCAGTGCCGGCAATAACTGGAAAAACTGTATGGAAGATATCTGGTTTTTTACCAAATCGCCAGAATACACATTTAACTTAGACGCCGTCAAGCTCAAACGTCCGGTGCTAGCACCATACAAAGACGATAACGGCATCCCTAAAGACTGGCAGGAAGACGAAGAAACCGAGGGTGGCAAATTCCGCCTGACAGCCCCGTCTAACCTCTGGACAGATATATCGATTCCGTTTTGGTCAATGGCAGAAAACACTCCGCACCCTACTCAAAAGCCCGAAAAGCTGATAGCCAAGCTGATATTAGCCTCCAGCAACGAGGGCGATGTGGTGTTTGACCCGTTTTTAGGCTCGGGCACAACTTCAGTCACCGCTGCCAAACTCAGACGGCACTATATCGGCATCGAACGCGAAAAAGAGTATGTCGCCGTCGCCGAAAAAAGGCTCGAACGCGCCAAAGAAGATAACACTATCCAAGGCTACGAAGACGGCGTGTTCAAACTTCGCCACGCTTAAGCCACACTTCTCTGCAGACAATCTCCTAAAACAAGCGAAAAAACAAAAATAGCTATTGAGTTTTGCCACATTTCACCCTATATAGTATAATAGTCAATCCGGCAAACACAAAAACGCCGGTCAACACTTTATATCATTAGGAAACAAAGATAAATGAAACAGGGAAAAAGTATTTTATTATGGCTTGTCGCCTTCATTTTTTTAAGCCTTGCACTCAATGGCTTTAATCCGGAATCACACGGCGGCAGCGCCAACACGATTGCCTTCTCCGAGTTTATGGATAATGCGGAAGAAAACCGCGTCCAGTCTGTTACCGTTATCGGCAACGACATTCAGGGAACATACACCGACGGCACAAAATTTCAGACTTACGCGCCTTTTGACCCGAATATGGTGGAAAACCTCAGAAAACTCGGTGTAAAGATTGAAGCCCGACCGATAGATACATCCGAAAGCACATTCTGGGGCATCCTGATTTCGTGGTTTCCGATGCTGCTCTTAATCGGTGTCTGGATTTTCTTTATGCGTCAGGCAAACTCCGGCAATAACAAAGCAATGAGCTTCGGCAAATCCCGCGCAAAACTGATAGAAAACACCAAACGTGTCACCTTCGCGGACGTTGCCGGCGCCGACGAAAGCAAACAAGAATTGGAAGAGATTATTGATTTCTTAAAAGACCCGCAAAAGTTTCAGCGTTTAGGCGGCAAAATTCCGAGAGGCGTTTTGCTCGTAGGCCCTCCCGGAACAGGCAAGACCTTACTGGCCAAAGCTGTTGCTGGCGAGGCAAACGTTCCTTTTTTCTCCATCTCAGGCTCAGACTTTGTCGAGATGTTTGTCGGCGTTGGTGCATCCCGCGTACGTGATATGTTTGCCCAAGCCAAGAAAAACGCCCCCTGCCTTTTGTTTATTGACGAGATTGATGCTGTCGGCCGTCACCGCGGCGCAGGTTTAGGCGGCGGCAATGACGAACGCGAGCAAACCTTAAACCAGCTGCTGGTCGAGATGGATGGTTTTGATGCCAACGAAAATGTTATCTTAATCGCCGCCACGAACCGACCGGATGTATTAGACCCCGCACTCCTGCGCCCCGGGCGTTTTGACCGTCAAGTTACGGTTGTTAATCCGGATGTTAAAGGCAGAGAAGAAATCCTACAGGTACACACACGCAAAGTTCCACTCGGCAAAGATGTTGATTTGAGCATTGTCGCCCGCGGCACCCCCGGCTTTTCCGGTGCGGATTTGGCAAACCTCGTTAATGAGGCAGCTTTGCTTGCTGCCCGCAAAAACAAACTCAAAGTCAGCTCGGCAGATTTTGATGCCGCCAAAGACAAAGTGCTGATGGGTAACGAACGCAAGTCTATGGCAATGGATGAAAAAGAAAAAATGCTGACTGCTTATCACGAAGCCGGTCACGCAATTTGCTCATTAAATGTTAAAGACACTGACCCGATTCACAAAGCCACGATTATCCCCCGCGGCAGAGCGCTGGGGATGGTACAGCAGCTGCCGGAAAAAGACAAATATTCTTACACCCGCGCGCAAATGCTCTCCCGTTTGGCAATTATGATGGGCGGACGTGTTGCAGAAGAGTTGAAATTCGGTTATGACGCCGTCACATCCGGCGCATCGTCAGACATCAACGCCGCCACAAATTTGGCGCGCGCAATGGTCACCGAATGGGGAATGAGCGACATATTAGGCCCGATTCGCTACTCAGAAAACTCAAATGAGGTTTTCCTCGGGCGTTCGGTCACCCAAAACCAGAATATGAGTGAAGAAACCGCCCGCTTGGTAGATGCAGAAATCAAACGCCTCGTCACCGATGGTTACGAAGAGGCCAAAAAAATTCTCCAAAAACACAAAAAAGACTGGGAAACTTTGGCTCAGGCACTTATCGAATACGAAACGCTGACTGGTGACGAGATAAAAGCCGTCATTGCTGGCGAAGTAATTGATAAAAATAAAGACGCCCCTGTGCCCGAAGAAAAACGCACCAAAGCGTCCATCCCCGAGCTTTAACATCAGCCCCCCGATAACTCGGGGGGGTTCTTTTTTACCCTCCCCCTCTACCGCAGATTATCAAGCTATCTCCCTCTTTTTAACGTCATCCCCCAGAGCAAAGCCCCTCCAAGGAAACTCACGCCACAGGAGCTTCCCACTGCCGCCCGTAGCGCTGCCACCAATCCACAAACCAGTGACACAGTCACACAATACCATACTTTTAACAAATTGCCACGTCGCTTCGCTCCTCGCAATGACTGGCAGGAAAGATAAAAAAACTGCTTAAAAAAAACGCCCCTTTTTTTTAAGCAACTTCCCTAATACAAAATATATTATATAATCAAAAGGTTAACAAATCATTAACTTTCATTAAATTTGCCCCAAAAAAAGGGGCGTTTAAAATACGCAACCCATTGAAAAAGCTACTTAAATAATACAATTTCATGAAAGGAAACAAATATGAGAAATTTCAAGAAAATATTGATACTGTGCTCATTGGCACTTGTATTGACAGTAATCTTTGCAGATGCGTCTTTCGCGCAAACCGCCACCGGTGGTGGCAATAATGGTTTAATGAACGTTGCTGCCGGTAAAGCCGTAAGAATCTTCAATCACGTTAAAATGATTATTTTTGTAGTTGGTGGTTTCGGTTTGGTCGGTATCGCATTCCAGGCTATTTTTGGTAAAGTAAAATGGACTTGGTTTGCGGG
>CAJTWX010000056.1 GCA_910580155.1 uncultured Alphaproteobacteria bacterium
CCCCTATAAACGCGGCGAACAACCCTTCACCCCCGAAGCAGCCCAACAAATCCTCCAGTCCACAAATCACAAAAAGAACATCTTTGACACCCTCCAACTCATCGCCGCCCTCCCCCTAACCGAACAAGCCGCTTTCAAAGAAATCATCCTCTCCATCTTCGACCATCGCGAACAACCAAACGACACCATCATCCTCGGCAAAAAACTCGCTTATGCCAACGGCGTTAGAGACGAGCTTAAAACGCTCATTACCCAAGCAAAAAAATATAGTTATGATGAAGACTGCATATTTTATCATTCGGGTATGAATCAAAAAAGCTATATATGTGTGCAAACAGAACCTGATTTATCAAAATATCCCGAAGAGGCATCGGTTATCTGCACCGGTAAAAACATAACATTTATCGGAGGAAACCCGACCATCAAAGATTTGAAATTTACAGAAGGCGCCAGTGTAGACCTTGCTCTATGCGTTCTTCCTCAAAACATAGATTTTTCAATGTGTCGAGATGTATCGGAATTTGTTGCAAATTATAATAATGTAAAAACGATTACATTTAAAAACCAACAGCAGATGGAAAAAAACAGCCTTGAAATCCCCTCCGACTGGCAAGGCAAAATAATCTTCACAGAAGAAAAAACTCTAGAAAACGAATTACCCCCGATAATCAACCGCGGCACTTCCCGCTGATATTATATTTTCCATCCTCACCACCACAGTCAAAGTCAAAAAAACTGCCTCAATATCTCCCCCTCTCCTATCCTCCCCCGCCAAGGGGGAGGAAGCCCTTGAAGCACACGCCTCCTCTTTCCTCGGCGAACGGAACTATCTTCCTTAACCTCCTCCCCCCTGGAGGGGGAGGTAAGGGAGAGGGGGATACAAAGTATCATCATAGCCACCGCGTAACGGTATACGCTCTCCGCCCGCCGCAGCCAAAAGTTATGCAAGTGCCGCTGGCATCCGCAGCTAAAGTAAACCCCAACAAGTTGGGCGCAGCCCTAATCGTTGCAGGTGCGGCTCGCACTGCCGTTGGCACTACATAAAGGAGTAGGGGTTGATGTCGATGTCGACGCGAACGTTGCTCTTGATTTTGACCATCGCGAGCCACTTTTTCAAGACTTCTTGGATGTTGATGTTTTTGGCGGTTTTGAGCAAAAGCCGATAGCGGTAGCGCCCGCGCAAAAGGTTCATCGGGGCAGGGGCGGGGCCGAGCGTTTCAATCAAACCGGTGTTTGGTGCGCACTTACCGAGATAATAGGCCGCAGCTTCTGCCGCTTGCTGATTGGCCGAAGAAATAATCAACGCCGCAAGCTTGCCGTATGGGGGCATTTTCAAAAACCGGCGCGATGTTTTTTCAATCTCAATAAACGCCTCGCGGTTGTGCTGAATAACCGCTTGCAAAACGAGATTGTCGGGGTAGAGCGTTTGCAGATAAACTACGCCTTTTTTAGCACCGCGCCCCGCACGTCCCGAAACCTGTGCCAACAGTTGAAACGTCTGCTCGCTTGCGCGCAAATCCGTGCCCATTAGGCCCAGGTCGGCGTCAATAACGCCCACCAGCGTTAAGTCGGGGAAGTTATGCCCTTTGGCTAAAATCTGCGTGCCGATGAGAATATCCACCTCTTTGTTCGCCGTTTGATGAATAACCTCGGAAATCGCTTTGTAATTGGTGGTAATGTCTGAAGATAAAATCGCTGTGCGCGCGGTCGGAAAGCGTTTTGCGACCTCTTCGGCAATGCGCTCCACTCCCGGGCCGCAAGCCGTCAGTCCGTCTTCAGAGCTGCACTCGGGGCAACGCTTGGGCGTAAACATCTTAAAGCCGCAGTGATGGCAAATAAGCTCGCCGGTGATGCGGTGTTCGGCAAGCCACGCCGTGCAGTGCGGGCATTGAAAACGGTGTCCGCAGTCACGGCAGATTAAGAGTGGCGCATACCCGCGGCGGTTGAGAAACAGCATTGACTGCTCGCCGCGCTCCAGATTGTGCTGCAATTCATCCACCAGTGTCGGCGCCATAAACGAAACGCCCCACTCGCCTTTTTGCGGTTTGTCCTTTTTAAGGTCAATAATCTTAATCTCGGGCAACACGGCTTTGGCATAACGCTTGGTGAGCTTCACGCAATCATATTTGCCTTCTTCCACGTTGACAATCGTTTCCAAATCCGGCGTGGCGGTAGAGAGGATAACCGGAATTTTCTCCAAATGGGCGCGCAAAACCGCCATATCCCGCCCCTGATAGGTCACCAAGCTTTCCTGCTTAAACGAATGGTCGTGGCTCTCGTCCACAACAATAATTCCCAAATCAGCATAAGGCAAAAACAGCGCCGACCGCGCCCCCACCACCACTTTGGCTTGGTTGCGTGCTGCCGCTTTCCACGTCTTAGCTTTGTCTTTAACGCCCACTTCCGAGTGCCAGATATAGGGGGTGACGCCAAACCGGTTTTCAAAACGCTTGAGCCATTGCGAGGTTAAGGAAATTTCGGGCACGAGAACGAGCACCTGCTTGCCGAGCGAAAGCGCCTCTGCCACAGCCTCAAAATAAACTTCGGTCTTACCCGAACCGGTCACGCCGTCCAAAAGTGTTGCCGAAAAGCCGTTATTAACTTTGCGCACCAAAATATCCGCCGCCGCCTGCTGCTCTTCAGTGAGGTTCACCTGCCGGCATAAGTCGACTTTTTGCTCTTCGCTTTCTTCGTTAATAAGCATTTCGCGTTTGTAAAGAAATCCGCTTTTAATCATCGCGCCGATAACATTTTCGCTGGCGCCCGTCGCCTCAATAATCGCCTCTTTCTCTGCCTCATAGCCGTTTGCCAAAAAGTCAAACACCGCCTGCCGCGCGGGAGTAATGCGAATTCCCTGCAGGTTTTCGTTTTTTATCTTTAATCCATAAAGGGTCACTTTTTGCTTCGGCAGTTGATTGGTCTTTTGCCCCAAAACCATTTTTAAAACCAAACCGAGCGGTGAAAGGTTATATTCCGCAACCTTGCCGATAAACGTTATCATCGCAGCCGAGAGTTTCGGAAGCTCGGGAATATCTTTAATCGCCTTAATTTTTTTCGGGTCAATCTCCGCAGTCTGTCCGATTTTCCATATCACGCCGGCAAGCTCTTCCCTCCCGAACGGCACAATCACAATCTGCCCGACCGAAAGCGCCTCATCGGCTGCATAATCAAACACATCGTTAAAGGGCAGGGGCAGAAGAACGCCGTAAATCGCCATCGGCTGTTAATCTCCGATAACCAATGTTTCGCCGTTAAGCCGGATAGCAACGCCGCTCTTGTTCAGATAAGACAGCAGATAATACAGCGGCGCGTAAGAAGATGCGTTTTCTTCCGGCTCTTCGCCGTTTAAAACCTTGCCGATGTTTGCAAGCTTTGCGCCGTTTAAGGGCGCAGGCGATTCGGGCGTTATCAGCAGGGCGCTTTCCGTCTGCGAAACGTGCACTTTCCCCCCCTTGATAATAACATCCGCCATCATCATCACAGCCGGCATTACAAGTTTATAAATTTTCGGCGTTTCAATCGTCAACGCAAGGCTTATCGGCGTGTTCGGATTGCCAAGCGTTAAAAGATAATTGGCAATTATTTCTTCAAGCTCAGCAAGTGTTTTGATCGCTGCATTGGAAAGTCCGAAACAAAGCCGGAAAAACTTAAGCCGTCTGCTCAATACCTTAGAACTGAAATTTAAGATGTTGCCAATGTCTTCTTTATCTTCCTCATCGCCTTCGTTCAAAAGTTCCACGGCGTTTGCAACTGCACCGATATTGCCGATAAGGTCGTGCGACAAACGTGTTGTCAAAATTTCGCTTAATGTTGTTTCATTCATTGTCTAATTCCTGTTAAAAAGCGTCGTTTAAAAAGTGTAATAATTGGTGTTTGCAAGGCGCGTGTCTTCGTTAAACATCCGCGCCATGTCTAAGTCTTTCAAAAGCGGGTCATTAAGTTCCAGCAAACCGGTTTTGGCTTTCATATAAGGTTTTTTGCCGCCCAGTCCCCATTTTACCTCAGAAGTATTGTCCGGCGGACCGTATTTCAGGTCAATCCGTTTCCAAAAATCATAAATCTTAAGATTGTTAATGTATACATTGTTTGAAGCCCTGCTGTCAGAAAGCGGAACGCTGCTTTTATAAAAAATGCGGTGAGCAAGGTTGCCCGTAAAATTTGATGTGTAATAAATATCAATGCTTTCTTTGGTAGAATAACGGTTATAAGTTTCGCGCTCAATAAAGTTATAGCCATTTTCAACCGCCACCTTTGTTGCACAGGCGTTTAGCCGCTCAAAGCCGATAACGCCGTGCTGGCGGCATAACTCTTCGCCGCGCCATTTAATGAAGTTCGGAATTTCCATATTTTGCACAATCCGTTTATATCCTTGTGCTTCCAGCGTCTTGCCAACCTCTTCGGGCGTCATCCGGAGCTTAATGCCCGAGATGTCAAAATGCGCGGCATTTTTTCGCTGGCTCACAATAAGTTTGCGGATTTCATCTTCTTCTTCATCGCTCATCCCCGCGTCTGTATCTGTCGCCGTTTTTTTCTTATTACCCATAATCAGGCTTTTAAGCCAGTTTTCCGATTCGTTAGTGTCATTTTCAATCGGTTCTGCCATTTCTTCTTTTCTCTCTGTTTTATCGGCAGCGGTTGATTTGGCAAGGTTTTCAGTCAGTGTATCTTTAACATCCACCTCAATTTCAGGTTCGGCAGTTTCATTTTTCTTTTCAAACAGCAGCAAATCCATCTCTGACTGCGCCAAAACCGGAGCAGCCCTTAAAAGCCCTCCTGATAAACACAATATTGCTAAAATTAACCTACTGTTTAAACGCATTTTCCTATTCCTGTTTCCGCCATTATAACAAAGCTTTTTTAAAAATCATCTAATTTTTAGTATTTACAAACCGAAGATATGCATTTATAACCGTAAAGCATAACAGAAAGGATAAAATATGGAATTGAAAGCAAATGTTATCGGGGCAGGGCTGGCCGGAGCGGAAGCGGCTTGGCAGTTGGCAGAGTGCGGCGTTTCAGTCACGCTTTATGATATGAAACCGCACAAACGCTCGCCAGCGCATAAGGCAGATACGTTTGCTGAGCTGGTGTGCTCTAATTCCCTGCGCTCGGATGATTATGTGAATAATGCTGTCGGCCTGCTGCATCAGGAAATGCGGTTGGCAAAATCGCTGGTGATGGAAAGCGCGGATGTCAATAAAGTTCCCGCCGGTGGCGCGCTGGCTGTAGATAGAAACGGCTTTTCCGAGTACATTACCGCCAAATTGCGCGCTCACCCGAATATCACAATTGTTGAAAAAGAAATAACCGAACTTCCTGCAGCGGAAGAAGGATTGAGTATTATTGCCACCGGCCCGCTCACCTCCGAGTCGTTGGCCGCGGACATATCCGCGGTTATCGGTGGCGAAAAGCTGTCGTTTTATGACGCGATTGCGCCGGTGGTTTATAAAGACAGTATAGATTTTACCAAAGCGTGGTACCAGTCGCGTTATGATAAAGGCGATAAGTTTGACTATATAAACTGTCCGCTGGATAAAGAACAGTACGAAGCGTTTGTTGACGCGCTTTTGAGCGGTGAAAAAGCCGAGTTTCACGACTTTGAAAAGCCCGAATATTTTGACGGATGCTTGCCTGTGGAGGTAATGGCAGAGCGGGGCAGGGATACGCTGATGTACGGGCCGATGAAACCGGTCGGACTGACCAATCCGCATAGCGAAGAAAAACCGTACGCAGTCGTGCAGCTTAGGCAGGATAATAAAGAAGATACGCTGCGCAATCTGGTCGGGTTTCAAACCAAACTCAAACACCACGAACAGGTACGCATTTTTAAGATGATTCCGGGGCTTGAAAATGCCGTATTTGCCCGCTTGGGCGGCATCCATAAAAACACTTTTATCAAGTCGCCGATTCTCTTGGATAATTATCTGCGCTTAAAATCCCGCCCGCACTTAATGTTTGCGGGGCAGATTACGGGGTGCGAGGGGTATGTCGAGAGCGCGTCCATCGGTTGGCTTGCAGGCTGTTTTGCGGCCGCTTTACTGAAAGGAAAAGAGCCGGTGCTCCCCCCGCGGGAATGTGCGTTCGGCTGCCAGCTCGCACACTTGACCGATGATACGGATATAGAACGCTATCAGCCGATGAACATCAACTTCGGGCTGTTTCCGGAACTTCCGAAAGTGATGACTGCCAAAGGCAAACTGCGCTATCTGAAAGGAACCGAGAAAAAAGCCGCGCTGACCACCCGCGCGCTTAAAGCCGCAAAGGAATGGCTGGATGGAATTTGCTAATCTGCCGCACTGGAAGTTTTATGCCCGCCTGATACCGGCAAAAGACAGGCGTTTTGTGCTCGCATACCTCCGCTGGCTCAAGCTGTTGGCCTTGCGCGGCACGCACCGCAAGCCGGTGCACGCCAAAACCTTTAATTATCTCTACCGTGCCGTCAGCCGCGAATGGTCAGCGCATACATTGCTCGGAAACCTTCAAAAAGAATTTATAGCCCGTAACCTCTCGCTCTCCTTGCTGCTGGAGCTGTTGGACGGTTTCGAATGGCTGTCTGAAAATCGCTATACGCTCTCGTTTGTCAAAGCCTCGCCGATAGCACTGCAAATCATCTCTCCGCTTGCGCGTTTGGTTGCGATTTTGAATAATCAGCGTCCGCCTTTTTATCAGCCGTTTGCGAGTCTGATATTTGCCTACGCGATTGTGTATATTCTCAACAGTCCCGACCTGCAGCAGATATTGGCGCAATCCCTCTTGCAAACCAACCCTGCCGCGCTTAAAAAACAATTGCCGCTCTTGTTAAACGATGCAAAACAGGTACTATCGGTCATAACCGGTTTTTGTTTTAAGCTCAAAGTCGCGTTTTATATGGGTTTTTGCCGCCGTTTGATACAAAAAAATGCTAACCATACCGAAAATAACATAAATTTTCTTGATTCTGTTAACGCATTTTTATATGGTTTGTGGTATATGCTGATAATAAGGGATAACACCCGCGGACTAAATAAACTATAAAAAGATAGGAATTTCAATGAGTTCAATCGGACGTATCGTCAGAAAAAACCATTCTGCCGTATTTTGGTGCACCAGACACTACCCGAAAGCCAAGCGCGAGGCGGTTTACACACTTTATGCGCTGGTTAAGCACTTTGATGACTTAAGCTCTAGCTCATTGCCCGAAGAAGAAAAGGCAGAAGTATTAGCCGCGTGGCAGCGTGAAATCAGTAATATCTATGATAAAAAAGTTCCGCAAACCAACATCGGCCGCAGAATATATAAAAACTGTATGCGCTTTAAGCTTAATCGCGAAAACTTTGAAACCATCTTAAATAGTTTTGCGATGGATTGTTCCAAACCGCTCTTCTGTCCCTCAATGGCGGAGTTTGAAGAGTATTGTGCCGGCGTGTCGGAAATCCCGAGTTATCTGATATTAAAAATTATCGCCGAGTTTGATGAACAGACAACTCTGGACGTCAGCCGTCACATCGGCCGCGCGGTTGAAATTACCAACATCTTAAAAAATATCAAAGAAGATGCCTTAGGAGGTCACGTTTATATCCCGCGCGAATTTCTTGACAAAGCAGGCATTGAAAAGGGTTTGTCCGCCAAAGAAATCTTGACCCATAAAAACCTGTATGTCGCGCGTCAGGCTCTTGCGGATATCGCCCGTAACTCATTTAACGAGGCTTACCGCCTGCTTGAGGAAAACCATAACAGAAACTCTAAGCCGATAGTTTATATGTTAAACCTCTATCGTGCCTATTTTGAGCTGATGGATAACCGCGGCTGGGAAATCATCTCCCCAAAACCGGAGCTCAAGTTCAAAGACCGCTGCAAACTTATCTGCAAAGCCTTATTTAAAAACGGGCACTGATTATCTTTCTTCATAAAAAAACATCGTTGATAAAGCGTTAAAAACGTTTGCCAATCCATAGAGATAGCGTTTAAACTCAAGTTGATACATGGACTAACCTCAATAGGATTGAACGATGAACAAATTTACCCTGATGGCAGCCGTTTGTGCGTTAACGCTTGCGCCGTATGCCGCCTCAGCCGGAGAAACTGCCGCTATGGCTGAAACGATTGCCGCGGCAAGCTCTTTAAAAGCGAATGTGAAAAGGATTGTATTGGAATATATGGAACACAGCGTCAGCAACAAAAATGACCCGAACTACCCCGACTCATATAATGCCGATGAGCAGCATAACATCGGCGGTGTGTTTGATGGTAACCTGACCTATGACCGCTCCAATATGGTCTGGGTCAACGGTTTGTATATGGAATATGCCAAATCCAAAACTACCGAAGACGGTGTGACGACCGAAAACGAGAATCAAGACCAGATTTTGCTTTTTACGGACTACACGCATAAAGTCTGGGAGCTGGAGCAGGGCGTTGTCGGCCCGTTTGCGTATTTGGGCTATGAAACCGAGTTCACAACCTTTGATTTGAATGGCAAGGATTACCGCACTAAAATTCTCCGCGCTAAAGCCGGCCTGAAGCTCTATGACGGTACATACTTTAAGCAGTTGTATATTGCCGCCGTTGAGGAAGACGATATGACCTATAATAATAGCAATATGAAAACCGGTGCGGAAATCGGCTATGAATTTAATTATCCGCTAAACCCGAACACATCGTTTGTGTCTGAGGGGTATTACCGCCGGTTCTTCAGCTATAGCCAAAAAGAACCGACAGACTTTGAAT
Source organism: uncultured Alphaproteobacteria bacterium (assembly GCA_910580155.1). Classification (GTDB taxonomy): domain Bacteria; phylum Pseudomonadota; class Alphaproteobacteria; order RF32; family CAG-239; genus CAG-267. The sequence goes on from CAJTWX010000056.1 coordinate 8,707, forward strand.
ATAAACTCGCAATAAACAACAGGGTAGAAACCAAACTCGTCGGCGATTTATACCTCGCGCCGTTCTATAATTATGAATTGGCAGAAACCCGTGGTGCCCGCCGTTCGCGCGCACAGAGCACGCTCGGTTTGTCGCTGACTTATAATAACAGTTTTGATATTTTCTAAACCGGAGAAAAATGATGGGATATATGGAAACGGAAACAAAAGTTTTAGCAAAAATAAAAGCCATCCCCACCGCTTATAAACAAGCATTTTGTTGGGCATTTGCACTGATAAATCTTGCGTTTCTTTTCCATACCGTCAATTTTATGTTCGGCGACCACGACTGGAACTATGTGCGTACCGCCAATTACTGGAGTGAGGGCGCGTTTGAAGGACGTCCGCTGCATTTTGTTTTGCAATCGCTGTTTTTCGGCGGTGAGGTTCTGCCTGTGTTAAATAACCTGTTGTCTTTTGCGGCAATGGCTTTAAGCGGGATTCTGCTTGCAAAATATTGGCAGATACCGTTCTCACGATTTAATTATGCGCTTTTTGCAACATTTGTCGCCGTGCTGCCTTATACGATGACGTGGCTGTTTTATGCCAAAGACACGCTGATAAACCTAAGCCTGCCGCTGATATGCGTTTGCGGGCTGCTCGCGGCGGATTTTGCCGTCAAAGAAAAAAAGCCGGTTTATCACCTGATCGCAATAGCGCTGTTTTATTTTGCGTTTGCATCGTATGTGGCGGTTATCAATCTCTTGGGCGTGTGTTTTCTGGGCGGAATAATGCTTACGTATGCAATCGGAACTGATAATATCTGCACGCTTATCGGTAAAAAACTTTTGCCTGTGGCAGATATGCTTGCAGCGCTCATCTTGTTTAAGCTGACACTGTTTTTAATGCCGATAGATATGGGCTATAATACACAAACCATCACATTGGCATATCTGCCCGAAAAATTTATTGAAACCATAACCGCAATGGTGGCGCAGTTCACCGCGCCGCTGCCGTTTATGGAATATAAATATAAACTTTTGTTGTTGGCGTTAACATTGTTTGGGGTCGGGGGGCTGTTGCTCAAAGGCGGCAATGGGAAAATCTTACCGCAGCTGATGCTGCTGTTTGGCGTGCTGTTTGCATCAAAGCTGGCGTTTTTCATTGCTGACGAACGCGGGCAGATTTTAGCCGAGATGGAAAACTTTGCGTTTGTGCCGCGGTTGGATTTTTATGGCTTGGTATATGTGTATGCTCTGGGGTTGGCGTGCATTTTAGCGCTTCCGGCAAATAAATGGCGCAAGGCGGGCGTTGCTCTGGCAGTAGTTATCACGTTGATGTCCGTTGTGCGCGATATGTATGCGCAAAAGGTCTGGAAACTGGGGTTTGATGCCGAGATGAAGGCTCACGAGCGCATTGTCACCCGTTTGGAGGAGCGCGCGGATTTTGACCCGTCGCGCCCGTATCGCGTGCTGCAAATCGGTTCGCTGTCGCTGCGTCCGAATTTTTACCTGAAACCCGAAAACGAAGAAACAAGTCTGGATTTATTGTCTACCTCGTTTACGCCGCAGTTTATGTCGCGCATAGTTTATAATTTTTACTATCCGCAGGATATATTTTATAATAACGCCTCTGTTGAAGAGCTGTCCCCTCGCGGTAGACAATGGTTGCTATACAAAGCTGCGCCGTTTCCGCATAAAGACTCGATATTTATCGACGGCGATATTGTCATAATTGTCCTCACGCAAGAGGGCTTAAAAAAAGCTCTCCGCTGATTCTCTCAGCCCCTTGACACCATTCCCAAAACCTGCTATACTACCGTTTAACAACAATTCATCCTTTCCCCATCCGAAGGGAAGGTAAGGGTGAGAGAGACAACCATTTTAACGAGTCATTGCTAAGAGTCACCCCCTCTCTAGTCATTGCGAGGAGCCACTCTCTCTTTTCGCGAGTCATTGCGAGGCTTG
>CAJTWX010000057.1:0-7752 GCA_910580155.1 uncultured Alphaproteobacteria bacterium
TATTGATGCTTCCTGCCATTTTTTTCGTAAAGGTAAAACAATGGCAGGAAGCATCAATAAAGTAATTTTAGTCGGCAATTTAGGACAAGATCCTCGCGTCAGCAACACGCAAAGCGGGACAAAAGTTGTGTCTTTCAGCGTTGCCACCACGGACACTTGGCGCGATAAAGCTACCGGCGAACGCAAAGACCGTACGGAATGGCATCGGGTTGTAATTTTTAATAACGGCTTGGCAGATACGGCAGAAAGATATTTGCGCAAAGGGTCTAAAGTATATCTGGAAGGCCAGTTGCAGACCCGCGAATGGGATGACCAAAACGGGCAGAAACGTTACACAACGGAAATTGTGCTGCAAAACTTTAACAGCACATTGGTAATGCTTGACGGCCGTTCAGATAGTGCACCGGCCGGAGCTGGAGATATTTATGATTCGTCAGCCTCTGCCGGATGGGATAATACCCCGTCTGCAGGAACCGCTGATGTTGCGGATGATGATATTCCGTTTTAATCGGCATTGAACATAGAAAAAATTTAAGCGGAGGTTGAAACTCCGCTTTTTTATTGCGAATTTTAAAATAAAGTAACGATAAAACAAGGTGATATTTTGATTTTGTGTAAAAAATAAAAATATTAAAAAAAGATTATCTGGTTAAAATGATTTAAAAATCAATAAAAACAGTAGCTTAAGAAATGGTATAATAATACCTTATTCTAACAAATTGAAAAAGAACAAAATTTTTATATTGACAATAAGAATTTTATCAGTATATTAAATTCGAATTTAACCTTAATTAGAAAAGAGACCAATAATATGAGTACATACGCAACAAAGCCGTCTGATATTACAAGAAAATGGTATGTTGTTGATGCAACAGATGTTGTATTAGGTCGTCTTGCCGCACAAGTTGCAATTTTGCTCCGCGGTAAGCACAAGCCTTACTTCACCCCGAACTTAGACTGTGGGGATTATGTTGTTATCATTAACGCCGATAAAGTAAAATTGACAGGCAAAAAGTTAACAGATAAAAAATATTTCAAACATACCGGCTGGATTGGCGGTATCAAAGAAACAACTGCCGGCAAAATCTTAAACAGCCGTTTTCCGGAAAGAGTTGTTGAAAAAGCTGTTGAACGTATGATTTCCCGTAATCCGATGGGGCGTCAGCAGATGACAAAATTAAAAGTATATGCTGGTGAAAACCACCCGCACGCTGCCCAGAATCCTGAAATTTTGGACATTGCTTCTAAAAACTCTAAAAACAAAAGGGATGAACTGTAATGGCTAATAAGAAAATTGAATCTTTAACCGAAATTAAAGAAGCTGTTGCAGCAACATCTGCTGTTGCTGAAACAAAGCGCAAACCTTCTCGTGATAAGCAGGGTCGCTCTTATGCAACAGGTAAGAGAAAAAATGCTGTTGCCCGTGTATGGATTATGCCGGGTAAAGGCAATATCACCATTAACGAAAAACCGATTGATACCTATTTTGCCCGTCCGGTTTTAAAAATGATTATCAATCAGCCGTTTGAAATCACCAACCGCGAAAACGAATTTGACGTTATCTGCACTGTTCAAGGTGGTGGTTTGTCCGGTCAGGCCGGTGCAATCAAACACGGTATCTCTAAAGCTCTTAACGAATATGAGCCGGAACTTCGCACAATCTTGAAACAAGCAGGTTTCTTGACACGTGATGACCGTGTTGTTGAACGTAAAAAGTATGGTCGTGCGAAAGCTCGCCGTTCTTACCAGTTCTCGAAGCGTTAATTTGTTTCGAGCGTATCTCGGGGGCGCATTTGCGCTCCTTTTTCTTTGTTTCTCCTGTATTGAGAAGCGCTCTAAAATCCAGTACAATTCCTTATCGCTCAAATAGCCGCAAAAAGTGCAGTTATAAAAAAAAGCCTTCTCATTATGAGAAGGCTTTAAGCATAGATTGCTCTGCTACATAACATAAAAAAGGGCAGATATTTGCGCTTTTTCCTCTGCAGACAGATTGTTGACAAGAGTCTCAACACATTTGTCGGCTTTTGCTAAACGGTCTTCTTGTACGGAGATTCGGCAGGTTTTTAAGTCAAAAATGCTGCTCCATTTTTCAGCTTCAATCGTAAGGCTGGAACCACGGCGGATATATGTGCCCGTCAGAGTGGTGATGTTCATATTATGCGACACAAGGATAATATGCTCCAGATGTGCATAATAGTGTTTAACACTTCCGAGAAAGTCAGCTTTAAAAGCTTCTTCTCGTCCGGCGTGATAGCGCGAGAGTCTGGGATTCTCACATATTCTGGCCTGATTTGTCAGCAGTTGAATGATTTTTGCCGTGTTTACCGCCTCCGGAATATGTGAAGTGACGATTAGTCCGGCGGGAGTCGTTTCTTTCAAGAGGTCTTTTGCTTGCGCATATATTTGATAAGCGCTCTTAAGCAACACATAGCCGCTTAACGTTTCGTACTCGCCAGTGCGAAAAATTGTTAATTTCTTCATACAAAATATTTAAATTTATAAGGTAACAATAATTGTCATATTATTAAATAAGTGTACTAAATATATCAAAAAATCTCCAAATGTCAAGCCAATAGTTTTATACATAAAAAAGACGCGGGTTGCCGCGTCTTAATGAGTGTTTTTAGATGTCAATGTATTCCTTGAAATGTGACAGACACTGCAAATAGAGCAGAGCTTGTTGACTGATGTTGTGCTTCAGGTAGTGCAGTTTCAAAATATCTTTGCACTCCCGTTTGATTAGTTCGATTTGAGCTTCAGGACTAAGTGGCCGCTGTTTGATGTATTGTGCAAGCATTTTTTTGCTGCCGGACTTGGCTAAAAAAAGCTCAACACCGGACGTAAGCTTATCTTTTTTTATCAGCTTTGCAAACAAGACGGTGTCTTCTGTTGTAATAATATCGCACAGAATATTAGCGTCAAACGACATATACTTCAAAAAGCAGTCTATCATTGCACAGTTATTTTGCTCATACAAAATTTTTTGGTGCAAATTCCAAAAAGCGATATCGTTCTTCCGCACATATTGTAGATAGAAGTCAAAGAATTCCGGATTTTGAGTTTCAATAACAGCAGTAACAGAAGCTTTGCCAAATTTTTTAGGAAGCAAACCATATTCCAGTGCTTCGGAAAAATATTTGACATTGTTGAGGTTGATTAAGGCTGTTACAGCGCATTCATCAAATTCAAAGTGTCCGATATGTCCCGCTGTTAGGTAGGCAATCCTTTTTAGCAGATTGGCATTTTTGCTCTCAACAATCTTTATTTGCATTTCTTTAGAAACACGCCAGTTATGCACACGAATATAACTGGCAATTAAAGCAGGGTTGCTTTTAACATATTTTTCGACCATCAATACCTGTGCACTGACACATAGCCGATAATCTCTGAAATAATGTTTGAGCTGACGTTCGGAGCAACACTCTAAATTGACCATCAGGCAATGATATTCATTTGCAATAGGCCGATTGAATAAAAAGTTCCAAAAAACAGCCTTTTTTGCTTTTTTAAGCAAAATAGTTTTTTCATCATTTTTCATAACAATAAATTAAATTATAAAACATAAAATTATTTGATTAGCATTATTATACAATCCTTATATTTTTTGTCAAATGAAAAAAAAGCCCCTCCGGAAGGGAGAGGCTTAATGAAATTAAAGCAAGCAGTCAGTTGCATCGCCGTCATTAAAATTGTCAGCATCGTACGTTTTGAGAAGTTCAGGGTCAAATCGTTCAAGCAATATGTATTCATTTTCAGAATACAGCTCATAATTTTCCAGATAAAACTTCACAAACTCCTTGTCGGGATGACGCAGCAGCTCGGCTTCCGGCTCTTCATCTAGTTCTGAAATCTGCTCTAAAAGCAAATGAATTTGGTCAACAGGCGCATTCTTGATAAAGGCAATAATTTCTTCTTCAGAAAGAATAAAATTTTGTTCAAGAATAAACTTATAAACGGCTTTATCTTTCCGTTTGCAGAGGTTAACCAATACATCAGGATATTCCGAACAGAAATTCTCTAAATTTTCTATAGTGCGTAAATAATTTAGAGCTTTTTCCGTATCGGCTTTTGCTAAAAACATAACAGTGTTTTCATCGTTGAAATAGTTGTTGTGCTTGTCAAAGAACAGACTGAACAGATCATCATCCCAGCGGGTAATCATTGCCTTTTCGGCAAGGTCACACAAGCTGTTTTCATCCAGATACTTATCGATAATATCCATAGATGCGTGAAGAATAAGCTGTGCTTCGCCAAAATTGGTCAAACCAGTCTGATAAGCCTCGCTGCCAAATAGATAATCTTCAATCATATTGCAGTTGCCGGAAGTGAAAATTTTAGTTTCAAGTTGCCAGTTGCGCGTAGGAAAATCATCAGCAGAAATGTGATATTTGTCCTGTAAACCATTTGCGAATATCCATCCGACCGTTTCCTCGTAAAAAGGTTGGTCTTTCTGCATCTGATAAGCCGCAATCAGCTCAGCATCATTGCTCTCCAGTAGTTTAATCTCTGTATCTGCCGAATAGACTGCGTGCTTATAAATGTTTTTAAGCAGCAAAGGCCTGAACTTTGGTTCAAACAAGCGTTCACAGTCTGAAGCGGATAAAAGTGAAAAATTAGCTTTCTCAATACAGCATTTAAACACCTCGTCGGAGGCGTGGCTGATAATGAAAGAAACCGCATCATCACTCTCACAACTCATACCGGAGCTGAAATACAAATCAAGCTTCTCAAGACTGCCAGACGTTAACAACAGTTTTAGCTCTGTAAAGGAAAACTTTTTATGCAAAGAGCTTTCAAGCATTTTCCGAAAAACATCAGCAGACTTGTTTTGGATAACTTCGATGCGTATAAAATCCGAATGTTTGCAACAGTGGAAATAAAGCTTCAACACATCATCATCGTATGAAAGCAACAGTTTGGAGGCTTCCTCGGAAAGCGCTGGACGGGTTTGAAGAAAAGCAGTTGTCAGAGCTTTGTTTTTCTTTTGGAGCAACAAAATTTTGTCTTCTTCTTCAAAATAAATCAGCTTGATATATTGCTTAATCACATCTGATTTACCGGAAAGTAAAAGCTTGCGGATGTGTACGGATGGCAACCGTATACCTTTTTCAAACAGTGTTTTTACTCCTAAACGCTGAATAAGCAAGGGAATAGCATCTATCTGATGAAAGTGTGCAGCCTCACATAAATGATGTTGGTTTATCAACTCTTTTACCATTTCTAAATCACAGTTTTGAAGCAGATGAAGCATCGCTTCTTTCTTAAGGAGAAAACCTTCCGCGAAATATTTTAATAAATTTTTTCGAGAACATCCTCTGCCATTTGCCAAATTCAGATGATGCTCATCCGGAATTCGGTGACTGTTGTTAAGCAAAAAGTGCCAGATTTCAAAACGGGTACGCAACGCCGATGGGGTTTTAACTTCTTTTTTCATAAAAATATAATTAATAGTGTTACATAAAATTATTTTCTCAAATCGCATTATACGGAAAAGTATTTTTTTGTCAAGGATAATAACCGGTAAAAAAATATCGACAATAATCGGCAATAAAAAAATCAGTTTTTTGCTTGACAAAACAAAAAAAATCTCCATATACTAATCACGTGGAATTATTTTGTACAACTATGTAGAGAAAGAATATGGTTAAGTTAAGTGATAATAACGCCTATAAAAGAGGGCAGGAACTTTTGGATTCAGGAATGTGCAGAGAGGCAATAGCTCAGTTTGACGAGTTTTTGGCCCAGCAGCCCGATTCTTGGAAAGCGATAAATTCTAAAGGGTTTGCTTTTCAAAAGATGAGCAAATATACAGAAGCGGTAGAGTGCTTCGATAAAGCGCTGCTAATCAATCCGAAATCTGTTGAAGTACTGAATAATAAAGGTGTAACACTGAGTATGCGCGGCCTTTATAAAGAGGCTATTGCGTGTTTTGAGCAGGCGTTTTCAAATGACCAGACTTCTCTTGAAGCCTTAAACGGCAAAGCTATTGCATTGCAGCATATGTTTTTGTTTAAAGAGGCACTGGATATTCTTCAACAGGCATATCAGATTGATTCCAAACATCCGCAGACTTTGTTAAGTATTGCCGTTACTCTGCAAAAATTAAAGCAGTATGAACGGGCAATCGGTTATTTTAAAAAGGTTTTGGCGTTAGATAAATCTAATGTTAAGGCTTGGAACGGTATCGGCGTCACATATCAGCTGATGGGCGATAACGACTCTGCATTAAAATGTTTCACCAAAATCTTAAATATTGACAGCACCGAAATTCAAGCTTGGATAAGCATTGGTTTCGTGTACCAGAAAATGTTTAAGTTCAAAGATGCTTTGAAATGCTATAATAAAGCTAAAAATTTAGTTGATGGCCGTTATCATCATAAGCTTTATGACGGTTTAGCCTCTTGTTTGACCAAACTTTCCGAGTTTGATCAGGCAATCGAAATTTACAAACACATTTTCCAGCGCGAAGAAGGCAAAAAGAAATGGGATGCCCAGCGTTCAATTAAGTTTGTAAATAAGCTTAAACGCAAAAAAGCCATCGGTATTCTGCCCGATGTTATGCCCGCAGATTCTGCTGATACACCGTCGGATACAAGCGGCAGTATTTAATTTTGCAAAAATGTGGATAGATTAAATAAGGATGTACAAAACATTCTTATTTGCTATGCTATACACAAATAAAAAAAAAGAGAAGAGGTGAAAATGACGCAGACGGCAGAAAGAACTTTCCTGAAATCGTTGTATCTGAATTTGCCGAAAGTGTATTTTATTTTGCAAATACTCGTCGGTATCTGGGTGTCATTTTGGCTGTTGTATAATCACCAGCCTAAAACCGGCGATGATGTTGAACATATCCATTCTGCGTGGCTTGTTTTTCAGGGGTATGTGCCGTATCAGGATTTTTTTCAGCATCATAACCCGCTGTTGTGGTATCTGTTTGCACCTGTTGTAGGTTTTTTTGCCTATGATTTGGCCGTTTTTGATGTTGTTCGTGAAGTTTCCACACTTGTAATGTTTTTTACGTTGTTTCTTTCCGGTTATATCGTTAAACGTTTTGTCTCGTGCAGCTGGTATGCTGTGCTGCTCGTTGTCGCTGCGGCTTTTCCGTCGTATGTTGTTTTCAGCGGGCAGGACTTTCGCCCCGATAATTATATGGTAACGGCTTTTATGCTCGGGCTGTATTGCTTTTTTGCCTATCTTGAGCAGCATAAACAAAAACAGCTGGTTCTTTCATTCTTTTGTATGTTTTTATCATTTATGTTTATGCAAAAGAGCATCTTCTTTTTGGCGCTGTTCGGGGCTGTCGTTATTTATCAGTTGTATGCGAAAACAATAAAAATGCAGGATTTTTTTAATGCTCTCCTCCTTCCGGTGCTGCTGGCGCTTCTGTTTATTTTCTGGCTCGCGTATCACGGGATGATTGAGCGATATTGGCTCTCAAACTTTATTTTTAACCTCTATATTCCAGATGTGTATAATGGTTTGGTCGAAAAAACGCACGGCGAGTTTTATGTCTTAAGCGCAATTGCAATCACCGGCGCGCTGTATTTTTTAATTAAAGGCAATACTTGTGCGCGCATTTTGTCGTTGTTAATGTTGGCAGAAAGCATCCAGCGCTTTTTCTACTTTTCATTAGACCGGCATTATTACTATTTTCTGCTGATATTAAATGCAATGATGGCAGGTGCAGCTGCATACGAACTTATAAAGCGTTATAATTGGACAGCCTATGTTTTTGCCGCGCTCTCTTTA
>CAJTWX010000057.1:7762-10532 GCA_910580155.1 uncultured Alphaproteobacteria bacterium
GTAGTCTTTCGGGATTATTGTCTGGCATACAAGCTTGCTCCAAACTATCATCGTTATGTTACGCCAAAATATGTCCTTGAACAAACCAATAAATGCGATTCGGTTCTAAACGGTTACGGCTTAACATATGGTTTATTTACTAAAGATATTACTTATTACTGGAACTTAAACGGTCAGCTTGATGTTATCGGCAATAAAATCGGTTTGGCGCCATTGCCGGATTTGGATAAGGCTGTAGAAGGATATTTGCCGAAAATCATTTATACCGGCCCGTTTTGGGATGAGCGTCTGCGCAAAAGAAATATAGATTATCCTGTACACTGGATATCGCCGGAATTACGGGACAAATATTATGAACAGTCTTTGTTTGTTGATGTATTCATCTTAAAACCGGAATATCAACAGCAGCGTCGCTGCCGCTATGATATCAAAACTGATACTTGGAACTACTATAATAAGGGCTAGAAAATGACGGAACGGCTCAACAGACTGGTAATAGCAATCTTGATAACATACCTTGTGTTTAGCATTGGACTGCTTTGTTGGGTCGTTGTCTATAGCGGTTCAGGGGATGGTGATACGTTAGAACACGTTCACTCCTCGTGGTTAATCTACACAGGGCAAATGCCATATAAAGATTTTTTTCAACATCATAACCCGCTGTTATGGTACATTGGCGCCCCTCTTGTCGGCTTGTATGAATACAGCCTGCGCGCAGTAGACGCCGTAAATATGTTGACTGTCGGGGTAACTGCTTTAACGTTGTATTATATTTACCGGCTGCATAAAGATTTTCTAAGCAATGCTTTCGGCGGTTTGGTTGCAGCTGCCTTTTGTGTTTTTCCACACGAAAGCCTTTATGATAAAGATTTCAAACCTGATAATTTTATGGGCGCCAGCCTGATTATCGGCATATATTATCTTTTCTGTTATCTGAAAAATAAACGCTTAACTTCGCTGATAAGCTCGTTTCTGCTCTTTTTTGCCGCTTTTATGTTTACTCAAAAAGCCGTTCTCATTCTTGTGATTCTTGGCGGTGTTATCCTTTATCTTTTGTGGCAAAAACAATTGTTGTGGTCAGATGTTTTGGCAAGTGCAGTTTTGCCGGTGTTGCTGTATGTACTGTTTTTGGCTTGGATGTGGTCGGAAGATATCCTGATGCTGTACTTTAAGGCAAATTTTGAATTAAATTCACATATCCCCGCCGTATTTTATACCCGTCGTTTTATCTCGCCAACCGCAGAAATGTACCTTCCGTTAATATTGTCGCTGTTTGCAATGGCTAAATGTGTGTATAACGGAAATATGTATGTCAAAATTATTGCGGTATTGTTTATTGCCGAGTTTTTATTCCGTCTGTATTACTTCACCCCGTTTGTATATTACTTTGCGTTTTTGCATCAGATGGCGTCAGTTTTGGCCGGCGTTGCCGCAGTAGAATTGACTAAAAAACGCCAATGGTTGAAAGGACTGTTTGTCGCCTATTTTATCGTTGTAGGAGGTGTTTATGCACACATCTACAGCCGTCGGATAACAGTTGGCGACAGTTACAAATACGGTGCGGCAGGGTTCATCTTGGAGTTGGCGAATCCGTGTGACTATGTCTTAAACGGGTATCGTATCGGCTTTAATCTGTTTAATAAAAACGTTGATTATATCTGGAATTTACAGGGACAGATAGATGTGATTGCCGCCACCATCGGCATTCGCCCGCTGGTTAATCTGGAGGAGCTTATTCGTAAACATCGTCCGAAAATTATATACGGCGGCAATTATTATGATACTTATCGCGAATATCGCGGCGATATCGGCATCTATCCGATTCACTGGATAAGCAAACATTTGCTTAATGAAATGTACACCCCGCTCAATCGGGATGATTTATACATCTTAAAACCCGAGTATCAGAGCTATGATTGCCGTTATAATCCGCGCACGAAAACTTATGAATATCGGGATAAACATTAGCAAAAAGTTTACGTTTTTTCCCTATACTCAGGTTATAATACAAGAACTGATGAACAAAGGAGGCGAAAATGCGGGTAATAATTAAATCTGATTATGATGAAGTCACCGACTGGGCAGCAACGTATGTGGCATATAAAATTAACCGCGCGCATCCCACACCGGAAAAGCCGTTTGTTTTGGGCTTGCCGATGGGAGATACGCCGAAAGGAATGTATAAAAAGCTGGTAGAATTAAATCACGCCGGCAAGCTGTCTTTTGCTAATGTTGTCATTTTTTGTATGAACGAGTTTATAGGGCTGGATAAAAAAGCCCCGCAAAGCTGTCACAGCTATATGAACGAATACCTCCTAAAACACGTTGATACCAAAGCTGCTAATATCTACATTTTAGACGGTACAACCAAAAACTATGAAAAAGAATGCGCTAATTTTGAGTTGGCAATCCGTCAAAAAGGCGGCATAGATTTGTTTGTCGGTGGTGTCGGAGCGGATGGGCACATCGCTTTTAATGAACCGTTTTCGTCGCTTGATTCGCACACCCGTGTCAAAACACTTACAACTGAAACAATGAAAATTAAGGCCAAACTGTTTGATAACGATATCAAAAGAGTACCGCATACGGTTTTAACTGTAGGAACAGGAACAATTATGTCTGCCAAAGAAGTCTTGCTGTTGGCAACCGGCGAGGCAAAAGCTGCGGCAACAAAAGCAGCTATAGAGGGCAGTGTGAACCACCGGTGGGCTGTAAGTGCATTACAAACCCATCGTCACGGTTTGTATGCGTGTGATGAAGCCGCCGCATC
>CAJTWX010000058.1 GCA_910580155.1 uncultured Alphaproteobacteria bacterium
GCAATCTCCCACTTTTCTCGTCATTGCGAGGAGCATAGCGACGTGGCAATCTCAAGAGAGTATGGGTAACACAATTCCCCTCCCGCAAATCCCCATAAAAAATAAAAAACAGCTTGCATCTTAAAATTTTATATGCTAAAGGTTATATCAGACACGGGGAACCGGATTGTACTCGTGTTGTGAGGTCTAGTTAACTTCACTAAAAAAGCAATACAACGGTGTGTAGAATATACACATCTAAAATTATAGACGTTGCGAAAAAACTTGAGCCGGTTAAGGTTTCTGCGCACCGTATTCGAACTGTAACCTTGTACTTATGGTCGAGGTGGGCTCTAAATAAGGCTTTGCCGAATAAGAGCGAATGTTCTGTATTGCACATTTTAACTAGCACCTCGACCACCTTTATAGGGCGGTCGTTTTTGTTTTGAACGATGATAAGCGTGCAAACTTTCACAGTACCGATATCGGGATATATCGGCGTAATATAAACAAATTCGATTGTAACGCACAGGTTTCCAACGTTTTATCCCACTGTCTCCCTGTGCACATAAAGGTGGTCACCCTTTTTATTTCCTCATTACTTGTTTCTTAACTATCCCCATACACATCAAAGCCTCATTATGCCCCTACAACAAGTCTCCTAACCTCCCCTCCTTCTAGTCATTGCGAAGTGCAACGTCCAGCAGCAACTGAAGCAATCCATAAACCGATGCGCCAGCACACAATGCCACCCCACAGTCTCCCAAAATTGCCACGCTCATAACATTCGCTCGCAATAACGCATAAAAAAGCTAAAACACACTGCCAAATTTCATCAAAATCTGCACCACCGCCTGCTTTTTATCCATATTCAGCCGGACGGTTTCATCCAAAATTTTCAACGCCTGCTCATATGCCTCATACATCTCGCGCGGACGTGCCGCATCAGCAAGATTATCACGCGCAAAACGGCAGATAAGCTCGGCAAACAAATCCCAACAATCTTCATCCGCCGCCACGTCAGTTGCCAAATCCAACAGCAGCTGCCCGTCACACTTCGCCCCGCCATAGCAGATTTTTTTGATGTTTTCATACATCTCCAGCGCGTCATTTTCCGCATATTTCAGCGCCCGCCCGATACTGCCGGCAGCAATCTTGGCAAGCCCCTGCACCTCCGCCTCCTTAAGCTCCGGCTTATAGCGGCGCAGCAAACTCGCCACCTCGCTCTCTTTAAGCGGTTTCAGTGCCAGTTTCGCACACCGCGAACGGATGGTCGGCAAAAGCTTTCCGGCGTTATGCGAGATTAAGAGTAAAATGCTTTTAAGCGGCGGCTCTTCCAAAATTTTCAAAAGCGCATTTGCACTGGAAACATTCAAATCATCTGCACTGTCCACAATCACCACGCGCCAGTTGTCATTAAACGACTTTTTGGCAAGAAACGACACCACGTCGCGCACGTCCTCCACCTTAATCACCGCCGAACGTTTCAGCCCCTGCCGCATTTCCTCACCGACATCTTCGCCGTCTTTAATCGCCTTAATCAGCTTTTTCTTGTCAGTCTCGGTAAAATCACGCTCCAACACCTTAAAATCCGGATGCGACTTTTGCGCCACTTGCGCAAACACCGCACTGTCTGCCGGAATATCAAGCGAACTATATGCCTTCCCCCCTTCTGCCGAAAGCAAAAAACGCGCAATTTTATACGCCAGCGTCGCCTTGCCGATTCCCTCATCGCCGGTAATCAGCCAGCCGTGATGCAGCGTCCCGCTGTTAAACGCGGATAAAAAGAGCTTCAGCTCCTCATCGTGCCCGATAAGATACGGATTAAGATTCGGATAAACGCTTTCCTCAGCCATTGCGGTTTAGTCCTTTAGCGGACGCTTGTCTAAAAGCTTGGTCAGATAAACGCGGAAGTCCGTATATTTTGCCATCTGCGCATTAAACACCGCATCCATCGAACAGGTTTCGCCACAAAACTTCGGGTCAAAATTAAGCCCCGTCCCGTTCACATAAAACGTTTGGGAAATATCGTGGTGCTTTGCCAGTTCGTTAATATCGTTGTCATAATATGTTTCGATAATCTCAAGCCCGATATCTTCATAACACAAATTCACATCGCGCATTGTCTCAGACAAATAAGCAAGGCTCTCCGGCGTTCTCAGCCTTTCATACATACTGCGCTCCAGCTCAATCCGGTCTTGGCGCACATCCAGACAATAGGTTATCATCTCGCGCAGTTTGCCAACGTTTTCATCTTCCATCCATTCAGACAGCGCCTCTGCTGCCGGTTTGGCAGGCATATCAGGCAACACAACCGGCCGGACTTTTGCCGGTGCCAAATAAAACGGTTTTGAGATTTTAACCGGACGCGAAACACTTTCCGTCTGCACAAGAGCCTCATCTTCCGGCCGCAGTACCTCCATCTCCGCGGCATCCGCCGCTGCCGCCAACAACATTCCCGCTGCTAACCCGAAAAATACGCCGTTTTTATTCATCTAAAATCCCGTCCCTTACCTTTTGTTAAGAAATTATGCGCTATAATACGGTCAAACTTTATAATTGTCAAAAATTTTTTTAACCGGCGGGATAAATTTAAGCGTATGACAACTTTGTAAAAGCGCTTTACATCCCCGACAGATTAAACTATGTTAGATTGCAAAAGGACGAACAAAAAATGATGAAAATACAACCAAACATTACAGTTTATTCAAGCCTTGCCGCACTGCTTTTGCTTGCCGGCTGCGCCTCCGAACCCAAAGAGTTTGCTTATAATAATCTTCCCGAAGAAGTAAAGTCCATCAAGGCAGACGGCGGCATATACAAAGTCGGCAACCCCTACAAGGTAATGGGGCAGAGCTACACCCCAAAAGAGGATTACTCCTACTCCGAAACAGGAATGGCTTCGTGGTATGGCGATGACTTTCATAACAAACGCACCGCAAACGGCGAAACCTATAATATGCGCGCCATCACCGCTGCGCACCGTACCCTGCCGCTGCCCTCGATTGTAAAGGTCACAAACCTCGAAAACGGCAAATCTATCATCGCGCGGGTAAATGACCGCGGCCCGTATGTCAAAAACCGCATTATCGACGTGTCGCAAAAAGGCGCGGAACTTCTGGGCTACAAAAACAAAGGCATCGCCAAAGTAAAGGTCGAAATTATGGAGGCCGAAAGCCGCGCGATTAAAGAAGCAATGCTCTCCAAAGACAACAGCTCCAAAACCTATGCCTCAGCTGTTAATTACGGTACAACACAGCCAACAGCAGTACCGGTACAGAATATGAAATACGAGATTTCGACCAAAGCCCCAGCCACACACGCAAATGCGTCTGCCGCTCCGGCAAAAGGCCCGTTCTTTGTGCAGGTCGGCGCATTTTCAGACTATGAAAAAGCTAAAGAAATGGCCGCCTCAATGCAGCGTTTTGGCAAAGTGTCAATTTATGAGGCATATTTGAGCAAAGACGGCGTTTACCGCGTGCGCTTGGGTGCATACAACAGCCGTGACGAGGCTTTGCAGATTTTAGACCGCGTGCTCGACTACGGACACGCAGACGTAACCATCGTTCAAGGTTAGGAGAACCGAGATTATGACCTTAAAGAATATTTTTGCCCTTGCGGCAGGCCTTTCCTTTTTATCGCTGGCAACAAACGCCAACGCGTTTGAAACCAAAGCAAAAAATGCGATTTTGATGGACTATGAAACAGGCGCATACTTGTTTACAAAAAACCACGAGGAAATGATTCCCCCTGCGTCAATGAGCAAGCTGATGACCATATATGTGCTCTTAAGCAAGCTTAAAGAGGGCGAAATTTCTTTAGAAGACAAATTTACCGTCAGCGAAAAAGCGTGGCGCAAGGGCGGAGCGGCTTCCGGCGGCTCGACAATGTTTTTAAAAATCGGGCAGGAAGTCAAAGTCGAAGACTTGATTAAAGGCATTATCATACAATCGGGCAATGATGCCTGCATCACTGTTGCCGAAAACATTGCCGGCTCGGAAGAAGAGTTTGCCGCACTATTAAATGAAACGGCAGAAAAAATCGGCTTAAAAAATGCGCATTTTGTAAATGCAACCGGCCTGCCCCACCCCGAACACCGCATCTCGGTAGAAGACCTTGCCAAACTCGCCCGCCGCATCATCAAAGAATTCCCCGAGTTTTACCACGTTTTCAAAGAAAAAGAATTTACTTTTAACGGCATCAGACAAGGCAATCGCAACCCGTTGCTTTATAGTCTCAAAGGCTCGGACGGCTTAAAAACCGGACACACCGATGAGGCTGGTTTCTGTCTCACCGGCTCGGTGGTGCGCGGTGACCGCCGGCTCATTGAGGTTGTGTCGGGCTTATCGAGCAACAAAGAGCGCGCCGAAGAAACCGAAAGCCTGATGACTTGGGGCTTTGCCGGTTTTGAAAACTACAAATTCTTTACCGAAAACCAAATAATGGCGGAAATCCCCGTCTGGTATGGCACCAGCCCAAGCGTTCACGCCGTTGTGCCGCACAATGTGATTAAAACCGTTAAGAAGAGCACCAAAAACAAATACGCCGCCAAAGCCGTTTACGACACCCCGCTCAAAGCACCAGTGTTTAAGGGCGATAAAGTCGGCGAATTGTTCATCACTTACGGCGATAATACGGTAGATAAAATCCCGCTCGTTGCCAAAGAAGACATTGCCAAAATCGGCGCATTCAGCCGCTTTTTAGCTAACCTCAAATACTTTGTATTCGGGATGGAGAAATAATATGTCCGGCAAGTTCATCACCTTTGAAGGCGGCGAAGGCTCGGGCAAATCGCTGCAGCTTTCTCGCTTTGCCGAATACCTGAAAACCAAAGGGCACGCCGTTATCACCACGCGCGAACCCGGCGGCACGGAAACAGGCAAAGAAATTCGCCGCCTGCTTGTGGAAGGCGATAAAGATAAATTTGACGAGCTGACCGAAATACTGCTGTTTTATGCAGACCGCCGCATTGACCTAACCAAAGTTATCCTCCCTGCGCTGCACGAAAACAAACTCGTTCTCTCTGACCGTTTTAATGATTCCACCATCGCCTACCAATACTACGGCTCAGGCAAATTTGCCGACACCAAAATTATGGACACGCTTTACAATCTGGTCGCCGGCACATTTAAGCCTGATATGACTTTTTTATTGGATGTAGACGTCCGTCAGGGCTTAGAGCGCAGTTTCAAAAAAGCCGAAACAATGGCAAACAAAGAATTGCGGTTTGAAAATGTCGATATCGCATTTCACGAACGCCTGCGCCGTGGCTATCTCGAACTTGCACAGAAAGAACCGGAACGGTTTATCGTCATTAACGCCGGCGGCACAATTGAGGAAGTTACCGCCGAGATTATCCGCAAATACGAAGAACGCCTGAGTGCCTAATACGCCCCGCAGGGTGTCCGACCGATAAGCAAATACGCACCTGCTCTGTCCGTAAAATCAATGCGCTGCCCGTCAGCTGTCCGACAGCTCGCTGCCGTTATTGCCCCCATATTAAATACAATCTCGCTCTTAAGCTTGCCATCAGCATAATAACGCCGCTCACGCCCGTTTTTGACACCATTAACATATTCCGTCTCCAACATCAGCGTTCCGTCTTCATAATAGCCCTTGCGCGCCCCGTGCATCTTACCGCCGGCATAAGAAGTTTCATATTCCATATTGCCGCTGTTATAATAGGTGGAACCCCCACCCTCAAGCACACCGTTTTGATACACCATATATGCCTGCTGTTCACCATCCGGAAAATATAGTTGTGTCACGCCATCCTTAACGCCGTTTGCATAGTTAATATCCTCACGCACCACGCCATCCGCATAATACCGACGGAGCACACCATTGAGCGGCATTCCGCTTACCGCTTCATAACACATCTCGCCTGCACCGCAGCGTACTTCTTTCTCCACATAAAAATCGCGTTTGGCCTCTGCCGCATTTGCCGCTGCCAAAACAGCCGCCATATAACATAAATACTTCTTCATTTATTCTTCTCCTTCATTCCCAGCAGCACGTCCGCCACCGAAAATACACTGTAAAACTGATAAACCACCTCACGCACCTTGCGATAATCAAGCGCCGGTGTAAACAGCGAGGTGGTTTCAAACATATCCTTGCCCGTATGTACCGCTATCAACACTTTATTGTTCCAAAACGAAAACTCGATTTTATTGCCTTTAAACCGCCTTTTCACCACCAGCATCCGTTCCATAAACGCCGGCGTCAGCACATATCGCGCCTCAATCTGGTCAGTGGATTCCACTTGCCAATGCTTATCAAACATCACATCCTCAAGCGCCACTTCCTGCATTTTTTTTCTTTTTCTGCCGAACAAATCTTTAACAATCCAATATCCGCCACACAAAAAAAACACTAACACCGGAAAAAACGTCATAAAGGCCAAAGCATCCCTCCTGTCCAGCACATTCCTATACATTGCTGCCCCCGACAAACAACAAAACAACGCAATAACGGCAACCACAATAACAACACCCCATCCCTTTGCGTGAACCACTGTTTGTCCGTGAAATCGTTTTGGCATATCCAAAGAAATCAAAATCCCTTTAAAGACCTGCACATCTCTCTTGTTTTTCCCAGTGCCGCGCACATCGCGCAATTCCTGCTCCGAAACGGCGATTTTCACCCCGTTATAACTCCCCTCAAAACAATCGTCATACTCTCGCCGGTTAAAGCTGCCAAACAGCCGCGACTGCTTCAAAACCTCCGGCGAATGCACCGCCCCCGGACAAGTGTGATAAGTTAAATCGCCCCAAAACGAGAGAATTTTATTCATCACCAGCTTTTTCGTATCTGTTTTATAATTTTCTACCGGACACCACCAATACACACACCAAAAAAGCACGGCGAAGCCCCAGATTGTTCCCGCCGTGTCATTATCCTTTTCGACCATATATTTCATAATTCCACAGAAATAGCTGGCAAACAAAAACGCCGCCAGAATAGCCGCCCGCCAATAAAAACTTTTCAGATACGGCTTGCGCTTTTCCTCAAGCTCCTGATAATCCCCCTCAAGTTTTTCCCTGTAAAACGCGCGAAACGCCCGCTGTTTCTCCACCAGTTCATAATTAACGTTTCTTCTCATCCTATGTCCTCAAAACATAATACCTTGTCAATATAGCCCAATCCCTCCAAAAAAGTCAAACAAAATATAAAGCCCCCGTTTCCAAGGGCTGCTATAAATATATTACATCAATAAGCTCAATACATTTTCGAGTATTTGCGGCACGGTCAGGCGGCAGCGCTCATAGATACTCTCCACCGGCTCGCGGTCGGTAAATTCCTTTTTGCCACCGTATGCAAAAACCTTGACATCGCTTGCGCTGAAGAAACGCGCGACTTTTTCGCCGAACCCGCCGTCCAAAACGCCGTCTTCAAGCGTAATAACGAGTTTATGATTTTTCTTAAGCTCGCTCAAAAGCACCTCATCTACCGCATTATAAAACCGCGGGTTGACAAGCGTCGGGGTTAAGCCTTTTTCTTTCAACGCTGCCACCACCTCGCGCCCGAGTTTCATAAAGTTACCGAGCGCCAAAACCGCCACGTCTTTCCCCTGCTCCGCCACTTCCGAACGATGCAGCGCAATCGGCGAAACAGAACCGGCAACCGGAGCACCCGCCGGCACGCGGATAACCACCGGATGCTCGTTTTGCGCTAAACTCCAATTCAGCATCGCCACATATTCTTCTCTGTTCGTCGGTGCCAGACAAACCAAATTCGGAATGCTCGACATCATCGCCATATCAAATGTGCAAAGATGCGTTGCATCCGCCCCCGACAACCCGCCTCCAAAAACGAGAATAACCGCCGGATTGCAGTTCAGCGCCAAATCTTGCGACAATTGATCATATGTGCGCTGAATAAACGAACTCATCACGCAAAAAACCGGTTTGCACCCGCCTTTAGCCAATGCAGAGGCCATCGCCACACAATGCTCTTCGGCAATTCCCGCATCCACATAGTGCGCCCCGAGCGCCGCACGCTTTTCCGCATTCCAGCCAAACACACCCGGTGTTCCCGCCGTCATCAAAACCACATTGTCACCCTGTTTAATCTTATCGGTCAGCAGATTATAGGTAATATCGTTATACGTTTCGCCTGCGCCGAAATCAACCGTCGGTTTGCCGCTCTCAACATCAAACGGCACTCTCCAATGCCACGGCTCTTTGTTTTGCTCCGCCGGCGCATAGCCCTTGCCTTTGTTGGTGTTCAGATGCACAACCACCGGTTTTGCGCTGTCTTTCACGCTTTCAAATGCCTTAATTAACGTTGCAATGTCATTGCCGTCGTTCACATAAACATAGTCATATCCGAATGCCTTAAACAAATTCAATTCTGCCTTGCCGTTCGTCTGCCGCAAAAGTTCCAGATTTTTATACAGCCCGCCGTGATTTTCGGCAATCGACATTTGGTTGTCATTCACCACCACAATAAAGTTGCTGTTAAGTTCCGACCCACCGAAATCAAGCCCCTCCAGAGCCTCGCCGCCGGAAAGCGACCCGTCGCCGATAACCGCAATCACATTGTGTTTTTCGCCTTTCAAATCCCGCGCTTTCGCCAAACCGGAAGCAAGCGATAAGGAGGTCGATGTATGCCCAATGGTAAACAGGTCGTGCTCGCTTTCATTCGGATTGGTATAGCCGGTAATTTTGCCATAATCTTCGGGGGTCAAAAAGCCGTTTTTGCGTCCGGTCAAAATTTTGTGCGGATAGCACTGGTGCGACACATCAAACACAATCTTGTCTACGGGCGAATTAAAAACATAATGCAGCGCAATAATCGCATCTGCCATCCCGAGGTTTGGCCCAACGTGCCCGCCGATAAGGCTGTCACGTTTCAAAACTGCCGCACGCACTTCTTCTGCAACCCCCTCCAATTCTTCAACAGACAATTTTTTCACGTCCGCCGGTGAATTAACATTATCCAAATATGACATCATTTCCTCTCTAAAAATATGTTATGACAATAGGATATCCTCAAAACGAGCTGTCCGCCTGCCGATTCTGTCCTTACTGTAACATTTAGAGTTACCTCTAAGTCAAGCATTTTTTTAAATTATATTGACATCCGGATAAAAAGCGCATACATTACCGACCGAACACTAATTATTAACCATAATCATTATGAATATCGAGCAAATTTTGAACATCAATGTTCAGGAGCTTATGGAAAACAGCCTCGGCTCATTCGGCGATATCTACTGCAATTTTGCAATTTTACAAAACCGCATCGCCGCCCAAAACGAACTCTCCGCAAAAGAGCGCCGCAACCTCCCAAAGGAATATATGCTGTTCCGTGACGAGGTCGCCCGCCGGATAGAGTGCTGCCGCCAGATGACCTTTAAGCGTTATAAATATGACGCCTGGCACAAAGAACTTAAAAGTTTTTACGAACGTCTGCCCACAGCTCTCGAGTAATCTCTGCACACAAAAAACAGCGCCCGATACCACCGTATCCGCGCTGTTTTTTGGTAATAAAGAAAAATACTACAAAACTGAAACACTTTGCGAAATCCATACCAGTAAAGCATATAACAACACAAGTTGCAGCGACAGCCATTTCCAGCTTTTGAACATAACACGCAGCCCTTCTTCGGGATAACCGTCTTCATATTCGTCGACAACCCAGTCTGTGCGTCCTTTTTCATACTTTACAAAGTTCCATATCAATGCATAGAATGCACAAACACTGATTTTCCAGTCCGGAAGTAATAAAACAAACATCCCGACCAGTAAAATTAACTGAATACGCTGAAAAATCTGCTCACAACGTTTTTCTTTTTCTGATTTACTTTTAATAGTGGCCATAAAACATAATTACCGTATCCTTGGTACGGGGTCTGAATAATAATAAACTTTATCTGTCAGGATATTAAAAGACGCCACCCCGTTTGTCAATAAAAAAGCAAATTACTTTATACACTGCCCCAGCAGGTCAAGCTTGTCATTATATGTGTTGCTGCTGATACCCAAAAGGCGGAGGACTGTATGATAGTAATTATCGTGCGAATAAGAATTTTCCGCCGCCGCTTTTTTAAGACAGGAAATATCAATATTTTCCGCCTGCTGCAAACTTGGCGAGAGCCACAATATCATTGGCACTTTTTTCTGCTCATCAGGCGCAATAGCATACGGCAACCCGTGCAGATAAATATTTTTTTCACCCAAAGATTCGCCATGGTCAGAAACATACAGCATTCCGCTTTCAAGCTCCGGATGGCGTTTTAAGATATCTATCACCGAAGAGAGAATATAGTCGGTATAAACCAGCGTA
>CAJTWX010000059.1:0-7953 GCA_910580155.1 uncultured Alphaproteobacteria bacterium
ACGCTGTTATATATCCGTTTTTTTCACCGGATAAATTATAAAGATTACCATCTCCCGATACGCGGCCGACAATTTTGCCTTTATCATCATAAACCAACCCCGGAGAAACAACGGCACCTAATATATCATAATTATCGTTTACAACAAGACCATCCGGCAAAACTCTTCCAAGATAATCATCTGTTGCCGAGGTAACACTACCATCATTATTTACTTTTCCCAAAACACTGTTATTGTATGAGATAGCTATTCCCTGCGGTACAATACCGCCAATCAGAATATTTTCTTCATTTACGGCAAAACCATCTGCCGTAATGCGGCCAATCAATTCATTATTAAAATCTACAACCGAGCCGTCTGGTATTACTTTCCCGATAAGATTACCATTATAGTCTATGGCGCTTATATCTGCGGCCTGAGCACTTCCCATCATTCCAAATAGTAAAAGAACGCCCAAAATAAAACGTTTGAATTTAGATACTTTAATCTGCAAATCAGTTCCTCCGATTTTGAGCGACTTCTTCTAATACATAGCCGGATACTTTGTTTTGGGTATTAACAAAAGACCCATTGCTTTTCAAATACCCGATTTTGCCGTTTGTTATGCTTAATACACTGCCATCGGGAGCCAAGCGTCCAAAGTATTTACCATCATTGCTTAATATATTAGCACCTATTTTATAGGTATGTCCTATAATTTTTCCATTGTTATCTACAACTAAATTTGCAGAAATGACTTTACCGATTGTTGAATGTTCAAAATTCAGCACTTTTCCCTCGCGGTTAACATATCCGATAACCTTATCCTGCTCATTTATAACAATATCTCCATCAACAATTTCACCGATGAGGGCTCCTTTTTCATCAACAGCCTGTCCGGAACTTAATAATTTACCTATTTTCTTGCTGTTACGGGTAATGACGCTTCCGTTTGCCACTATCTGACCAAGTATTTTGCCGGAGTAATTTAAAACAACACCATTTTTCAATACGCTATAGTTTTTATTAGAGGCGCCGCCAGGCAAAACCGTGGTGATTATATTATCGTTCACATCAATAATGTCCCCTAACGCGTTGAGATACCCTTTAACATTGCCAAATACATCAATCACCAAATTTTCCGAGATTACTTCACCGACTATTTTTTTATTTATGTCCAATATATGCCCATCAGCACAGACATTGCCGCTTACACTTCCGTCTGCGTCAATTACTTTGCCGCTTTTGCTGACATATCCCAGATACGAACCATCATATCCTATTCCGACACCGGTTTTCACAACACCGCCTTTATAGATGCCTTTATTATCAAACATCCGCCCTTTAGCATCAATCCGACCATATATTTTGCCATACAAATCTATAACATCACCATTATCGTTTACAAAACCGATGTAATTGCCAAAGAAATCTACCACATTGCCTTTGGGCAGCAGCGTCAGCGGCTTACCGGCGTTAAAGGCATAACCATCATAAGAAAACTTGTCTACAGCAATTCCTTTTTGGTTATATATATACCCGTCGGCAAATATGTGCCCGATTACGCCGCCGTTTGAATCTACCATCACATTTTTTTCAGGAAGAATTACGCCTTTTATTTCTTTTTTGCCATTTATCAGCAGCCGGTTTTGTAAAATCTGCGTTTCCGGAATGACTGTTCTACTGTCATATCCGTATTGCGAAAGATTATTAATATATTCGCCATTCAGATTATACGCCTGAGCTTTATCCATTACCTGCCCGATAATAAAACCGTCCCTGTTTAAGATTTCGCCGTCAAAATTTGCACAACCGATAACATTTTTTCCATTTCTGACGGTTCCATCCGAACTGAGCTGCCCCATCATTTTGCCGTTATAATACGTAGCATATGCCGGTTCATAGACTTTGCCAATCAGTTTGCCGTCCATATTTAATACGCCGCCGTCAGGATTAACACAACCAATACCTTCGCCTTGGTCATTATATGCATATCCGTCATATCTGACCTTACCGATAAGATTGCATTTATCATCTCTCACCCAGCCGATTTTGACAATATCTCCGGCATATTTTCCATTTTTATCAACAACACTTCTGTCAAACAGCATTTGGTATCCGGTATCTTTATTGTCTTTTCTGATTTTGCCGTCTTGTTCGACAAAGCCATAATAATTACACCCCCAACCGACAGCCATTCCGCCAAGAACAGCTTTACCGATAATTTTTTTGTTTTCGATATCTCTGATTAAATCATTTGGAAGAAGCTTGCCGACAACTTCTTCTTTATTATTAACGACTTCCCCGCGGTTATTTATTATTCCCAAACTATAACCATTTGGAGAAAGAGCTATCATATCTTTTTTAATGACTGCTCCGATTTTCACACCGTGAGAAGTAAAGACATTACCGTCTTCATCTACATAGCCGATAATAATGTTGTTCAAATCGTGAACTTTACCATCTTTGTCGACATAACCGATAATATTACCGTTTTCATCGACAACAAGATTTGAATAATCGCCAACCACTCCGATAATATTACCGTTTGCATCTACCGTAAACTCCATATTGCCGCCGGCTCTTCCGATAATATTACCATTTGCATCGACAATTGTTCCGTCTTCTTGCAGCGTTCCGAGAATATTGCCGTTAAAATCCCGTGGGATACCGTTTTCATCTATATAGCCGATAACATTGCCGTCTTTATCCAAAACGGCACGGCGGGTCGTTATGCTTAATTTGTCATCTGCTTTTGGAGAAATGCGGCCGATAATTTCGCCATTACTGCCGTAAACAGTTCCATCTTCTGCAACGATTCCTACTACTTTACCGTCATTACCGATAACCAGCCCGTTTTCATCTATATAGCCGATAATATTGCCATTTTCATCAACTGCAACTTTAGCAAAATCTCCGGCATAACCGATAATATTACCATTAACATCGTGGATTGTACCATCTTCTCCGAGATATCCGATTAACTCACCATTAAAATCGCGAACAGAACCATCTTCGTCTATATATCCGATAACATTACCGTTTTCATCGTAGGCCAAGCGCTTACTTATACCGGCAGTTCCTAATATTTCATCCGTTATACAATAAACGTTGCCGTCATTATCCGTAAAGCCTAAAAGTTCGTCATTGGTATGATATATCTTGCCATCTGCCCCGACATACCCGATTACATTACCATTTTCATCCAGCGCAAAATCAACATAGCGTCCGACTTTGCCAACAGAACGGTTATATTCATCGGTAACGTCTCCGCTTGTTAGGGATTTGCCGATAACTTTTCCCGAAAAATCATACGCAACATTGTTTTCTCCGATATACCCGACAGTTTTCCCCTTATTTACGACAACGGTTCCTTTTTTGCCGACACTACCGATGATGTCATTTGTATTTTGATATATTTCGCCGTTTTCATCCATAAAACCAATAATATTTTCGTTGAAGTTGCGGACTATCCCATTGTCTTCAACAAATCCTATCACTTTCCGTTCAGCATTATATGCCAGTTTACCCGTTTTGCCGACTTTGCCGATTACGTTTCCCGAAGACGATACAACATTTCCGTCTGTGTCAGCTTTGCCCAAAACATTTGCATCCGCATTTATGATATTGCCGTTTTCATCTGAAATACCGATGATTTTTCCTTCGCTATTATAAGCAATTTGAGCATTTCCGCAAGCAGGACAGAGGACATCGCCTACTGCAATAACCTCCCCCCTGTCATTAACATAACCGATGATTTTTCCGGCATCGTTTACAGCAATATTTCCATCTTTTTTAACACCGATTTTTTCTTTTCCGGCACTTAACAGCGTTTTATTATCAGCGGCAACACTGCCAATTATATTACGTTTGACTGATAGAACATTTCCTGCATCATCGATAATGCCCAGCATATCATTTTCATCGCCACGCAGAATTCCGCTGTTATCTATATAGCCGATTATCCCTTTATTTTTTTGCCATACCAAATCCGTCAGCTTTCCGATTTTCCCGATAAGCTCTCCTTTGGCATTGATAATATTATTATTTTCTTTTCTGCCGATGCTTTTATTTTTGAAGTTTTTAAAAGTTCCATCTTTTTCAAGATATCCGATAATAATATTGTTTTTATTGGTTACCACATTCCTTTTTATGCAACTTTGCCCAATTTTGGTGTTTCCGGCGCTTATTACCTGTCCGATTTCATCCACGAAACCTTTTTTATTTCCTTTTTCATCTATAACAATATTGTTTTCGTTTAGGTAGCCGATAGCCGTTCCGTCTTTGCTTATTGCTAATTTTTTCCATATTTCGCCGGCTTTGCCAATTATACGTCCCTGTCGGTCGGCAATATTGTTATCTGAAAGCAATTTTCCGATAAGGTTATCCGCAAAACCTTTTACCAGACCATCCGATGTTATATAGCCAAGCACATTGCCGTCCTTATCATACGACAAACGCTTATAATTTCCTATTTCCCCGATTATTCTCCCACAGGAAGCTCGGATGTTCCCGTCTTTATCTACAACACCGATAATATTACCGTTTTCGTCTATTACGCGCCCTTTTTCATCTATGTAGCCGATAACCTCCCCTTTATCGTTCAATGCCAACTCGCGCAGTTCTCCGGCTCTGCCGATGATATGTCCATTAGCATCAACAATATTGCCATCTGCATCAAGATGACCGATAATATTGCCTTTGAAGTCTCTCACCGTACCGTCCGGATCTACATAACCGATAACGTTGCCATCTTTATCATATGCCAAACGGCGGGACATTCCTGCTTTGCCCTTGATTGTTCCGTCTGTTCCGATAATATTGCCATTTTTATCAACATAACCGAGCAGTTCTCCGTTTTTGCCAATCACACGTCCCTTGTCGTCTATATAACCAATGACGTTGCCGTTTTTATCATACGCCAGATTTTTATAATCGCCGGCTTTACCGATTATCTGGCCGTTTTTATCAATAATATTACCATCTTTATCGACTTTGCCGATAATGTTACCATCAAAATCTATAACATTGCCATTTTCATCAATATAACCGATAACTTTACCATCTTTGCCAATTGCCAGACGTTGTTTTTTTGCTGTTTCTGCATCTGATTGTGTTCCGATGATATTGCCGTTTTCATCTACATAGCCGATAATGTTACCTTTATCATCATACACATTACCTTTATCGTCAATATATCCGATAACATTGCCGTTTTCATCCAAGGCTAACTTGGAATAGGCTCCGGCTTTACCAATAATATTGCCATCTTTATCAATAATATTGCCGTCTTTATCAACTTTGCCTATTATATTTCCTTTGAAATCGCGGACTGTACCGTCTTTATCTACCCAACCGATGACATTACCATCTTTGTCATATGCCAAACGGCGCGACATTCCTGCTTTGCCGATTATATTTCCGTTATCCTTATCAGCAAATTTTACGACATTACCGT
Organism: uncultured Alphaproteobacteria bacterium; assembly: GCA_910580155.1. Lineage (GTDB taxonomy): Bacteria > Pseudomonadota > Alphaproteobacteria > RF32 > CAG-239 > CAG-267. The sequence goes on from CAJTWX010000059.1 coordinate 5,438, forward strand.
TTTCATCAATATAACCAATGGCCTTGCCATCCTTATCATATACGAGTTTACGGCTGTCACCGTTGGAGCCGATTTTATTTTCTGACAATTTATACACATTTCCGTTTTCATCTACATAGCCGACAATATTGCCATCTTTATCTACTACGCTGTTATCAGGCATAACAATTCCCAAGACATTGCCGTCTTCATCCAGAGCCACTCGCCCTGAAGCTGTTACCCAACCTGCAACATTGCCATTTTCATCAACAACTTCGCCGTTTGCATTTAAATAGCCAATCGTTTTGTTCGGGTCATTTATATCGACAACCCGACCATCCGGCATTACCCTCCCGATAATTTTACCGTTTTTATCATATACGAATCCGGCATCAACGGCTTTGCCTATAATTTCACCTTTATCATTAACAATAGTTCCATCCGGCAAGACTCTGCCAATAACTTCCCCCTGAGCATTAACCACTGTACCGTCTGTTCGGACATAACCAATCAGATTTCCGTCTTTATCATACGCCAAACGCATATTTTGTGCTACACCGATGATATTGCCTTCGGCGTCAACAACTAATCCATTCTCATTAACACGGCCGATAATATTTCCGTCTTTGTCGTGCACATTTCCAGCCTCATCTATATAGCCGATAATTTCGCCATTCGGCCCTATAGCCAAACGGTGTGCACCAAATCCCGAACCATCAAAAGAGCACCCGCCTGCACTATCACACATCTGACGATTATCTTCAGGATATACGGCGCTTCCCTTAATACTGACAATTTCAGCCTTGGCACTGGAACGGTCTAATCGCGTTTCATACCAAATAATTTTGAAATTATTTTGCACATTTCCGGGCAAGTGAGGCTCCCAAGTAATGTGAACATCGCACGTTTCCTCTCCACGTAAATCTCTGTTTTTGCATCTGTCGCGAAACTCAAAACCATCTTCTGTTTCTTCTACCAGCTCTACCCGTTCAATGTGTATGCTTTCGCTGCCGTCCGTACCGATGGTTAAAATACTCTGGTTAAGCCTGTCCATCCCAATAATAAACTTATTCATATTTATTTGTTCGGGGCGGATTTTTATCGGCTTTTTATTTTCGGCAACGCTTTCATCTTCGGTATCAATAAACAGGGAATCGCTATCGCCTTCCAAATCCGGCAGAATATCTTGGTTTTCCGTAAAGACAGGCGCATCTTCTTCAGGGTTATAAACCTCATCATCCGTGCTTAAAATAAGCAGCCCGAATAAAAACAGCAAACCGGCGATAATTCCGATAACAAGAATTATCCTTCGGGTTTTTTGTTCATATTCTTCAAAACGGGTATTATCGTTCATTGTATCCTTACCACACTGCAAAAGATTCCGTTTCGGCCTAACTGACTGCAGATATTATCCCCGTCTTCCAAAGACTTGATTGGACCGACACGTAAATGAAAAACTTCTTTTCCCTGTCCGTCTGCTGCTGTATCCACAGAATAGAACGGATGATATGCCCCCAGTGCCGCGGAATAGCGTTTGGATATATCATTCCATAATTTTTCCAAATTATTTACATTTTCATCTGTTCCCAATTCTATGGAAATATTGCTTTCAGATGTGCGCTCAAACGCTTTGCCGCTGCGAAATTCTTTTAATAATGCCTCCGTTTCTGCCGAAACAGCATTGTTATTTGAAGCTGATACTTTTGGAGCTATTAAAACAGGACTGGAATTATTTTGCGAATTTCCGCCAAGCCGTGCTGCGGCAGCTACCGCATCTGCCGCTGTTTCCTGTTGGACATTCGGCTGATATGACACACTGACATCCACATTCTTGTTATTATAATCTGGCGTTACAATCTCGGCTTGTCCGGCTTTTATATCATATTGTCCGGTTAATTTGTCATTATTTCCCGTGCTGGTGTTATTTGCTGGTGGCTGCGGCTGTCCTGTAATCGGCGTCACTTTAGGTAAAGTTTCAAGCCCCTGCAGATTTGCCCCGCCTGCTCCGCCCGACTGATTTGCCGAATTCAAAAAGCTGCTGTTATTAAAGAATGACTGCTCTGTTTTTTGGGTATTTGCATTATCAGGTTTCGATATATTAAATTCAGCGCTATCGCCATACACATTTTCAACTTGCGAATTACCGCCTTTGCCCGAAGACGGATTTGACGCATATCCGGTTTGCAAATCCCAGTCATTGGTTTTCGCATATACAGTATTTTCAAGTCCATCCGAATCGGCACGGCGCAATTTTAAACAAACAATGCGTTTGCCGCTGCGCATTACCATATCTCCCATTCCCTCAACAATAATCAATCTGTTATTTGGTCCGGCAGAACGGAAGCCGACCGGCGTTTCGGAGCGCTCTACAATCAAGGTGATAATCGGGCGCTGAACAGCCGTTAACGCCTTTTCACCCAAATCTATGTATGTGAAAATATTATCACGCCACACACGTTCGGGAGCAATAATAATGTCATCCGGATTAGGAACATAAACTTCTATATCAAAACGGAATTTTGTAGGATCTACCGGTA